>JBBIVY010000075.1:14695-16501 GCA_037439485.1 Planctomycetota bacterium | reverse complement strand
AAGCCCTGGCGGAGGAATCCCTGGTAGGCGGCAAGGGCGTGGCCCAGGTTCCCGGCGCCCACGAGGACGACCGAGCGGATGCGGTCGGTGCCGAGGATGCGCTTCAACTCGCCGATAAGCTCCGGCACCGGATACCCCACCCCCTTCAGGCCGAACTGCCCGAACATCGCCAAGTCCCGCCTTACCTGCGCCTCGGTGAACCCCAGCCGCTTCGCCAGCCTCGGCGACGACACCGTCTTCACCCCCTTATGCTCCAGGTCCGTCGCCTCGCGCAGATACAGCGACAGCCGAAAAGCCGCGGCCTTGGGGAAGGAATGGGTTGTGGGCATCGGGAATCCCCCGCGACTCTTGGAACGTTGGACGGCACAATCATACGCGGGGCTTCGCGGGGAGACAAGGTCCAATTCTCAAGCTCCACATTCCAATGAAATCTCAAGTTCCAAACGCCAAATTCTAAAAGCCCCGGTCACGCTCCCGACTGTTTGAGATTTGGAGTTTGGAATTTCATTGGAGTTTGGGAATTGAACTTTGGAACTTGTCTGCCGGGGATTTGAAACCGCGGAACTTGGAACTTGCGCGCCACGGCCCCGCTCAATATACTGGTGAGCCGCCTGAATCGCCGTCGGTATAACGATCCCGGAGGGTTTGAAGATGCCGATCACGTTCTCGTGCAGCTGCGGTCGTGAGATCACGGTGAAGGACGAGTTCGCGGGCAAGAAGGGCAAGTGCCCGGCGTGCGGGAAGATCGTGCTGGTGCCCGATACGGGGGCGCCCGCCGCGCCCGCTGCTCCGGCCGAGCCCGCCAAGGAGGAAGAGGCGTACGTGGAGAGGGACTCCGCGCTCACCATGAACCAGCCCGCCGTCGAGGCGGAGGTGGCGGGCGAGACCAAGACGTGCATGCATTGCCGCAAGCAGATCGCGGCGGACGCGGTGTTTTGCATTCACTGCGGGACGAACCTGCGCACGGGGCACAAGTCGACGTCGGACTCCGGCGGCATCGAGGGGGACTACGACTACATCAAGGTCTTCCCCGACATGATCACGAAGCCCTCCGCGACCGTGGAGACGATCGTGCAGGCGACGCCGTCGGGGGCGAATTTCCAGAAGGCGCTCATCCTGCTCGTCCTCGGCTCGGCGGTGATGGCGTGGATGCTCTACGACCTCAACGACAAATCTCAGATCAAGCTGGGCTTGTGGTTCATCGCGGTGCCCTTCGTGCTGGCGCTGGCGGCGACGGTGACGTCGGGGATCATCGCGGGCATCGCGGGGACGATGTTCGGCACGTCAGGCCTGCCGCTGGCGAACTGCTTCATGGGCGTCCTCGCCGCGCGCACGCTGGTCGGAGCGGCGATGCTGCTGCCGTGGATATTCATCTGGTCCGGAATGCCCGAGGTATCGCTGTGGGTGGAGCGAATCGTGCGGCTCGCCGCGGGCGGCGGGCTGATGTACCTCGTCATTCACCGCGCCCACGACGCCGCGCACGCGCCGGCGCTCGTCTTCGCGGGCATCAGCGTCCTCGTCGAGGGAATCCTGTTCTGGCTCGTCGCCGTCATCTTCACCTGGATCCTCGGCACCACC
Source organism: Planctomycetota bacterium (assembly GCA_037439485.1). Taxonomy (GTDB): domain Bacteria; phylum Planctomycetota; class DG-23; order DATKVD01; family DATKVD01; genus JBBIVY01. Next base: position 14,923 of record JBBIVY010000075.1, on the reverse strand, counting down.
AACACCATCATGCTCTTCTAAGCCGGCGCAATTTCATCCGTCCCCCCTCGGCGCGACCCGATTCGCCCGGACCGCGCCGAGTTGTTTACGGGGCAGGCTTCACCGTTAAATGCAGCCGGCAGAGGCGACTTGCGCGCCGCCGCTGCCGGGGTGTTATTCAGGAAGCTTGCCGCGCTACTTCGGGGCCTCGGGAGTCTTAGGCGTTTCGGTCGTCTTCGGGGCCTCGGG
>JBBIVY010000075.1:0-14595 GCA_037439485.1 Planctomycetota bacterium | reverse complement strand
GCTACTTCGGGGCCTCGGGAGTCTTAGGCGTTTCGGTCGTCTTCGGGGCCTCGGGCGCCGGGGCAAGATTGGTCGTCTCGACCTTCTCCGGCTCCGGAGCAGGGAGCGGCTCGCCCGGGGCGAGAGTCGTCAGGAAATAATCGGCGTAGATGCGCTCGTTGCTCGGCTGAGGCATGAGCTTGCGGGCGGCGCGGTATTCCTCGACGGCCTCCTTGTCGCGGCCCAAACGTCGGAGCGTATCGGCGGCAAGAAAATGATCTTCGGCCTTCAAATCGCGGGACGCGGCCTTCGCCGCGCGGTCCTTCAGGACGTCCACGAGCTGCGTCTCGAAATCGCGCTCGATGCCCAGGAGCTTCTTGAACCGCGCCAGGGGCGCCGCGACCGCAGCATCGGAGGCGGACGCCTCGCCGAGCTTCGCGACGACCTCGTCGCGCTTCGCCGCGAACCCCGCGCGCTCGTACACCATCGCCAGCTCCAGCGTCAGCCGATGCTTCTCCTCGACCTTCGGGGCGTCGGCGATGCGCATGTTCAGCTCGTCGATCACCTGCTCCATGCCGCGCGTCGAATAATACTGGTACCGCTGCGGCAGCGGCGTCATCGCCTGCGGAAGCGGGATGCCGTAATTGCTCGCCACCGGACGGCAGAGGTCCAGCGTCGACGGGCTGCACGCCTCGATGCGCGCCGCCCACACGGCGAACCGGAGCATCGACGCCTCGTCGTCCGCGTTGCCCAGGACATGCGCGCACTGCGCCCCCAGGCGGAAGCGTTCCCACGCGGGCACCTCGACGACCGTGTCGGTCACGTCGCGGTAGCGGCTCCTGGCGAGCACTCGCAGGAGCGCCCCGCGCTTCGCGTCGGGGATGGCCGCGGCAAAGGCGCGGTCGGAGGCGGCGTAATTGCACCGCGGGCAGATGACGACCAGCCCGGTCAGGGCGTCCGACTCGAGGGAATGGAGGCACCCGTCGCTGTCCGAGCCCCCGCCCGGATCCGGCCGCTGCGCCGGCGGCGGGGTGAAGCGGTTCTCGTCAAGCGGGCACTTGAGATCCTGGCCGGCCGGCTCCCCCGCCGCCATCGGCTGGGCGTTCGCCGAGGCCGCCAGACACAACACCACCAGAGTCCACGCGATCCGTTGCATGAAGTCTCCCTCGAAAGAAGAGTCGCGCCATGATAGTCCCGGCCGAAGGCGAAGTCAACGCTTTTTCGCGGCCGGGGAAACCTGCAATAGTAATAGTGAGAGCACCATCTCGCTCCATTATGGAAATGGACACCAGGACCGCCACGGCAAGAGCGAACGGAATGCCCCTTTGGACAACAGCCCCGGCGAAGAGATGAAGCCCCTTTGATGAAAGGCGCCCCATGACGGAGCCGATGCTTCCCGGTGTGACTCGCACGGATATCGCCGCCGCGCTGCGGACGCTCGGACTGGCGGCGGGCGACGCCGTGGTCGTCCACTCGTCGCTCAAGAGCCTGGGGCGCGTGGAGGGCGGCCCGGGCGCGGTGATCGACGCGGTGCTCGACGTGGTGGGGCCGAACGGCACGGCGGTCTTTCCGACCTTCACCGGCCGGAACGTGAAGGATTTTCGGGACTCACTCGACGACCTGGTCTACACGGGGATCATCCCGAAGACCGCGCGCAAACGCGCCGACTTCGTCCGGAGCTTCCACCCGCTCTATTCCATCTGCGCGAAGGGCCCGATGGCCGAAGAGCTGTGCGCGTTCAACAACCGCTTCATCTTCCCCGCCGCCGAGCACAAGTTCCTGCACCTGATGGCCGTTCGCGGCGGCAAGGCCCTGCTGATCGGCTGCGATCACGACAGCAACTCGTCGGTGCATCTCATCGAGGAATTCGGCAACCTGGAGTACAAGGTCCAGGACAAGCCCTTCTGGACGCTGACGGTGGAGGAGTTCCTCCGCCTGCCGCCCGAAAGGCAGAAGGAGCTGCGCGACCTGCACAACGGGAACAACCTCCCCTACCGCACCGAGGCGCGGTTCAACGCCGTCGAGCCCCCCCTGGTCAAGGCCGGGGCACTCCGCATCGGCCGGGTGGGCGCCGCCGTGCTCCGGCTGATGAAGATCGCCGATATCGAGCGCATCGGCCTCGAAGAGGCCCGCCGCGACCCGTGGTTCCTCCGGGTGAAACTCGACAAGGGAAGCGCCCGGACAGGCTCTCGGGAACATCCAGCCATGAACTGCCTGACGAAGATCGCGACTCACCTGGAGAAACTGACCTCGGCCCTTCCCGACCCCGAGAGGCCCATGTGGGCGAGCGCGCTCGACATCCGCACGGGGCGATACCCGGAGGGCGACAGCGTTCCCCGGCGCGTCTACCGGCTCATCGGGGCGCCGCGCGGAAGCACACTCTACTGGGACCAGCCGACCGTCGTTGCCGCCTATGCCCTGTCGACCCTGACGGACGATCCCCGCTATGCGCGATCCGCGGACGCGTACGTCTCTTCCTTCCTCGACCTCTGCGTCGGTCCCACCGGCATGTTCCGCTGGGGGAACCACGCCTACTACGACACGGCGAGCCGCGGGGTCGTCGAGTTCTACCACGGCCATCATGAGCTGCGCCCCATCACGCCGGCCTGGGAGGTCTTCTGGCGACACGCGCCGGAACAGACGGCCCGCTACATCCGCGCCATGGGCTTGCGGCACGTCTATGACCCCGGCAGCGGCGGGTTCAACCGTCATGACGACGGCAAGCGCGGCCACGCCTTCATCGAGGCCGGAGGCATCCTGGTGGAGTCCCTGGCCTGGCTCTATGGCAAGACCGGCGAGCGGGATCTCGCGGACCTCGCGCTTCGCGTCGCCCGGTACAGCTACCGGCATCGCGGGGCCGCCACCGGCCTTGTGGCCAACGAGCCCGACATGGGACGCTGGGACTCCAAGGTGTCGACCTCCGAGATCGGACTCTGGGCCCAGTGCCTGCTGAGGGCGGGCCGTTACGCCTCCGAGGCCGAGTTCACCCGCATGGCCGCCGACGGCGTCCGGGCCTACGTCGAGCACGCTTATGACGAGGCGACGGAGCGCTACTTCGGCCAGGTCGCCGTGGACAGCGGAGACCCGGTCCTTTCGGACGAAATCGGTTACTGGCCCCGCCGGCACGCCGATGCGTGGACCACGGACCAGTGGCCCACCCACGACTACCCCATGGCGCTGGCGGAGGCCTGCCTGTCGCTGCATGAGCTGACCGGCGAGGACCTGTTCGTCCGGGCCGTGCGGCGCATGTGCCGGATCACCGTCGAGACGAGCCCCGGCCGGACGGGCCGGTGGGCCTACGCGGAGAGCTACGGACGGTGCATCCATCTCCTGGTCCGGGCCGGCCTGGCGCTGGAGGACCCCGATATCCTCGCCGCCGCGTCGGGGCTGGCCGGGGAAGCCGTGGACCGCCTCTGGGAAGACGGCCTCTTCCAGGGCTACCCCGGCTCGCACCTCTACGAATCGGTGGACGGCACGGGCTACCTGCTCCTGGCGCTCATGCTCCTCGACACAAGGCGGGAGCCCGACTTGCAGGGCTTCGGATTCTGAGGGCTCGGGAGCCCGAAATTCCTTGCGCGCCCGCCGGGGAGGTCGGTAGAATAGCCGCGTCCCGTAGCCTGTACGAGGCGACGGGGAACCGCTCCTCACACTGGAAGGCCGCGCCATGTCCACAAAAGCCACGATACTCGCTCTCCTTCTGGCCCTGTTTGCGCCCGCCGTGCTGTCGGCCCAGGCGCCGCCCACGCCCGCGATTCCCGTCGTGCCGGCGATCGACAACGCCGCCATCATGCGCGAGTTGAAGGGCGTCGTTCCGCCGATGACCGGCGACAACGAGACGACGATCGAGGACCTGCGTCCGCGCAAGGCGATCATGTTGTCGATGCAGGAGGCGATACGCCTGACGCTGGAGAACAGCATGCAGGTGAAGATCAACCGCGTGGCCCCCGCGGTGGCGCTGGCGGCGGTCGAAAAGGCCGAGGCGAACTTCGACTGGTCGTTCGTGAGCACGTGGCAATCCACCTACACGGCGACGCCCAGCCTCATTTCGAAGTCGAGCGACAAGCTGACCAAGGCCGAGACGAACGTGGAGTCGGTGCAGGTGGGGCTCCAGAAGCAGCTCGAATCGGGCGGGAAGATCCAGCCGGGCATCAAGATCGAGCGCGACGGGACCGCGAGCACCAGCTCGACCTACAGCACCGCGGCATACGTGCAGATCACGCAGCCGCTCTTGAGGAACGCCGGGACGGACGTAAACCTGGCGCCGGTGTGGCAGTCGCGCAACAGCGCGGACATGGACCGGTGCAAGTTCAAGGACTCGGTGCTGACGACGCTCCTGAACATGCAGCAGACCTACTGGGACCTCGTGTTCGCCATCGAGGACCTGGACGTAAAACGCAAGGCGCTGCGCCTGACGCGGGACACGCTGGAGCAGACGGAGGCGCAGGTGGAGGCGGGGGTGCTCGCGTCCATCGAGATCGCGCGCGTGCGGGCGGACCTGGCGTCGAAGGAAAGCGACATCATCACCGCGCAGCAGACCGTGCAGGACAAGGAGGACCAGATCCGGCAGTACATCAACAAGCGGGGCAGCCGGCTCCTGGACGACACGGGGATCATCCCCCTGGAGCGCGCGGCCTACAAGGAAGTCTCGCCCGACGTGGAATCCGAGGCGATGATCGCGCTCGGCTCGCGGCCGGACTACCGCGCGGACATCATCCAGGTGAAGAACGCCGACCTCGACCTCGTCATCGCCAAGAACCAGAAGCTGCCCGTCGTGGACGTGCAGGCCACGCTGAGCGTCAACGGCCTCGGCAACGACATGGGCGACTCCTTCCGGGCGCTCGGCACCGGCAAATACCCCGAGGCCTCGGCGCAGGTGTCGGTGGACATCCCGCTGGGCAACCGCGCGGCGAAGGCCGGATACCTGACGGCGCGGCTCAACAAGGTGAAGGCGCTGCTGGTCATCAAGAACGACGAAGACACGATCATCATCCAGATCAAGCGCGACGTGCGCCAGGTCTACACGAGCCTCAAGCTCATCCGCTCGACGCGCATCGCCCGCGAACTGGCCGAGGAGCGCCTGAGGGCCGAGGTGGAGAAGTTCAACGTTGGCACCGCGCTCATCCTCGACGTGCTCAACGCCCAGACGCTCCTGTCGCAGGCCGAGAGCGCCGAGCGCCAGGCGGTCGTCAATTACAACAAGGCCCTCATCCAGCTCGAACGCGACAAGGGCACACTCCTCGAACGCGACCGCATCTTCCTCAACACCGAACTCGGGCCGCCGAGGCCCGCGACGATGAAGTAGCCGCCGCCCGCAACGCATGAAAAAAGACGGACGCCCTCGCGAGGAGGCGTCCGTCTTTTTTCGACATCCCCCCGTCAGGGCGAAGACGGTTCGCTTGACAATCCCTTCCGGCCTGTAAGCCGACTTCTGTCGTCCAGGAAATGGTGACAGGCACCTTAACGACGTCACGGTGCCTGTCACCATTTCCTGGACGGACGGCCATTTCTCTCGTCTTCCGGTTACCCGGAAGATCCAGCAGCCTACCCGGAGGTCCCCGTCCCGGCAAGCCGGAACGATTGAGACGGACCGCCTCTTCCTCCTGTTTGGCCTTGCTCCCGGCGGGGCTTGCCGGGCCCCGGCGTTGCCGCCGAGACCGGTGCGCTCTTACCGCACCTTTTCACCCTTACCCCTGGCGGACAGGCATTCCTGCCTGTCATCCAAAGGCGGTATACTTTCTGTTGCGCTTTCCCTGCACCGACGGTCGCCCGTCGGCTCGGCGGGCGTTACCCGTCACCGTGTCCTGTGGAGGTCGGACTTTCCTCGGAGGGGTGCGAGTCGGACGCGTCGCGCTAAGAAAGGGGACAGGCACCATTTTTCGAAGACAAAAAATAGAGCCCGTCCCCGCGCGACGCGTCCGACCCGCACCCCCCACGCGGCCGTCCGGCCGGAAGGGGATGTCAAAGAACCGAGAACATGCCGGGGGCTATTCGTCGCCGGTGTCGGGCGGAGCGAGCTTCTTCGCCTCGCGGATGGCAACGCCTGCAAGGCGGTCGGCGTCCTTGTTCTCCTCGCGAGGGACGTGGACGATCTCGAATCGCTCGATGGCCGAGGCCAGGCGCTTCGCCCGCGCGTGCAGGAACTTGAGCGCCGGATTCTTCACGCGGTACTCGCCCATCATCTGCTTCACCAGGAGCTCGCTGTCCGACCTCACCACCGCCGACTCGGCCCGGAGGATGAGCAGCTCCTCCAGCGCGATCACCAGCGCATAGTACTCGGCGACGTTGTTCGTCGTGCGCCCGAGGTAATAGCCCTGCTCGTGAACGGCCGTGCCGTCGTCCTCGGTGCGGATGACCACCGCCGACGCCGAGGGCCCGGGGTTGCCCGACGACCCCCCGTCGATGTTCACGACGAAACGGCGCGCCGCGCTCATTGCACGGCGCCTTCGAGGTAGATGAGCCTCGCGCAGTTCGGACAGGAGAGCATCTCTTTCTTCGACCAGAGCCGCAGGATCATCTGCTTGGTGATGCCCATGTAGCAGCCCTGGCAGGTCCCGTCCTTGACGGCGACGACGGCCTTGCCCTGCTTCGAGCGGGCGATCTTCTCGTAACGCTCCACGATGACGTGGTCGAGCTGCGAGACGAGTCCCTGCCGCTCGGCGGAAAGTTCGCGGATGCACCCGGAAAGCGCGCGCACCTCGTCGGCGACGGCGGCTTCCTCGCGCTTCACGGCCTCCTGCGCCTCGCGGATCTTCCCTTTGACGCCTTCCATGTCCTTTTTGGAGCCCTCGATCCGCTCCATCACCTTGAGCACCTCTTCCTCCGCCCGGCTGCGCTCCGCCTCGTGCCCGCCGATCTCCTCCATCATCGTCGCGTAGGCCTTGTTGGACGTCAGCGTTGCGAGCTGCTGCCGGAGCTTGCCGATCTTCTCGTCGAAAACCTTGAGGTCGAGTTCCTTCTTCGACGACTCCTTCTCCGTGAGCTTCAACTCGTCGCCCTTCTTCTTGAACTCGGCCTCGAACTCCGCCACGGTCTTCTTGTGCGCGTCCACCCGCAACGTCAGCGCCGCCACGCCCGAGCGCATCTTCCACAGCTCGTCGTCCACCCCCTGAAGCACTTTCAGCGTCTCCAGCGTCTGCTCAACGGTCTTCTGCATGTTCTCCCCCGTGCATGAGCATGTCGGTATGGTATAAGGCCGTCCCTATGATACCCAAAAAGAAGGAGGCCCGAAAGGGCCTCCCTGAAAAAATCTTCCACGCCGTCCGGCCGCGCCCCGATCCGGCCGGATCGCGTCGGAGGCTCGCGTTATCCCCGCCATGCCGCTCCATCAGCTCTCCACCCTCGCCCTGCCCTCTCCCTGAAAGGGAGAGGTAGAAGAAGAAATCACGTCGCCAGCGTCGTGGCGCCGTCGAGGAAGCCCTCGAGCTTGCGCGAGCGGATCGGGTGCTGGAGCTTGCGGATGGCTTTGGCCTCGATCTGCCGGACGCGCTCGCGCGTCACCTTGAAGATCTTGCCCACCTCCTCCAGCGTATACGTGAACCCGTTGCCGATGCCGTAGCGCAGCTTGATGATCTCGCGCTCGCGGTGCGTCAGCGTGTCGAGCACGCTCTCGATCTTGTCCTTGAGCATCTCCGCCGTCGCCGCGGTCACCGGCGACTCGGCGCCCTCGTCCTCGATGAAGTCGCCGAAGTAGCTGTCTTCGCTTTCGCCCACCGGCCGGTCGAGGGAAATCGGGTGGCGCGCCATCTTGAGCACGCCGCGGGTCTCGCCGACGGACAGGCGCGCTTCGCTGGCGATCTCCTCGGTGGTGGGCTCGCGGCCCTTCTCCTGCACGAGCTTCTTCGAGGCGTTGCGGATCTTGCTCATCGTCTCGATCATGTGCACCGGGATGCGGATGGTGCGGGCCTGGTCGGCGATGGAGCGCGTGATGGCCTGGCGGATCCACCACGTCGCGTAGGTGCTGAACTTGTAGCCCCGGCGGTACTCATACATGTCCACCGCGCGCATGAGGCCGGCGTTGCCTTCCTGGATGAGGTCGAGGAACGGCAGCCCGCGGTTGCGGTACTTCTTGGCGATGGACACGACGAGGCGCAGGTTGCCGCTGGAGAACTGCCGCTTCGCCTGCTCGTAGTCGTGGAAGCGCGCCTCCATGAGGTCGAGCTTGCGCTTGAGGAGCTGCGTCGGCTCCATGATCAGGTCGTCAAGTTCCTCCAGCCGCTTCGACAGCAGGCTCACCGTGGCCCCCTCGGCGCCCTTCTGGGCCATCAGGTCCAACTCGCGCCTGAGCGCGTTGATCTGCTCGTAGACCCGCCGCACCTGCTCCATCATCGGCATCACCTTCTTGGTGCGGAGGTTGAGTTCCTCCAGCAGCGCGACGGCCTTGCGGCGGCGTGAGATGATGTTCTTCTTCATGTCGCGGCGCTGGTCGGCGGTGAGGCCGTTGCCCTTCATCGCGACCCAGTCGGCGCGGTTGCGGTCCACGAGCTTCTTCACCGTCGAGAGGTTGAGCGGCAGCCGCAGCGTGATCTCTTCCTTGTCCAGGTCGAGGCTCTTGGTGATCTTCAGCGTGCGGTCGAACGGCAGCGAGCCGACCGTCACCTCTTCGAGAATCTTCACCGACTCGGACACCGCCAGTTCCGTCTCGAGCACCTTCTGGCGGAATCGCTTGCGGGTGAGCTCGATCTTCTTGGCGAGATTGATCTCCTCCTCGCGCGTGAGAAGCGGGATCTCGCCCATCTGCTGCAGGTACATCCGGACGGGGTCGTCCACGCGCTTGGTGTGGACGTCCTCGAACACGATGCCCTCGTCCTCGGCGGGGGCCTTGTCGTCGGTCTGCGCCGTCACGGTCTCATCCACCAGCTCAATGCCCAACTCGTCGAGCATGCGGAGGATGTTGTCGAGCTTGTCCGGCGCGATGGCTTCCTCGGGCAGCAGGTCGTTCATCTCGTCGTACGTGAGGAAGCCCTGCTGCTTCCCGCGCTCGATCAGCGTCTTGATGCCCTGGTCCAGCTTCTCCATCGAAATCAGCTCCTCAGAGACTCCGTTATCTGTTGACATGCTTCTCCCACAAGAATCGCGTGTCGTTCGGCGTCATTACTTACGAAGAGGCCCCCGAGCCCCCACCACTTCGGGGTGCATTAACGTTTTGGGGAGGCCGGCGGGAAAAAGGGGTTCCCGATGAAATCGGGATAGGCCCGCAGGGTGTCCCGACACGTCGGGAGCTCCTGACCCCTTTTTCCCACCCCCCAAAACGTTAATGCACCCGCTACTTCGTCATCTCCCGGTAGCGTTTCAGCAACTCAATATCCGCGGCCTTGTCGCCGCGCTTCTGGGCGTCGGCGAGCTGCTTGAGCACGTCGGCCACGTCGCGGCGCTTGCGCTCCTGCTGGAGCAACTTGAGCGCCGCGGCGAATCGCTCCGGCTCGTTGGCCTTGCCGGCGCTTTCCGTCACGAGATCGACGACAATCTGCGTGAGATCGTCGTCGCCCAGCCGGTCGCAGACGCGCTGAACGTCGAGCGCGCCGTCGGCCGCGACGGCCGCGAGGGCCGCCTCGGCGATGCGGCGGAGCGACTCGTCCGCGAACTCGGCCGGCTTCACCCCCCCGGCGAAGTCGGCCGCGAGATTCGGATCGGACAGCACCGCGCCCAGAAGCTCGCGTTCCGCGGCCATCGCGCGGGGCAGCATCTTCTCGGTCGGCGCGACCTCGCCGCCCACGCGCGAGCGGTGGACGAGCGACTTCAGCCGGTCCCTCAGCGACGACTCGCTGACCCCCGTCTCGGCGCAGAGGCGCTTGATCGCGTCGCGCACGAAGAGCATGTCCTGCCGGAGCGGGTTCGTCTTGGCCAGCGTCTCGAGCACCTCGTCGATGGCCTCCCGCTGACCCGTCAGGCGCGACAGGTCGTGACGCTCGCGGATCATCTCCATCTTCAAGTCAAAGACCTCGGTCGCGTTGTCCAGGCGCTTCAGGAACGCCTCGCGCCCCTCCTCCTGGAGCAGCTCGTCCGGGTCTTTGTCCGCCGGCAGCAGCACCACGCGGACGTCCACCTCCTGTTCGAGGAAGAGGTCCGCGCTGCGCTCGGCCGCCTTGCGTCCCGCGTCGTCGCCGTCAAAGAGCAGCACCATGTTTTCCGTGTACCGCCGCAGCGTCGAGATATGCTGCCCCGTCAGCGCCGTGCCCAGCGTGGCGATAACGAAGTCCACCCCGAACTGGTGCGACGTGACGCAGTCGACGTACCCCTCGACGACGACCGCGCGGTCTTCGCGTATAATGCCGTCCTTCGCCAGGTCGAGCCCGTAGAGGCTCGCGCTCTTCGAGAAGACGCTCGTCTCCGGCGAGTTCAGGTACTTCGGCGGCTGGTCGTCGAGCGCCCGCCCGCCGAAGCCCATCACGCGTCCCTTGACGTCGAAGATGGGAAAGATCACCCGGTTGCGGAACCGGTCGTACTGCCCCGGCCCGTTCGGGCGAGCCGCCGTCAACCCGGCCGCGGCGAAGTCGTCGAGGCTCCAGCCGCTGCCGTTCGACAGCCTCACCAGGAAATCCCACCCCGGCGGCGCAAACCCCAGCCGGAACTTCGTGAGAGTCTCCGGAGTGAGCTGGCGCTTCGCGAAATAATCGCGCCCGGGCTGGCCTTCCGGCGCGTTCGTCAGGCAGCGATGGAAGACCTTCGCGGCCCAGAAGTTCAAGTCAAAGAGCTGGTCGCGGCCCTTGTTGCGTTCGAGCGCCTCGGGACGCTTTTCGAGCTGAATGCCCGCCCGTCGCGCCAGGTGCTCGACGGCCTCGGGAAACTCCAGCCGCTCCAGGGCCATCACAAAACTGAATACGTTGCCGCCCTTCCCGCAGCCGAAACATTTGAAAATCTGCTTCGACGGGCTGACCTGGAAGCTCGCCGTCTTCTCGCTGTGAAACGGGCAGAGCGCCTTGAAATCCTTGCCCGCGCGCTTCAGCGGCACATATTCCCGGATGACGTCCACAATGTCGTTGGACCTGCGGACCTCTTCGATCTGCTCCTCGCTGAAGAAACCGCCCACAGATGCCCCCGATTGCCCGCCGAAGCCACAGCAAACTGTCTCCAACCCCTGCCGTCTTCCCGTATCGCTGTTGCGAAATGCGGCGGGGTCGAAAACAGGGTAGTATATCCTGCCCAGGACGGAAAGTCAAGCCAAGCGGGCGGAATCACCGCAAGGAGCTGACTTTTCATGTCATAAACCAGTTCTAACTAATTGTACAGGAATTGGTTACGACAAACAGCATCAGGTGGCTGATACCCCCTCACCCCGCTCGGTCCCCGTCTCCCGCGCCCCGGAAACCCCGTTTCACTTATTATCTATACCCGACAAGTTATTGGTTGTCAAATCGGCCGGGATATTACGTCCCGGGCACGCAAGTGCGGCTCGCCGCCGGTTTTCCCTTTGCAAACCGGGCGGAGTGTGTGTAGTTTTACGGGATTACGCATCCGGCCCCTGGGAGGGAGCGTTCCACTTGAGACTCGCCGGCGCCAAAGACCTTGCCCTGAAGACCATGGACCGCGCCCGGGCCCTCGGCGTCACCTTTGCCGACGTCCGAGTGAGCCGCATCGAGCAGAGCCATGCCCAGGTGCAGGATCGCCGGGCCGACCGCCTGGGCCGCAACGTCACCCAGGGCGCCGGGATCCGCGTGCTCGTGGACGAGGCCTGGGGGTTCGCCGCCACCGAGGAGATCACCGCCCGTTCGCTCGACGACATCCTCCGCAAGGCCGTCGACGTCGCGCGCGCCTCCAGCCGCCACGTTGCGGACAAGGGAGGCGTCGCCGCCGAGAAGCCGGAGGTCGCCGTGGAGCGGGTGATCGCCCGCATCGACCCGCGCTCCGTCGGCGTGCGCGAGAAGATGGCCCTGCTGCTTCTCCTCGAAAAGGCCGCGCTCGACGACGCCGGCAAGGCCATCGTCAACTCCGTCCTCTCCTACGCCGACGGCATCACCGAGGAACTCCTCGTCAACACCTCGGGCACCTGCATCGAAAGCGAGATCATCCAGTGCCGCCTGGCCTGCTCTCTCGTGGCCAGCGACGGCAAGATCTTCCAGCGCTCGGCGAAGTCCTGGGCGAACCGCGCCGGCTACGAGGTCGCGAAGGACCTTGTTCCCGAGACCAGTTCCGTCCTCGTCGGCCGCGCCGCGGTCGAGCAGCTCACGGCGAAGCGCCCGCCCGCCGGCACCTTCCCCGTCGTCTTCGCCCCCAACGTCACGGGCCTCCTGATGCACGAGGCCCTCGGCCACAGCGCCGAGGCGGACGGGGTCTGGACGGGCGAGTCCATCCTCTCGGGCCGGAAACTCGGCGAGAAAATCGCCTCCGACAAGATGACCGTCTACGACGACGCGACCTATCCGAACTCGTTCGGCTCCTACGAGTACGACAGCGAAGGGGTGCGCGCTCAGAAACGCCCCATCATCGAGAAGGGCGTGCTGAAGTGCTGGCTGCACTCGCTGGAGACGGCGCACAAGTTCGGCATGGCCCCGAACGGCTGCGGGCGCGCGCAGAGCTTCCTCTTCCGCCCCGTGGTGCGCATGAGCAACACCTACATGGCCCGCGGAACGGACCCCGCCGGCGACATCTTCAAAGGCATCGACCGCGGGGTCTACCTCAAGGAAGGCTCCTCAGGCTACGTCTTCGTCGACAAGGGGCAGTTCGTCTGCAACGCCTCGCAGGCGCAGATGATCGAGCACGGCACGCTCGGCGAGCCGCTGCGCGACGTGTCGGTGAGCGGCATGATGATGGAGACGCTGATGAACATCGAGGCCGTCGCCGACGACTTCGAGATGGAGAGCCCCGGGATGTGCGGCAAGGCGGGACAATCCGTCCCGACGAACTGCGGCGGGCCGCACGTCCGCGTGGGGAGCCTGGTGGTCGGAGGAGTCTGACGCTTTCGCGAAACTCGAAACCCGAACATGAGCGCGTGGTTTCTGGCAGGGCCTTATTCGAATTTCGAGTTTCGAATTTCCGCAGGGGACAGGACGCGGTTCTGCGCAAGACAGCGAGGCACGGATGACGGACCCGAACGCCGAACGCAAATTGATGCCGCTGGCCGAGCGCGCGCTCGAAACCGCGATGCGCGCCGGGGCCGAGTGGTGCGATGTCTCCGTCAGCCGGTCGAGCGACGTCTCCGTCGACGTCGAGAACGGGTCCATCAAGTCCGTCGACGCCATCGAAGGCTCGGGCTTCACCGTCCGCGCAATGGTCGCCGGCGCCCAGGGCGTCTTCTCCGCCTCCGGCTTCGAGGAGGACGACATCGACGCCGGCGCCCGCGACGCCGTCGCCATGGCCAAGGCCGCCGAGGCCGACCCTGATTTCCGCGCCCTGCCGCCGCCCTCAACGCCCGCCGAAATCCCCGGCCTCTACGACCCGCGCATCGCCGGGATGACCCCCGCCGAGGCCGTCGACATCGCCGTGCGCAACGTCGAGGAAGGACGCAAGGTCGACCCCTCCGTCATCCTCTCCGGCGGCGTCGGCTTCGACGCCAGCACCGGGGTCTTCGCGTCGAGCACGGGGCTTCGGGCGGCGCACCGCGGGACGTCCGTCCAGGTCTCCTACTTCGCCATCATCAAGCGCGGCGGCGACGCGGGCTCGTCGTTCGAGCTGGACCTCGGCCGCATGTTCGAGGACATCGATCCGGCTGAGCCCGGGCGCAAGGCCACCGAGGATGCGCTGCGGTTCCTCGGGGCGAAGAAGGTCGCGACGAAACGCATGTCCATCGTTTTGGGGCCGCTCGCCACGTATTCGTTCGTGCGGTCGCTGGTGGGCGCCGCGGGGGCGGAAGGCATTCAGCGCCGGCGGTCGTTCCTCGTCGGCAAGCGCGGCGAACAGCTCGGCTCGCCGCTCCTGACCGTCGTCGACGACGGGCTCATCCCGCGCGGGATGTTCTCCTCCGAGCACGACGGCGAAGGGGCCGAGCGAAGGCGCGTTACGATCTTCGAACAAGGCGTGTTCAAGTCGATGCTGCATAACTCCTACACCGCGGGCAAGGCCGGCGAGCCCAACACCGGCCACGGCGGGCGCACCGGAGGGGTACATGCGTCGAACCTGGTGATGACGCTGGGCCACCGCACGGCGGCGGAGATCATCGCGGACACCGAGGAAGGGATCTACGTGAACATGGGCTCCGTCGCCCCCGACCCGGCCTCCGGCGACATCTCCGCCAGCGTCGATTTCGGCTTCAAGATCGAGAAGGGCCGCCTCGCCTACCCCGTCATCAACGCCATGATCACCGGCGACATCTTCGAGTTCCTCAAGAACCTCGACGCCGTCTCCAGCGACTTCCGCGAAGAGCCCGGCAACCTCCTCCCCACCCTCCGCTTCCGCGACGTCCAGATCGCCGGCGAAGACTGATTCTTCCCCCTTTTTGTAGGGGGGGACCCATGTGTCCCCCCGTGTTTCTTCTTCTGGTATCCCGGGTTCCGTGCCTCCATCCGCCCCGAGTCTCCCGAAGCACGTCCCGTCTTTTGCCACCTCTCGCTGTCTCCTGCCGTCTCCTGCCGTCTCTTCCGTCTCTTGCCGTCAGCCCGCAGGGCGTCTGGTTCCAGCCATGGGCGCGAGGGCCTGTTGCTCAATTGTCTGTCCCTGGCAGCCCCGGTTCTGACGCCAAGGTCG
>JBBIVY010000074.1:13645-20376 GCA_037439485.1 Planctomycetota bacterium | reverse complement strand
GTCATCAGCCCGGCCCGGGCGTTCATGAGGGGGACTCCATCCCCACGACGGGTGTAATCATACTATCGAGGGCAGGTAAAATCCAGCCGAAAGCCTCTGCGTCATGAGGACACCACGGCAAGGGGATCCTGATTATCCACTTGCATGCCACGGGAAAACCTGGACAATGGTTCGCCGGATATTGTATTCTTCTGCGAAACCAACCGTTGGCCTAGGGATGTCGGTGCGGTAGCTTGCCAGCACGGTTTCGGGCGCATCTCAGAAGACGTCATCTCTCTTCCCGGAGGCTTCTGCAATGACAACTGGGAGAAGCAAGAGACGCCGGAGAATCGGCTCAGCAACCCCTGGTACGCCTGGCTCGCCAAGCTCCCCCGTAGGAGGACTTGTCCGGCCTACGGGCGATGACGCCCCTCTCGGGTTGCGCCCGCCGACCAGACCCTACGAGGTGCATACAGCAGCTAACACTGAGGTTGTCATCGGCATAGTAGGTCCGCTGGGAACGGACAGTGGCAAGGTTGTAAGAATGCTCGAAGGTCGTCTTCGCGAGTATGGTTACAGATCCGAGACAATCAAGATCAGCGAGGTCATCATTCCCGCCCTTGCCGGGCCGGACAGAGTGCCCACGCAGGGCGGGTACGAGAGAGCTGACGGCCTCATCAATCTGGGCAACAAGATCCGTCAAGAATCCCGCATTAATGCTGTGTTAGCCATCGCGGCCGCAGCTGAGATTGGGAGAAGGAGGCCCGAGGGCTCTGTTCAGAAGATGGCGTACATCATCAGTTCGCTCAAGCATCCTGACGAGGTGGCCGAACTGAGGAAGATATATGGGCGCGGTTTCTACCTCTTTGCCGTGCATACCGACCGAGAGCGTAGGGTGAAGTACCTGGCAAACAAAGGCATGAAACGGTCACAGGCGTGGGAGCTTATCGACCGTGATGAGTACGAGCCTGAGGACTATGGGCAGAAGACGCGGGACACTTTTCATCTGGCGGATTTCTTCCTGGCGGATGAGAACAACGACGACAAGTTTCGCCATGCAACGTGCCGATGCCTGGACCTCGCCTTTGGCAATCCACTCATTACGCCGACCTTCAATGAATTCGCGATGTTCATGGCTTTCGCGGCATCGCTTCGGAGCGCAGATCTCTCACGCCAGGTGGGCGCTGTTGTAGCGAAGGGGAACGAGATCCTGTCGGCTGGAGCTAACGATTGCCCATGCGCTGGCGGTGGCCTCTACTGGCCAACCTTTATCGGCGATCGTGTCGACGATTTCCCCCGGGGCAGAGATTACAAGCGCGGACGTGACAGCAATGCCGTTGAGCGCACCAAGCTAGTCGAGGAAATCCTGGAGAAGTTCCCGACTGAACAGAGACCAGCGGCAGAGGCGATACTCAGGTCCAGCGGGATAAGCGACATCAGTGAATACGGACGAGTCGTCCACGCGGAAATGGAGGCGCTGTTAGCTTGTGCTCGGAGCACAGCCTCCTGCGCCGGCGGAACCCTGTATTGCACAACCTTCCCTTGCCACAATTGCGCGAAACATATCATAGCCGCCGGCATCGAGCAGGTGGTCTATGTGGAGCCTTATCCCAAGAGCAAGGCATTGGAGTTACACGATGATGCGGTAACCACCGAGAAACTGGAGGGTGGTGAAAGAAAGGTCCGCTTCAAACCCTTCATAGGTGTTGGCCCCCGACAGTTCTTCGAATTGTTCTCTCTGTCCCTGAGTTCCGGGCGAGCTTTGAAGCGGAAGACGTCTGACGGGCATGTGATGCCGTGGACCATCGCCGACGCCATTCCGCGGTCCAAAATGCTTGCGGTTTGCCACCGGGAATTTGAGTTGCATGCCGCAGCTTACCTGAATATACTTAAGGGAGGAGAGGAGGGTCAGAAATGAAAAATAGAGCCAGGGCCGTAGACCCGGCCGCCTACAAGCTAATAGAGTTCATCAGTGCCTGCAAGGTCGACGTGAGTCGCATGCATGTTTGGGAGCGTCAGCACCTATCGGAGTATACGACCTCGCGGGACGTCTCTGACCAAAACGGGGACAAGCCCGCAACCGACCAGTCATCCAGCCATTCTAGTGCGCTGTAGCCTCCGCGATGTTCAGCCACGGGCGGACTGTTGAGAAACCGCGATACGGTGCTTGTGCCGACGTGATTCCGGCGCTTCCCCTCTGGTGGCCCCCTATATTGCCTTCCGACGGGCTTCCTCGCAGGACACGCTCTCCCAAGCCGCTCCCGCGGCGCGCTCCTTGACGGAATTCCCGGAATCTGCTAAGATTCTGCCTGAAATCTGCCGAATTTGCGCCGGGGGTGGTTGCAGCGGTCCCGGTCCTACACGCGAGGTTCACCATGAAGAAGAGCGGAAATCCTATCCAGGTCGCCCGGCGCATCGAGCGACTGCCGGCGTATCTGTTCGGCCAGATCAACCACGCCAAGACCGCCAAGCGTCGGGCGGGCGCAGACATCATCGACCTCGGCATGGGCAACCCCACTGACCCGACGCCGCAGCCGGTCGTGGAGAAACTCCGCGAGGCCGTCCTCGACCCGCGCAACCACCGATACTCCGTCTCCATCGGCGTGCCCAACCTGCGCCTCGAGGCGGCGAAGCTCTATCAGCGATACTGGGGCGTCAAGCTCGACCCGGAAAAGGAGATCGTCGCCTGTCTCGGGTCGAAAGAAGGCTTCTCGCACATGTGCCTCGCGCTCCTCGGCTCGGGCGACACCGCCATCGCCCCGGCACCGGCGTTTCCCATCCACGTGCATTCCGCCGCGATGACCGGCGCTAACGTCATCCGCATCCCCATCGCGCCGGACTCACTCTACCTCTCGAAGCTGGCCGAGATCGCCAAACAGATGACGCCCTGCCCCAAAGTCGCCATCCTCAACTATCCCCATAACCCGACGACGCGCACCGTCGAGCTCGACTTTTTCAAGGAGGTCGTGCGCATCGCCAGGCGCTACAACATCATGCTCCTCCAGGACCTCGCCTATGGCGTCACGGTGTTCGACGACTACAAGGCGCCGAGCATCCTGCAGGTGCGCGGGGCGAAGGACATCGCGGTGGAGTTCTTCACGCTCTCCAAGGGCTGGAACATGGCGGGCTGGCGCATCGGCTTCGCGGCGGGGAATAAGCAGATGCTCGCGGCGCTCTCGCGGGTGAAGGGCTACTACGATTACGGCATCTTCCAGGCCGTGCAGATCGCCGCGATCATCGCGATGCGCACGTGCGACGATCACGTGGCGAAGCAGGCGAAGATCTACGAGCTGAGGCGGGACCTCCTCTGCCAGCAGCTCACGCGCATCGGCTGGCCGGTGAAGCGCCCGAAGGCGAGCATGTTCTGCTGGGTGCCGGTGCCGAGGAAATTCCGCAAGATGGGCTCGATGAACGTCGCGCTGAAGCTGCTGGAAGAGGCCAACGTCGCCGTCGCCCCCGGCGCCGGGTTCGGCGAAGAAGGCGAAGGCTTCCTCCGCGTCGCCCTCGTCGAGAACGAGCAACGCCTCGCCCAGGCCGTCCGCCAGTGGGGACGGGCGACGCGGTCGTGGTCTTAGCTTCGCTTCTCTTGTAGGAGGGGACCCATGTGTCCCCCCGTGTTTCTTTGGCTGGCGTAGTCCGGTCCCCTCGCGGGCCGGCACGAACAGCGAAGAGCGTCCCGACTCGTCGGGAAGGCGCACTACATTGAAGAAGAACGGGGGGACACGTAGGTCCCCCCCTACAGAAGCAACTACCCGACAACGATGATCCGACGATGGCGCCACGTACGCCCGCCGCCGCCCCAGTGGCCGGCGTCGACGATGGCGGCGAAGATGACCAGCGCAAGCCACCACCCGGTGACGACGTTCCCGTTGTTCAGCATCGCCCCCATGTAGGCCAGCGTCGTGTAGGGCATGAAGAGGAATCCCAGAAGCGGCCAGTACCACGTCTCGTAGACGTCGAACCATTTGTGCGACAGGAGCCAGATGAAGAAGAGCACGATCCTCGGCGCCATGAGCGCGATCGCGGCGATAATGCAGGGCATTGGACAACCTCCTTTTCGGATCTTACCCTCTATCATAGTGTGCCCGGAGGGGCGTTGGAAGTTCCAAATTCCAAGCCCCAGGTTCCAATGAAACTCCAAACGCCAAATCTCAAAACCGCCACAGGGTGCTTGAGAATGGCGGGGGAAACAGGTATAATGCCGCACCAATGAACTAGCGGAGGGCCGCCATGACCGAACCCGTCGAACCGAAGAAGACCGAAGAGGTTCCTGCCGTCGAGGAGCCCGTCGAAGCGCCCCAGGCCGACTCGTCCGCCGAAGCCGTGGCGAAGGCGGAAGCCCCGGCGGAGCCGCCGCCCGCGACGGAAGAGCCCGCGCAGGAGCCGGCCGCTGCGGAGGCCCCCGCGGAGCCGCCTGTCGAGCCGCCGTCGGCTGAGATCCCGACCCCGGAGGCCGCAGCCGAGGAGCCGCCGAAGAAGAAGCGCAAAAAGCGCGAGCCCAGGCCTGAGGAGCCCGCATCCGAGGCCGCGCCGAGCGAGACGCCTGCTGCCGAGACGCCCGCGTCGGACGCTCCCGTCTCCGAGACTGCGTCAGCGGACGCCCCTGCGCCCGAGGCCGCGCCGACGGAAGCGCCTGCCGCCGAGGCCCCCGTCGCCGAAGGAGAGGCCGCCGCCGAGGGCGAGTCGCCGAAGAAGAAGAAGCGCGAGCCGAAGCCGGAGCCGCCCGACTTCGCGCGACGCCTCGAAGCGATACTCTTCGCCACCGACCAGCCTGTCTCCGCCCGGCGCATCGCCGACGCGCTCGACTCGTCCGAGGGGCGGGTGAAGGAGGTCATCGCGGAGCTTCGCGCGCACTACGACGAGGACCATCGCGCGTTCACCGTCGAGGAGATCGCGGGCGGCTTCCAGGTGCTCACGCGCTCGGACTTCGGCAGCGTCGTGAAGTCGCTCTTCGAGGTCGAGCGCGACCACCGGCTCTCGCAGGCGTCGCTCGAAACACTGGCCATTGTCGCCTACAAGCAGCCCATCATCCGCGCCGAGATCGAGGACATCCGAGGCGTCCAGGTCCAGCCGATATTGAAGACGCTGCAGGAGCAGGGCCTCGTCCGCATCGTCGGCCGCGCCGAGCAGCTCGGCCGCCCCATGCTCTACGGCACCACGCAGAAGTTCCTCATGACTTTCGGGCTGAAATCGGCGAAGGACCTGCCGCCGGTGGAGGAGCTGAGAAAGAAGCAGTAGAAATCGCGCGCGCCGCCGCGGTGGGCGAGATCACCTCTGGGGCTTCTCGCGAAGACGGACCCCGTAGAGGGCCGCGATTCGTCCGCCCGGCAGGTCCATGACCTCGCGATCCGTGAGGCCGCGCACGGGGTCGGGGGCTTGCGGAAAACCGGGGCCCGCCGACGGGTCCGAGTCGGAAAGGCGGACCAGGACGCCCGCCTCCTCCAGCCGGGTGAAGTCCGCCGGCGAGAACTCGGGGAGGCCCGGGACGAGTTTTCCGTCGGCTCCCGGCAACGCGTAGCTCCAGCGAAGCCGCCCCACCTCGAACCAGTTCACGAAGATCTCTCCGATGTTCGCCTTCTCAAGCCCCTCCCGCGCAAGCTCCGGCCGACGCGCGTCTACGACCGTTGCCGTGAACGTCTCGCGGTTGAACACCGTGCTCGAGACCGTGGTCGCCGGGAGATAGAGCGTCCTCGCCTCGCCCACGAGCATCAGTCGGCGGCCGGCTGGCTCGCCCGCCGGACGGAGGCGTTCGCGGCATTCGATGAGCCGCGTGAGTTCATAGTGCTTCGCCAGGAACGTCCGGTTCCCCGTCAGCAGGTCGTAGTTCCTCGGGGCGATGCTCGGGCTGCAGCAGTTGATCGCGACGACGTAGAATTGCCACGCGATCCCGGCGAAGAGCAGCGCGGTCAGGACGGCGCCCGCGGCGCGAGCCCATGGCTTTCGTTCCCGATCCGGCTGAAACACCTCGAACCCGCATCCCGCCAGCGCCGCGGCGGCGCCGGCCATCGGAAGCCAGAACCGGTCCACGCGGTGGGTGCCGAAATACCAGAGCAGCGTCCAGAGCGCCACGAGCGCCCAGAGCCATCTCATTCGGCGGTCGCGCCAGCGGACGAGCGCCAGCGCCGCGAAGAGCGCGATAGCCGTCGAGCCCCACGGGTGTCTCGGCCAGATGAGGCGGTTCCACGTCGCCGCGAAGAAATTCCCCGCGCTGTCCGCCTCGGCCGCGTGGTAGTTCCCCGCGTACCACTTCGAATCCAGTTCCGCCGACCAGTCGCGCCCGCCGAGCCACTGGTAGCCGAACGGGAAGACCGGGTTGCCCGTGAACGCGGCGTTCTTCGCCAGCCAGGGCGAGACGACGAGCAGCACGACGGCGAGATAGAGGAGCGCAAGACCCATACCCCGCGCGAGCCGTTGTAGTTTAGGGCCTTGTGCCCGTGGGGGGTCCGCCCCCTTGTGGGGCGGATCGGCCGCCAAGCCACACGCGCCCCACGAGGGGGCGCAGTCCCCACGCCTAGGAGGGGCTAAACTACAAACAAGAACCACCAACCCGCCGGCGACGGGGAAGAACGCGAGCGCCGTGTACTTCACGCCGCCGGCGAGCCCGGCGAAGACGGCGGAGAGGACCAGCCAGCGGCATTTGTGGGACCCCGATGCACATCGGGGCCTGTCCGGGCGGGGACAGACAGGAATGTCTGTCCTACAATGCGAGAACTCCACAAGCGCATAGACCGCGAGCGTCGCCCAGAACGCGA
>JBBIVY010000074.1:0-13545 GCA_037439485.1 Planctomycetota bacterium | reverse complement strand
CTACAATGCGAGAACTCCACAAGCGCATAGACCGCGAGCGTCGCCCAGAACGCGAGGAGTATCTCGACGTGGACGAAGATCGTCGTCGCGATGAGCGTCCACGGCATGGTGAAGAAGAGCGCCGCCGCGACGAACGCCGCGCGACGCGACCAGAGCCTGCGCGCGAGCGCCCACACCGCCCCCGTCGCCAGGAGCGCCGTCATCATGTTCATCACCACGCCCAGATGCACCCCGAGGCACGTCCGGTCCCAGTCGGCCCCGCCGCCGAGGAGCTGGATGCTGAAGAGGTGGAGCATCTCCGCGTTCATCGGCAGGTTGGTGTAGACATTGCCTTCGATCCGGTCGATGCGCCCGAGTTGCGCCCAGCGCCAGGGCGCCGCCACGTGGTATTCGCAGGCGTCGTAGTCGGTGGGCAGGCTGAACGCGAGCAGCGCCAGGAAGACAAGGACGAGGAGCATGGGGAAGAGGAGCGCAAGTTCGAGTGAGGAGAGCCGCGGGAATCGCGGGCGGGCCGTCTCGCGCAGGAAGCGTCCGAACCGGCGAAGCTCCGTCGCGCCGGCGAGGGTCATCAGGGCGATGAGGCCCGCGGCAACGATCGGCGTCAGCGCGCCCGCGCATCCGAGTGCGAGGACGACGAGCGACAGGATGCCGAGCGAGAGCCCCGCGCCGAGGATGAACCGGGCGAAGAGGCTTTGCGGCTCGATCCGCGCAAGGCTCAGCAGGCGCATCCCGAAGAGCCCCGCGCCGGCGACGACCGCCGAGGCCAGCGCGAGCAGCCCGAGACGCTGGAGCGCCCCGGCCGCCTGCGCGCCGACGGTCATCGGGCCTTCGGTATCGAGGCAGAGCCACCCGACGAACATCGCCGGCACCATCCCCCACATCACGCCGATCAGCACCCGGCGCAACGGTTCGACGATCGCGGGCTTGTCCTTGTTCGTTGGGGCCATCCGCACGCTCGAGAGTCGGTTGAAGGTTGCGGGTTGAATGTTGAAGGTTAGCAGAACGGCCGGCGTCGCTCGCCCTCTTCGCTGTTAACGTTCAACCTTCAACCTGGAACGTTCAACGTCCGTTCGTCCTCTTCCGCGCCTCCCGCTTAAGCGCCTCGATGGGCTCGTGGAGACTGCGCTTCACCCCTCGATCCACGGCGGCGGAAATCTCCTTGCGGCGCTTCGAGTCGATTTCGGGAAAGCGGGCCCAGAGCCTCTCCAGCGCGGCGCGCGAGGCCTCGGTCGCCCGGCGGACGATACGGCCGACGGACTCCTCGGCCTCGTGACTTTCGAGCCACTCGTCGAAGCGCGTGACCTCCTCGTAGACGAGCTCCAAGGCGCGCTCGAACTCCCGCTCGCGCCGGTCGGCGTCGGCCGCGACGCGCTTCTCGAGGTCGTCGATGTTGTAGAGCCTCACCCCCGCGAGACCGCCCGCCGCGGGGTCCACGTTCCGCGGCACCGCGATGTCGATGATCACGAGCGCCCGCGCCCCTCGTCCCTCGAGGTCGCCGGGCGTCACGACGTACTCCTTCGCCGACGTCGACGCGATGACGAGATCGGCCGAGGCGAGATGCTTCTTCCGGTCCTTCCACGCCGCGGCGCGCCCGCCGCACTTCTCCGCGACGCGCTTCGCCCGCGGGGCCGTGCGGCTCGTGACGATAAGCTTGCCGATGCCCGCCTCGACGAGGCTTTCGAGCGCGAGGGATCCGGTCTCCCCGGCGCCGAGGACGAGCGCCGTCCGGCGGGAGAGGTCCCCGAGCGCCTCGCGCGCGAGGTCCACCGCGACCGAGCTGACCGACGCGCGCCGGCGGGCGAGGCCCGTGTCGGTGTGAACGCGCTTGCCCGCGCGGAAGGCCCATTGGAAGAGCACGTTCAGGTGCTTGCCGGTGAAACCGCCGTCGGAGGCGGCCTGGTAGGCCTCCTTCACCTGCGAGAGGATCTGCGATTCCCCCGGCACCATCGAGTCGAGCGACGCGGCCACGCGGAAGAGGTGCGCGATCGCCTCTCGCCCGCGCAGGCGGTAGAGGAGCGGCGCCAGCGACTTCGGGGCGATGCCGCGAGACTCCGCGATGAATCGCTCGATGTCCTCGGCGAGTCCCGACCCGTCGGAATCGGCGTCCGAGAACGCGATCACCTCGACGCGGTTGCACGTCGAGAGGATCACCGCCTCCGCGCCCCGCGTCGCGCGCGCCAGCGCCCCGAGCGCCTCGGCCAGCTCCTTCGCCGGGAACGCTGCGCGCTCGCGCAGCGCCACCGGGGCCGTCCGATGATTCATGCCGACGAGAACCAGTCCCACGTCACACTCCCGCGAATTTCTTCATTTCCTCGACCAGCCCCGCGCGCCCGCGCTCGCGGAGCACGTCGAGCCAGCGTTCGTGCGCCAGTTCGCGCAGCACCTCCGCGCGTTTCGCCTCGTCGCTCACCTTCTCGATGACGAGCCGACGCACCTCGGCGATGGCCGACGTCAGCTCGCCCCATTCCTCGCCGAACTGGGCCTCCAGCTTCTCGCGCAGGCGGCGGGCAAGCGCCGGGCTGGCGCCGCCGGTGGAAATCGAAATCGACATCTCGCCGCGTCTCAGCGTCGCCGGCACGATGAAGTTCGACAGCGCCGGGCAATCGACCACGTTGACCAGGCACCCGAAGTCCCGCGCATCGCGCGCCGCGTCGCGGTTCGTCACCGCGTCGTCCGTCGCCACGATGACGAGGAACATCCCGTGCAGGTCCGTGTCGCGATATGCCCGCTCGCGGATCTCGACGCCCGCGAGGGCGCGGACTTTCGCGTCGATCTCGGGCGCCACGACGACGACCTCCGCCCCGGCCTCCGCCAGCGACTTCGCCTTCCGCGCCGCCACCTCGCCGCCGCCGATGAGGAGGCAGCCCTTGCCCTTGAGGTCGAGCTGGATCGGGTAGTAAGCGCCCATCCGAATGCCTCTTCTTTGTAGGGCGCCTCCTTGTGGGGCGCCTGCTGTGAATCCTCCGGCCCACAAGGGACCGGGCTACAAGGCGAACGCGGCGCGCGTCAGAAGTATTTCGGCGCGGTCTTCTTGAGCTCGCGCTTCGTCACAAGCTCCACGTAATCGGCGACGCGCGACCCGGTGGACATCTCGCGCACCGCGCGCCTTGCCGCGGCGAGCGTCCGCGCGTGGACCATCGTGTAGAGGTTATACGGCCAGTCGGCGGAGGCGCCCCGGAGGACAACGTGCGAGGCCTCGGGCCTCCGCGCGAAGGCGCGTCCGACCGAATCCGTCCGCGATTCCGGCACGCGCCATGCCACAAGGACGTTGCCCGCGAAGCCGAGTTTGCGCTGGTCGAGCGCCGCGCGAACGCTCTGGAGCACTCCCGCTCGCCTCAGTCGCGCGAGCCGCCGGAGCACGTCGCCTTCGCCGAGATTCACGCGCCGGCCCGCTTCGGCCCAGGGACGCGCGGACGCCGGGAACCTCTCCCGCAGCGTCGCAAGCATCGCACGGTCCTTCGCGGCGAGCTTCACCGGCGTCTTCCGGCGCGCCGGCGTCCTTCGCACCACAGGCTTCGCCGCCGCGAACGTCGCGTCCAATTTGAATACCTTCCGCGTCGGCAGCACAACGGCGGCGCTTACGCCCGGGACGGCGAGCAGCTCGGCGATGAGCGGCAACGCGCCTTCGCCTGCGCGGAGTGTCACGGTGAACCAGAGGTTATAACGGCCGGCCCGCAGATAATCATGCGTCACCTCGTCGTGCCCGTCGAGCACTTTCGCGGCGCGCGCAACCGAACGCGGGGCGACCTTCGCCGCGACGAGCATGCCCCGGAGGCCCAGCCTCGCGCGGTCAAGCATCGGCACGATCCGCCGGATAACGCCCTTCGAAAGAAGCGCGCGAATGCGCCGGCGGATTTCCTCGGCGGGAATATCCAGCGCCCGCGCGAGTGCCTCGTACGGTCTCGGGACGAGCGGCATCTCTCGCTGCACGGCGCTCAGGATGGCCAGGTCGCAGGGGTTCATTCGCCTTTCCGCTCTTGTTTCTTATGTGGCACACCCGCCCTCGGATGTGATGGCTGTTGTCGGCGAAACGGAAAGACACACCCGAGGGCGGGTGTGCCACACCAGCCCAGACCTCGAAAAAAAGCGTGGCGGGTCGTGTGACCCGCCACGCCGGTGAGCGAACGAGAAGCGGTGGAGCGGTTCAGTCGGCCTTTCCGGTCTTGATTTCCTGCACGCGCTTCAGGACCATGAGGTCGGTGAACTGTGCCGGGTCGAACTTGGCGACGGCGACGGCGCGGGCCGCGGCAAGCGACACCTGCGCGTCGGCGTCATTGGAGATCGGAACGAGTCCTGCGAAGACATCGGGCGGCACGACCTTCTGCGCTTCGAGAATCTTGCCCAGGGCTTCAAGCGCCGCCAGGCGGACGGGCTTCGCGTTGCCCGAGCCCGCGGCGATCGCCAGCACTTCGAGGGAGGAGTCCGCCGCGCCGAGGTTGCCGAGCGCGACGAGCGCCGGCGTGCGCACGGCGTCATCCTTCGAGGCCAGCGCCCGACGGAGCGCCGGGACAGCCGACTTCACCGGCAGCACGCTCGCGGCCGGGTTGATCGACGCCAGCGCCTCGGCCGCGCGCTGAGAGATCCGCGGCACGATGTCCTTCAGCGCCACCTTGGCGCCTTCGAGCGTCGTCGCCGCCGCGTCCTTCTCCGGCACCGCGAGGAGCTTCGCAAGCACCCTCTTGATCGTGTCGTCCGAGGCCTCTCCGGCGAGGAGGTCAGCCACGCCGTCCGGCTTCGCGCCGGTGTCCTTCGCGCCCTCCGGCAGGAGGATCACGAACGGGATCCGGTCGCTGCCCAGAAGGCCGCCGAGGCCTTTCATCTCGCCCGAGAACTGCCCGGCGAGGAGCACCACGTCCGGCTTCGGCAGGGCCTGCGCGAGCTGCGTCGCCGTGGCGATGTCCGTCGCCTCCACGGTCTCGTGGCCGAGCTTGCGCACCGCGGCCTTGTAGTAATTGACCACGCCCGTATCGGGGTGGATGATGAGGACGGTCCGCGCCGGAAGCTCGTACATCAGCCCCCACGACAGCGCCGGGACCACCTCGCGGAAGTTGTCGAAATCGCCCCCCTCCACGCGCGGGGCGGAGGCCGCCACGGCCGAGGCCGAGGCGAAGCGCACGGCGCGGTTGTCGCCGGCGAGCCCGTTCAAGAGCGGGTTGGTGGCGCGCATCATTTCGGCGGCGGTGAAGCCCTTGCCCGCGTTCACGGCGCCCAGCGCGTCGGCCGCCTGGATCGCGATGCCGAGGTCGCCGGAGTCGAGCGCCTTGCCCAGGCACTCCGACAACGCCAGCTTCCCGCCCGCGAGCACCGCCAGGTCAAGCTGCCGGTTCACCTCGTCCAGCGGCTCGCCGATGAGCTGCAGCTTCTTCGAATAGCACGTCGCGATGAGCATCGCGCGCAGCGACGTGTCCGCCTTGTCGACCGCGAGGCCGTCGAAGCAGGCGTCCTCGGCGAGCGTCTCGGCGTAGAGCTTGCGCGGCACGAGCTTATAGGTCACGTCCTTCTTCGCGGCGTCCCAACTCCACACGGGAAGCTGATCGCCGGTCATTTCGGAGAGGGTGAAGGGCTTGCGGTGGAGCACGGCGTCGGCGAGCCACCAGTAGTTGAGCGGCACGGTCGCGGAGACCGGCAGTGCCGGGCGCGGCTGGGCCTGGAGCGCGGTGATGGTCTGGTTCGCGGCCTGGCGCACGTTCTCGCTCGTCGCCGGGTCCTTCGCCAGCTTCATGATCGCGGCCTGCGAACGCACGTCCTTCAGGTTTGCCAGCACGTCCAGCATCACCAGCTTCAGCGTGTCGTCCGGCGCCTGGAGGAACTCGATCGCCGGCAGCGTCGCGCTGTGGCCGAGCCTCAGCAGCATCCGCCGGCCCGAGGCGCGCTCCATCGCGTTCTGCGACTGCGACATCATCCGGCACACTCCCGCCGCGGCGAACTCCTGGAGCTGGTCGAGGCGCTTCGCCGCGCCTTCCGCCACGTCGAGGTTCGTCGAGATCACCTTCGCCGACCAGTCCGCCACGTAGGCGTCGTCGGTGCGCAACGACTCGACCGCCTTCTCGTAGAGTGCAATCCACGCCTTCATCGGCTCCGCCGTCTTCGCGTCGGCCACCATCGCCGTGCGCACGAGCGGGTCGAGGGCGTCGCGCATCTCGGCCACGGCGCGCGGGGCAGGATTGGCGTCCACCACCCGCTTCAGCGCCGGACCCGCGTCATCCGCGCGGCCCATCTTGTAGAGGTCGACCGCCCACTTGAACTTCTGCACGTCGTTCATCCGACCCCATTCCATCGTCTCCCACGGACTGTCGGCGGCAAGCGCCACGGTTGAGACGAACAGGATCGCCGTGATGATCAGGCCCCCACGTTTCATCGTCTGACCCCCATTCGATTTCGGTCGCCGCGAAGTGTGCTTTAGAACAACACATTGTAGCGGCACACCACCGGCTTTCAACGGAAAAAAAAGAGCGACGCAAGGTCGCTCTTGATGCCGCCAGACAGCACAATATATCGCGTGTTTGTCCCGCCGGACCCCCATCGGTTGGGCCGACGGGCGTCAGGTGGTCTCCAACCGCGTCAGATCCTCGAACGTCTCGCGCCGGCGAACGACGCGGAAGCTGTTTCCCTCGACAAGGACCTCGGGGGCCCTCGGGCGGGAATTATAGTTCGAGCTCATCGTCATTCCGTAGGCCCCGGCGGCGAAAACGGCGATCAGATCGCCCCGGCGCACTTCGGGAAACGGGCGCTCCCTGGCGAGAAAATCTCCCGACTCGCACACGGGCCCAACGATGTCGGCGCACGCGAGTTGCGACTCGTCGGCCAACTCGGGACGGCCCGAGGCCTTCACCGGCCAGACCTGGTGTTCTGCGTGATAGAGCGCCGGGCGCAGGAGGTCGTTCATCGCCGCGTCGACGATGACGAATCGCTTGTCGCCGGAGTCCTTCACAAACGTGACGCGCGAAAGCAGGATTCCCGCCTGGCCCGCGATGAAGCGTCCGGGCTCCATGAGGATGCGCCGGCCTGAGCGGACGAGCGGCTCCAGGATGGGGCGAATGGCCGCAGCGTGCTCCTCCGCGCTCGGGGCCTCACGCAGCTTGTAGAAGATGCCGAACCCGCCACCCATGTCAAACACGCTGAGCTTCAGACCCGCCTTCTCCTCGTCGGCGATGAACTTCGCCAAGAGCGTGAGCGCGTCGACGAACGGCCCAACGCTGACGATCTGGCTGCCGATGTGCGCGTGGATGCCCGCGAAATCGAGGTGAGGCCAGGACGCGCGCCGGGACAGAATCTTCCCTGCGCGTTCCAGGTCCACGCCGAACTTCGATTCGCGCTTGCCGGTCGAGACGTAGACGTGCGTCTTCGGGTCGACGCCCGGGTTGACGCGGAGCGCCACGCGCAGCGTCTTGCGCAATTCCCTCGCCACCGCCTCGAGCGCGTCCAGCTCCGGCTCGCTCTCGACGGTGAAGAGGTCGATTCCGGCCTTCGCGGCGAGCTCCATCTCTGCGTCGGTCTTGCCGACACCCGCGAAGACGATCTTCGACACCTCGCCGCCGGCGGCGAGGACGCGGTGGATTTCCCCGCCCGACACGACGTCGAACCCCGCGCCCATGGACGCGAGCAGCTTCACCACGGCCAGGTTGGAGAGGGCCTTCACCGAGTAGCAGATCGTCGGCTTCGCCCACGCGAACGCCGATCCGAGCTGCCGATAGTGATGCTCAATCGTCGCGCGGCTATACACGTACGCAGGCGTCCCCACCGCTTCCGCAATTGCGGAAGCCTTCACGCCCTCGCACCACAGCTCGCCGTTCTTGTAGTCGAAGAAATCCATATCCGCCTCTATCGGGTAATTCCGCCGCAGGAAGGATAGCGACTTGACCCGCGGTTTTCAAGGGGCTGCTTCCGCCGCTTATGTAGCATCCCGATCACAATCGGGATGCTACATAAGAAGCACCCAGCCGAGGGCGGCTGGGCCCGCGGTCGAAGGTTTCCCTCATACGCACGGTTTCCGCGACCGGTCACTTCGTCGTGCGCTCGCGCCAGTCGGCGAGGAGGTCGGAGAGGGTCTGGTCGAACGGGATCTCAGGCTGCCAACCGGTGACGGAGTGGAGGAGCTCGGAGGAGCCGACAAGGGTGTCGGGCGTGCCGGGTTTGGAGACGACCTCGGGCTTCGCGGGGCTCTGGGCGAGGAGGCCGTCGAGGATATTGCGGGCGCTGAAGGCGCGGCCGGAGGAGATGTTATACGCGGCGCCGGGCGAGCCCTTCTCCAGAAGCAACACGTAGGCGCGGACGACGTCGCGGACGTCGGTGAAATCGCGCCGGGCGTCGAGATTGCCGACGGTCATCCGCGACTCCTGGAGCCCCGCCTCGATGCGCGCGATCTGCCGGGCGAAGTCGGGCGCGACGAAGCCCGCGTCCTGCCCGGGCCCCGTGTGGTTGAACGGGCGCACGCGGATCACCGCGAGGCCGCGCTCCTTCGCAAACTCGCCGCCGAGAAGATCGCCCGCGCATTTCGTCGCGGCGTAAACGTCCCCGGGCGCAAGCGGCGCATCCTCCGTGATGGGCTCGGCCGTCGCGGGCCGGCCGTATTCCGACGCGGAGCCGACGAAGAGCACGCGCGATTTTGGCGCGACCTCCGCCGCGGCCTCGTAGAGGTTGCGCGTGCCGAGGAAATTCACTTCCCAGGCCAGCGCCGGTTTCTCGCGGCAATCGGCGGGGCGGCTGAGGGCGGCGAGGTGGATGATCCAGTCGGGCTTCGCCTCCGCTATCGCAGCGCGGAGGGCCTCGAACTGCACGACGCTCGCGCGGTGCGTGGGGACGGCGGAGAGGTCCGGGGCGAGGGATTCACTCGGCAGCATGAGCGCCCGCGGCTCGTGTCCGAGTCGCGCAAGCAGCCTCAGGAGGTGAGCGCCGACGAACCCCGCCGCGCCCGTGACGAGTGCGCGCATTCGGTGGTCCTCAGACGGTCCCGTGCTTGATCTCCTGCGCGACGAGGGCGAGGTCGGCGTCGACCATCATGTGGACGAGGCCGGCGAAGTCCACCGTGGGGGTCCAGCCGAGTTTCTCCTTCGCCTTGGCCGGGTTGCCCAGCAGGAGATCCACCTCGGCGGGACGGACGAACTTCGGGTCGACGACGACGTGCTTCTGCCAGTCGAGTCCGGCGCGTGCGAAGGCTAGTTCCACGAACTCCTGCACCGAGTGCGTGACGCCCGACGAGACGACGTAGTCCTCGGGCGCGGCCTGCTGGAGCATCATCCACATCGCGCGGACGTAGTCGCCGGCGAAGCCCCAGTCGCGGCGCGCGTCGAGGTTCCCCAGGCGCAGCTCCTTCGCCAGGCCGTGCTTGATGCGCGCGACGCCGTAGGTGATCTTCCGCGTCACAAACTCCTTGCCCCGGCGCGGCGATTCGTGGTTGAAGAGGATGCCGCCACACGCGAAGATCCCGTAGCTCTCGCGGTAGTTCACCGTGATATAGTGCCCGTAGGCCTTGGCGACGCCGTAGGGGCTGCGCGGGTGGAAGGGCGTCAGCTCGGTCTGCGGCACCTCGCGGACCTTGCCGAACATCTCGCTGGACGAGGCCTGGTAGAAGCGGATGGACTTGTCGACGAGGCGGACGGCTTCGAGCATCTTGGTGACGCCGAGGGCGGTGAACTCACCGGTGAGGACGGGCTGCTGCCAGCTTGCCGGGACGAACGACTGCGCGGCGAGGTTATAGACCTCGTGCGGCTTCGCCTCGCGCACGACCTCGATGAGCGAGAGCTGGTCAAGCAGGTCGGCCTGGTGAAGCGTGATCCGGTCGTGGATGTGCTCGATGCGCTCG
The DNA here is from genome assembly GCA_037439485.1 of Planctomycetota bacterium. Classification (GTDB taxonomy): domain Bacteria; phylum Planctomycetota; class DG-23; order DATKVD01; family DATKVD01; genus JBBIVY01. The sequence continues at coordinate 3,743 of JBBIVY010000074.1, read as the reverse complement.
AACGCCTCGGTGCTGGACCGGCGAACCATGCCGTGGACCGCATAGCCTTTTTCGAGGAGCAACTCGGCGAGGTAGGAACCGTCCTGCCCGGTGATGCCGGTGATAAGTGCGCGTTTCATGGGGGCTCCTGTACAGGGACTCTGACTGCTTGTATTGTCGGCAGGTTTCGTCCGGATATCAAGCAAGAATCCGCGCGGAGGGCGGGAGGGGTCCCGCGGCTGCAAGTCACGCCGTCCGCCCAGGGAGGATCAGGTCGCCGATTCCTTCAGGAACGCGTCGAGGCTCGTCTGCCAGAGGGGGAATTCGAAACCGGTCAGCTCCTTGAGGCGCGTGGTGTCGAGCGCCGAGTTCGCCGGCCGGCGGGCGCCGCCGCGCGAGCCCATGTATTCGGCCGTCGTCACCGGCCGCACGGGCGTCGTCATGCCGGAGCGCTTCACGATCTCCGTGGCGAAGTCGAACCAGGTGCACGTCCCGCGCCCGACGGCGTGGACGATGCCCCGGGCCTCAACGTTCATCAGCGCCCGGAGCGCGCGGGAAAGGTCCCGCGTCCAGGTGGGGCAGCCGCGCTGGTCGTTCACGACTGTCAGTTCCGGCTTCGTCTTCGCCAGGCCGCGGATCGTCGTGACGAAGTTCTTGCCGTGGGCGCCGTAGAGCCACGCCGTGCGGACGATGAGCGAATCGCCCCCGGCCGACGCGATGCGCTGCTCGCCTTCGAGCTTCGTGGCGCCGTAGGCGCTCAGCGGATAGGTCGGGTCGTCCTCCACGTAAGGCTCCGGTTTCGTGCCGTCGAAGACGAAATCGGTGGAGAGGTGGATGAGCCGGGTGTAGCTCGTCGCGCAGCCGACGGCGAGGAGTCCGGCCGCGACGCCGTTGACCTGCATGGCGAGGTCGAGCTGCTTTTCGCAATCGTCCACGCGCGTGAACGCGGCGCAGTTGACGACCGTGTCCGGCCGGTGCTCGCGGAGCGCTCGGCTGATGCTCGCGCGGCTGGTGATGTCGATGTCCGGCAGGTCGAGCCCGCGGACGACGAGGCCCGGCTGGGCGCCCGACGGAGATCCCTCCGAGGCCAGGAGCTCCATCAGGTCCGTGCCGAGCATTCCGCGAGAGCCGATGACGAGGACGCGTTTCATAAGCCTCACCGATGTCGATTACAGGTCGTCGGACGCCTTCTCGGCGCCGTCCGCTTCATCACGGTCGAGCGATTCCGCCTTGCCCTTCGCGCGCTTCGCCGGCTTCTCTTCGGCCTTCGGCTCGGGCTTCGCGGCGGCGGCCCCGTTCTCTTCCGCCGGCGCGGGGGCGGCGCCGCTCGCCTCGGGAGCGCCCTCTTCGGGTTCTTCCTTCGGCACGGCGGCGATGGCGACGAGCTTGTCGCCTTCCTCCAGGCTGATGAGGCGGACGCCCATGGCGTTGCGGCCGGTGAGGCGGATGGTCGCCGCGGGGGTGCGCACGATCATGCCCTTCGCGGTGATCATCATGACGTCGTCGTCCTCGTGAACGTCGCGCGCCGCGACCACGTCGCCGTTGCGCCCCTCGGTCTGGATGTCGAGCACGCCGCCGGTGCCGCGGTGGTGCGGGGTGTAGTCGGAGAACTCCGTCCGCTTGCCGTAGCCGTTCTCGCAGACGGTGAGGAGCGTGGTGTTCTCGGCGGGGATGACGATGTCGACGACGGAGTCGTCCTTATCGAGCCGGATGCCTCGGACACCGAACGCCCCGCGACCCATGGAGCGGCACTCTTCCTCGGAAAACCTCAGCGCGCGGCCCTTGCGGGTGCAGAGCACGATCTCCTGCTTGCCGAAGGTGTGGCGGACGCCGATGAGGTGGTCACCCTTCTCCAGGCCGCAGGCGATGATGCCCTTCTTCATCGGGTGCGAGAAGGCCGAAAGCGCCGTCTTCTTGAGCGTGCCCATCGCCGTGGCCATGACGAGGAAGCCTTCCTCGAAATTGCGCACCGGCACGAGCGCGGTGATGGTGTCGTCCTTTTCGAGCGAGAGCAGGTTGACCATCGCGCGGCCCTTGGCCTGCCGGCCGAGCTGCGGGATGTCGTAGACCTTGAGCCAGTGGACCTTGCCCTGGGCGGTGAAGAAGAGGAAATAGTCGTGGGTGCTCGCGATGAGGAGCTTTTCGAGGAAGTCGCCTTCCTTCGCGTCGGAGCCGATGATGCCCTTGCCGCCGCGGCCCTGCTTGCGGTAGCTCGAAAGCGGCATCCGCTTGAGGTAGCCCTCGTGCGAGATCGTGACCGCGACGTCCTCCTCGGCGATGAGGTCCTCCATGTCGAACTCGCCGACCTCGCCGGTGATCTCGGTGCGTCGGGCGTCGCCGTAGCGGGCCTTCATCTCCTGGACGTCGTCGCGGATGAGGTCGTAAATGAGGTTGTCGTGGGCGAGGAGGTCGCGGTAGTACGCGATCTTCGCCTGGAGGTCCTTGTATTCGGCCTCGATCTTGTCGCGTTCGAGGCCGGTGAGGCGCTGAAGCTGCATGACCAGGATGGCGCCGGCCTGGGCCTCGGAGAGCTTGAAGCGCTTCATGAGCCGCTCGCGCGCCGTGTCGACGTCGGGGCTCTTCTTGATGGTCTCGATCACCTCGTCGATGTGGTCCAGCGCGATGAGCAGTCCTTCGAGGATGTGAGCCCGCGCCTCGGCCTTGCGCAGGAGGAAGCGCGTCCGCCGCGCGATCACCTCGAAGCGATGCTTGATGAACGCCGCGACCATCTGCTTCAGGTTCAGCGTCACCGGCCGGCCGTCCATGATGGCCAGCATGTTGATGGGGAACGTCTCCTGCAGCGGCGTATGCTTGTAGAGCTGGTTGAGGACGACGTTGGGGTCCTCGTTGCGCTTGAGTTCGACGACGAGGCGGATGCCCTCGCGGTCGGATTCGTCCCGGAGGTCGGCGATGCCGGTGATCTTGTCGTCGTTGACGAGCTGGGCGATGGTTTCCTTGATGGTCGTCTTGTTGACGTGGTAGGGGATCTCGGTGAAGACGATGTTCTGCTTGCCCTGCCGGGTCTGCTCGGTGTGGGCGCGCCCGCGGACGACGACGCGGCCGCGGCCGGTGCGGTAGGCCTCGACGATGCCCTTGCGCCCGCAGATCATCGCCCCCGTGGGGAAGTCCGGCCCCTGCACGAACTTCATCAGCCCCTCGACCTTGATCTCGGGGTTGTCGATCACCGCGATGATCGCGTCGCACACCTCGCCCGCGTTGTGCGGCGGAATCGACGTGGCCATGCCGATGGCGATGCCGATCGAGCCGTTGCAGAGCAGGTTCGGGAACTTGCCGGGCAGCACGACCGGCTCGGTGGTGGTCTCGTCGAAGTTCGGGATGTAATCGACCGTGTCCTTGTCGAGGTCTTCGAGCATGTCGACGGACTGCGGCATCATGCGCGCCTCGGTGTAGCGCATCGCGGCCGGCGGGTCCCCGTCGATGGAGCCGAAGTTGCCCTGTTTCTCGATGAGCGGATAGCGGAGGGAGAAATCCTGCGCCATGCGGACGAGCGTGGGGTAGATGACCTGCTCGGCGCCGTGCGGGTGGTAATTACCGAACGTGTCGCCGGTGATCTTCGCGCACTTGCGGAACTTGGCGCGCGGGTTGAGGCCCAGGTCGTTCATGGCGACCAGGATGCGCCGCTGCGAGGGTTTGAGCCCGTCGCGCACGTCCGGCAGCGCCCGGTCCATGATCACGCTGATCGCATACGTCAGGAACGAGTCCTTCAATTCCTGTTCGACATCCAGCTCTCGAATGTCCTGTCG
>JBBIVY010000073.1:0-20549 GCA_037439485.1 Planctomycetota bacterium | reverse complement strand
CAAGGCCCTAAGCTACAAACCCGCGTGCGCAATGGGTTTTGAAACAGTCTCTAAACCATATAGTCAACCATGCCATGCGGCCCTTGAACCGTAAAAACCATATCGGCCAAGCCTCATCTCCGTCTTTAGCCATCCATGTGTTTCTACCCCGACGGGTGGCCTTCCGGCGCCGGAATTCGTTGCGGGACAGGCTCGGCGCCCGAAATGGCGTTTTTCCGCAAGAAACGGGGACGAGCCCCCTTTCCGGAGGCTCGCCGAAATGCCTTGACTTCGGTACGAGGCCGCATAGACTGAACTTTTGGAACATTTCCGAGGCCTACGAACGGCGTCACGACCGGTGCGCCGGAGGGACACGTGTATTCCAGCCGCATCCTCTTCCGCTATATCCTACGAGAGCAGGTGAAGGTCTTCCTGCTGGCGGTGGCGGCCATCACGCTGGTGATGAACTTCGGGGCATTGCTGGTCTACATTCAGGAGCATCCCCTGCCGCTCGCGGCGCTCTTGCGCATCCTCGCCTATCACACGCCCGTCCTCTTCCCGTGGATCGTTCCGCTGGCGGTGCTCATCGCGGTGACGCTGACGTACGGGCGGCTGGCTTCGGACAACGAGATCCTGGCCATCCAGCTCGCCGGGATGCACATGCTGAAGCCGGTGCTGCCCGCGGTGACGCTGGGGCTGATCGCGATGGGCTCGCTGATCTGGATCGGCGACCAGCTTGTGCCGTGGTGCCGCATGAAGGAGTTCGACGTCTGCCGGCAGGAGTGCGAGCAGATCATCGTAAGGATGTTCGAGTCGAAGGCCAAGCTGGTCGGCGGCAACTACGTCCTGCAGTGGGACTCGTTCGACTGCCAGACGCTGCACGGGGTGTCGGTGCGCCAGCGCGACGCGACGACGGGAGACGTGGTGGCGGTCTACACCGCGCGCACCGCGACGTACTCGACCGACGGCAACAGCCTGACCCTGTCGCTGAACGACATCTCGGGGACGGACCTGGTCAACGGCATCGAGATTCGCGCCCAGACGCAGACGCAGGCGTTTCCCATACAGGGGGTGTTCCTGAGCGACCCGGACTACAAGGTGCTCTCCACGCTGGAGATGCTGCGCGAGCTGAAGGACAAGTACGGCCCGGGGGCGCCGCCCGCCGTCAACAAGTTCGAGGCCCAGCAGCGCGAGGTGCGCAAGCGCGCGATCTGGATACGCATCCACCGGCTCTACAGCCTCTCGGCCTCGGCGCTGGCGCTGGCGCTCGTCGGGGTGCCGCTGGGGCTTCTCGCGCGGCAGGCCCACATGCTCAGCGCCTTCTTCCTGGGCAGCCTGCCGGTGATGCTTGTCTATTATCCCGCGATCCTCATGGGCGAATCCATGGCCAGCGAAGGGTCGATCTCCGCCGCCGCCGGGTGCTGGACGCCCACGGGACTTATCGCCGCCATCGGCCTGGGGCTGCTCGTCTGGCTTTTCAGGAAGTGATCTTTCTTCTGTAGGGGGGGACCTATGTGTCCCCCCCTACAAGTAGAAACAAGGGAAAAAGAGACAACGCGTGCTCGGCATCCTCGACAGATATATCATCCGGTCGCTCACCTACAGCTACGTCGTCGTGACGCTGGCGCTGATGGGGCTGATCGTGATGCTCGACGCGTTCCTCCGCATCAAGAGCTTCATGGAGGCCGCGCACGCCCCCACCTCTCCCGGCTTCGGCGTCATGTCCGTCATGGTGCAGTATTACGCCGTGCGGCTGCCGGTTTTCTACGTGCGCATCTCGCCGGCGATCATGCTCACCTCGGCAATGTTCTGCCTGGCGCAGTTCAACAAGAGCAACGAGCTGATGCCGATGCGCGCCTCGGGCATTTCGCTCTACCGCACCCTCGCGCCGATCTTCCTCGGGGCCGTCATCATCACCGCCTTCGTCTTCGTCAACCAGGAGGTCGTCATCCCGTCGCTGGTGCCGCGCCTCCGCGAGACGGAAAGCCTGCTCGGCGCCGGCAAGACCTCCGTCCTCGAGCGCCTCGACCTCGACGACGACCAGCACAACAACTGGGACATCGCCAAGTACTTCAAGGGCGAGGAGAAGATCCAAGGCCTGCTCATCACCGCGCGCTACCCCGATTCGCCCTACGTCCGGGTCCACGTCAAGGCCGAGTCGGCCAAGTGGAAGCGCACCGCCTCCGACGGCGTGCCGCGCTGGCACCTGTCGAACGGCGGCGAGACGCGCTACGACCTCTCGCGCCGGCGGCTCACCTCCGACGAGGCCAACTACGATACGCGCTTCGGCGAGGACGGCTACGTCCTGCTGCGCCCCGAGGACAAGCTCGACAGCCCCTACCAGATCATCAGCGATTTCCAGCCGAAGGACATGATCCCGCCCGACGTGGGACTCGCGTACCAGTCCTCGGAATACCTCCGAAAGCTGCTCGCCGCCGACCCGTTGCGGCGCGACGTCAACATGCTCGTGCAGACGCGCTACTCGATGCCCTTCTCGAACATCGTGCTGCTCCTGCTGGGCCTGCCGTTCGTGCTGGGGACGGAGTCGCGGAGCACGTTCGGGGGGCTCATCACGTGCCTGATCATCTGCGCGGCGTTCTATGGAACGTGCGCGCTCTGCACGGAGCTGGGCAAGGAGACGCTTTCCCCGGCGGCGGCCGCTTGGCTGCCCATCGCGGCGTTCGGGGCGCTCGGCATCTTCCTCTTTGACTGGGTGCGCACATGAGCGCAACGCCGATGCGCACGTCGACGGCGGCGCTGCTGGGCCTCGCGACGGCCGCGCTGATGGTCCTCTCGCTGCCCGGGCCGGACCAGTGGTACCTCTCCTTCGTGGCGCTCGTGCCGATGCTCGTCGTCATTCAGCGGGCGACTGCGCGCGCGGCGAAACTGGCCGCGTGGCTCGCCGGTCTCGGTTTCTTCCTCGCGGGGCTCTACTGGATCTGGCAACTCACCATCGTCGGGCTCATCGCCCTGGCGCTCTACCTGTCGCTTTCGTTCCTCGTCTTCGCGTGGGCCGTGAGGTTCCTGACCACGGGCCGGCCGCGCCTGCCCTTCCTCGTGGCCGCGCCCCTGGCGTGGGTGGCGATCGAATACCTCCGCGGGCTCCCGCTCGGCGGGTTCTACTGGCACTGCCTCGGGCACAACCTCTACCGCCAGACCGACTTCATCCAGGTCGCGGACTTCTCCGGCGTCCTCGGCGTGTCGCTCGTCGTCGTGTCGGTGAACGCGTTCCTCGCGCGCGGGCTCTACCTCAAGCTCTGGGGCGACCTGCGCGGGCCGTTCACGAAGCGCAACATCCCGCTCGCCGGGGCCGCCGTGCTCCTCCTCGTCGGCGCCGCCGTCGGCTACGGCCGGTTCCGCATCGCCGAAACGAAGCCCGTCGCCGGCCCCGTCATCACCGTCCTCCAGGGCAACTTCCCCGAGGACCTCGCCGAGATCGCCGCCGCGCAGCAATGGACTAAGGACCAGTTCCTGGCGAAGCGCGAGGCGATGTTCGCGACCTACCGCGAGATGACGCTCCGCGAGGCCGCCTCCGGCCGAGCCGACCTCGTCGTCTGGCCCGAGACCGCCGTGGCGCCGCTCGAAGGCGAGAACTACAGGGACGGCGACTGCTCGCCGATCACGCGCGCGCAGGTCCGGCGGGTGAGCGCCGAGCTGGCGCGGCCGATGCTCGTCGGCAGCACGCGCCTCGTCGTCGACGATGACCCGGATAACGCCCTGCGCGTCCGCGTCCGATCCTGGAACGGCGCCTACTTCCTGCCGTCGGACAACGCCGCGTTCCAGTCCTACTTCAAGATTCACCTCGTTCCGTTCGGCGAGTTCATCCCGTTCAAGGAGCTGCGGCCGGTGAAGGCCGTCGTCGAGTGGTTCATGCCGCCCGGCTACGCGGCCAACCTGACGGCGGGGGAGAACATCACGCTCTTCCGCGTGCGGGGGATTCCGTTCGCGGCGCCGATCTGCTACGAGGACACGAACCCGGCGCTCGCGCGCGAGTTCCGCCGGCGCGGCGCGCGGTTCCTCGTCAACATCACCAACGACGGATGGTTCCGCCGGTCGTTCGAACTCGACCAGCACCTCGCCAACGGCGTCTTCCGCACGGTCGAGAACCGCGTCGGGCTCGTCGTCGCGGCGAACACCGGCATCTCCGCGTTCGTCACGCCGCTGGGTGTCGTCGCCGCGCGCGTTGAAGACGCGAAGGGGAATTTCCGCGAGGTGCGAGGCGCGCTGACGTCGCAAGTGCTGCTCGACAATCGCGAGACGCTCTACACGCTCCTCGGCGACTGGCCGGCGTGGTCGGCGGTGACGCTCGGGCTCCTCATCGCGCTGGGAAGGCTGCTTCTCCGGACAAAACCCGCGACGTCCTGAGCGCGCGCGAGGCGCATGAGGGGCGCTTTCGGGCCCGGGGGGCCGTGGCAGGGCCCAAAATCGCGTTCAGAAGGATTCGTCCCGGCCGCCAGGATGAAGCGCAACACCTTTGGCCGCAAGGGGTTGCATCGGGTCAAAAAGCCCTGTTTTTCCTCTTGACTACCCGGGGGCCGTCCTTATAATGCGTCAGAAGTGCCGGTACCGCTTTATGTTATGAGTCCGTGAGCGGCGCCGGAGAGCAGCGACCACATCCGGTCCCGCGGGAGGACCGGCACCAAATCGGCATTCAGAGTCCCACTCTAGGGGGAGGTTTAAGAGACTGTGAATACGCTAAGGACAGTGTTCGCATTCGTCGTGCTGGTGTGCGCGATCGCCTTCGCGGCGGCCGCCTACGTGCTCGTGAAGAACACGGAAGACTTCAAGGGGAAATGGACAGAGGAGCAGAAGGCACACAAGACCGACGTCGAGAAGTACACCAAGGAGAAGAATGATCTGCAGATCGCCCTCGATGCCGCGAAGGCCGAGAGCAAGAAGTACCAGGGGGAGTATGACAAGGTGGTCCTCGACCTCGGCAGCAAGCAAGCCGAACTCCTCGCCGCGAAGAAGGACCTCGATGCCGCGCAGGCGGACGTCAAGCGGCTGGGGGACGCCGTGGCCGAGATCAAGAAGCTGCAGGAGACGCAGAACGCGGCCATCGCCACGCTGACCAAGGAGAAGGAGGCGCTGAGCGCCGCGAAGGATGCCGCCGAGGGCGCGCAGCGCACGGCCGAGGATAAACTGAAGACCGCCAACGACGACATCGTGAACCTGCAGAAGGCGCTCAAGCTCACGACCAGCCAGCTCGACGACTCCAAGGGACTGAACGAGCGGTATGCGAAGGTCTACGGCGAAGACGGCAAGCGCCTCGCCGAGGCCGCCCCGGCCCTTCCGCCGGTGATCAACGGCGTCATCAAGAGCGCCGACAATCCGCAGCGCCTTGTGTCCATCAGCGTGGGCAAGGATGACGGCGTGAAGGCCGGCATGACGTTCGAGGTGGTCCGGACGGCGACGAGCGAGTACATCGGCCGCGTGCAGGTCAGGGAAGTGCGCGACACCGAGAGCATCTGCCGCATCGACACGGCCATGACCGACGCCCGCACCATTGCGGAGGGTGACCATGTCACAACCCGGATCAAGTAAGCCCGACGGCGAAGGGACGCTGCTCACCATCATGCTGGTCGTCGCCGCCATATTCATGATCGCCGGCACGATCATCGTGTCCACTCCGCTCAAGGAATGGTACGACAAGTTCCTCTGGAACTTCAACTGACAGGCGATCGAGACGTCGCGCGCATGTGAACGGGCCTGGTTCCGATGCTGCATCGGAAGCAGGCCCGGCGTCCAAAGAGGCCGCGCTGGGACGCCGAACGAACCGTATTGTGTGACACTCTGGCGGTGAGAGGGGACGGCGCCGGCCGACAGGACGCCCTGAGGCCGTCGCGGACAGTGTGAAGTTCCCTTCGCCTTCTCTCCCGCCCGCTTTCTTCACGGAGATACGTCATGTTCTGGGACAGCTTCCTCGGGTTGTTCTCCACCGACATGGGCATCGACCTCGGCACCGCGACGACCCTCGTCTGCGTGAAGGGCCGCGGGGTCGTGCTCAACGAGCCCTCGGTGGTCGCCGTTCAGAAGGGCACCAACAAGGTCCTCATGAACGGCCAAGCCGTCGGCTGGGAGGCCAAGGCCATGCTCGGCAAGACCCCCGGATCCATTCAGGCCATCCGCCCGATGAAGGACGGCGTCATCGCCGACTTCGAGATCACCGAGGCGATGCTCCGCTATTTCATCACCAAGGTCCACAAGCGCACCTGGGGCTACCGTCCCCGGGTCGTCATCGCCGTCCCCTCGGGCATCACCACCGTCGAAAAGCGCGCCGTGCGAAACTCCGCCGAGCGCGCCGGCGCCCGCAAGGTCTACCTCATCGAGGAGCCCCGCGCGGCCGCCATCGGCGTGGGCCTGCCCGTCGGCGAGCCCACGGCCAGCATGATCGTCGACATCGGCGGCGGCACCACCGAGGTCGCGGTGCTGTCCCTCGGCGGCATCGTCACGAGCACATCGGTGCGCGTGGCCGGCGACGAGATGGACGAGGCGATCATCAACCACATGAAGCGCACGTATAACCTGCTCATCGGCGAGCAGACCGCCGAGCGCATCAAGATCGAGATCGGCTCGGCTTATCCGCTGGAGCCGGAGCTGACGATGGAGGTCCGCGGGCGCGACATGATCGCGGGACTGCCCCGCCGGGCCGTCATCAACTCGGAAGAGATCCGCGAGGCGCTCAAGGAGCCGGTCGACGAGATCGTGCGCGCGGTGAAGGCCACGCTCGAACAGACCGAGCCCGAGCTTGCGGCCGACCTCGTGGTCAGCGGCATGACCATGGCGGGCGGCGGCTCGCAGCTCCGAGGTCTCGACCGCGTCATCGCCGAGGAGACGGGCCTTCCGACCCGCGTCGCCGAGACCCCCGTCGAGGCCGTCGCGCGCGGCACCGGCGTCTTCATCGAGAACTTCGACCTCTGGAAGCAGTACCTCGAGGGAGACGATGAGACGGCGTAAGGGCGGGCATCTTGCGGGCCTGGTTCCGACGATCCTGCTGGCGGCGTCCCTCGCGCTCACCCTGGTTCCGGCCGACGCGTTGCGTCCGGCCCGCGCCACGCTCCTGGCGATCACGGCGCCGCTCGAACTCGCCGTCTCCGGCGCCGTCGACAACCTCGCCTCGCTCCCCGGACGCATGAAGGGCTCCGATAAGCTCGTCGACGAGTGCCGCTCGCTCACCGCCGAGAAGGCCGAACTCGAAAGCCAGGTCGGCTGGCTCAAGACGCAGCTCCTCGACCGCGACAAGCTCCTCGCGCAATACCGCGACCTCAAGCGCGTGCTGCCCGCTTCGGGCTACAGCACCCTTCCCGCCGAGATCGTCGCCAAGACGCCCTCCCCCGCCGTCGGGTCGGGCGCGATCACCTTCACCCTCGGCCTCGGCTCCGACGCCGGCGTCCGCCGCGACGACCTCGTCGTCACCGGCTTCGCCGTCGTGGGGCGCGTGATCTCCGTGACGCCCGGCGCGGCGCAGGTGCAGTCGATCACGGCGCCGGAGTTCCGCATCGCCTCGCGCGCGGCGCCCGACGGCATCGAGGGCGTGCTGCGCGGCGGGCCGGGCTCGTCCTGCCAGATCAATGGCGTCGACGCCCGCGCGGCCGTCAAGGCCGGAGACTACATCGTCACCTCCGGCTTCGAGGGCCGCTATCCGCCGGGCCTTCTCCTCGGCACGGTGTCCAAGATCCAGACCACCCGCGCCTCGCGCCTCGTCGACGTCATCGTCAAGCCCGCCGCCAACTTCGACGCCCTCAACCAGGTCATCGTCGTCCGGCGCCTCGCGGGAAAGTAAGCGCGGACGCCCGCCCCATCGGAGAACGCCATGCTCCCCGGGAAGAGATGCGCCGTCCTTCCGCTGCTCCTGGCCCTCTCGGCGGGCGTTTTGGCCGACGATTGGCCCCAGTTCCGCGGCCCCAACCGCGACGGCGTCTCGGCGGAGAAGGGCCTGCTCGACCAGTGGCCCGAAGGCGGCCCGAAGATGCTCTGGTCCGTGACCGGCCTCGGCCCCGGGTACACTCACGTCTCGGTCGCCAACGGCCTCATCTACGCCACCGGGCTCAAGGACAAGAACGGGATGCTCCGGGCCTACACCCTTGACGGCAAGCTCAAGTGGGAGGCCGACTATGGCGACGAATACTACCAGGACCACCGCGGCACCCATTCCATCCCGACGATCCATGACGGGCGGGTCTACGTCGCGAGCGCCGTCGGCAACCTCGCCTGTTTCGACGCGGCGGACGGCAAACCCCTCTGGGCCGTCAAGGTCTTCGAGCAATATGAGGCCCCGCCCGTAATATGGGGCTATGCCGAGAGCGTGCTCGTCGACGGGGAGAACGTCTTCGTCACCCCCTGCGGCAAGAAGGCCACGATGGTCGCCCTCAACCGAAAGACCGGCCGGCGGGTCTGGGCGAGTGAGGCGCTGGGGCACGAATCGAGCTTCTGCTCGCCTATCCTCGTCGAGCACAAGGGCGTGCGGATGGTCGTGACGATCACCGACCGCGCGGTGGTCGCGTTCTCGCCGGCGGACGGGGCGGTCTTGTGGCAATTTCCCTACCGGAATTTCCACGGAAATCACTGCGATTCGCCGATATATCACGAGGGGTTCCTCTACGTCACCAGCGGCTACGGCAAGGGGGCCGTGGGCCTTGAAATCGCCGGTGACGGCAAGAGCGTCAAACAGGTCTGGGAACAACCGAAGCAGGACCCTGTCCACGGGCAGGCGGTCCTCGTCGACGGCGGCGTCTATGCCGCGGGCCACCAGTCCACGACGCAGTGGACCTGCGTCGACTTCCGCACCGGGAAGCTCCTGTGGGAATCCCCCGGCATCGGCAAGTCCGGGTCGGTCATTGCGGCGGGGGGAATGCTTTACGCCCTCTCGGAGGATGGGTTCGTCGGGCTCATGAAGCCCAACCCCGGGAAATGCGAGGTCGTCGGCCGGTTCAAGGTCCCCCTCGGCGAGAGCCACTACTGGGCGCATCCCGTCGTCTCCGGCGGCCGACTCTACATCCGCCATGGCGACGTGCTCATGTGCTACGACGTTGCGGCCGGGGCGAGATGACAAGAAGGGACGCGACGTGCGACACGTGATCGTGCTCATCCTGGTGCTGGTGATGTTCGCGCTGCAGGGGACACTGTCGCCGCGCATCGCGATCTGGGACGTGGAGCCGGAACTGATGGTGATCCTCGTGGTCGAGTTGGCGTTCCGGCTGCCAGGCCTGGAGGCGATGGCGTGGCCGTGGGGCGCGGGCCTGGCGGTGGACCTTCGCACGGGAGGGCCGGTCGGGGTGCTGGCCTTCACCTTCGGCCTCATGGCGCTCATCATCATGCGCGTGCGCGAGTTCTTCTTCACGGAGAGCTTCTTCGTCCGCATTGTCGCCTCGGCCGCGGGGGTGATCGTCGTGCGCATCGCGCTTTTGATCTCCGGGCTCATCCGCGGGCAACCGCCGGCGTTCGGGGTGTTCATAAAGGAGCTTTTCGTCGGCGCACTCTACACGGCGGCCCTCGCGGCGGCCTTTCTGCCTCTTCTGACGCTGGCGCTCCGGCGCTTCCTGCCGCGCCGGGAACGGGGTTGACGGATGTTTCAGAAACGCCTGGCGGTCATCTGGCTCGTCATCACGCTCGGGATGTTCGTCATCCTGTGCAAGCTCTTCTATCTCCAGGTCATCCGCGCCGACGCCTACCGCAAGCGCGCCGAGAGCAACATCACCTACCGCGACGACATCGAGACCTCCCGCGGCCGCATCCTCGACCGCAACGGCGAGGTCCTCGCCCAGGACGAGACCGAGTACGACGTGCGCGTCTACCTCGAACGGCTCGACCACACAACCGACCGGCTCGCCTGGTGCCGCGAGTTCGCAAAGCTCGTCGGCATGGACGCCTCGGCGCTCGCTGCGAACGTCGAGGCCTCCGAGCAGCGCGTCGTCGAGCTGGCGATGCGCGCCCCGGAGGCCCGCCGCGCGAAGGACCTTCTCTACCTGCGCAAGCGCGTCCCGCAGCCCGTCCTCACGCGCCTCGACGCCGACGCCCGCAGGCGCATCGACCTCGGCGCCGATGCCCTGCCGCAGTGCCTCGACCACGGCAAGCCGATCCCCGTCTTTGAGGTGCACGACAGCGCGCGGCGGCAGTACAAGTGCGGCTCGCTGGCCCCGCACATCGTCGGCTACATGGGCCGGGTCAACGACCGCGAGTGGAACGAGCTGGGCTACCGCTTCTCCTTCGCGGGGGAGGAGGCGAAGAAATTCCAGCCGTCCGACCTCATCGGCCGCACGGGCGTGGAGGCGAGCTACGAGGCCGACCTGCGCGGGGCGCGCGGGATGATCTTCGGCTTCAAGGACGCGAGGCTCCGCCCCATCGCCGGCCTGCCCAGCACGCGCATCGAGCCCGTCCCGGGCCAGGACGTCACGCTCACCCTCGACGCCCGGCTCCAGCGCATCGCCGAGGAATCGCTCGACCGCCAGCTCGCCGCGCTGGAACGCAACCGCCACGCCGGCGACCCCCACCTCGCGGGCGCCGTGGTGGTCTTCGACCCGCGCACCGGCGACGTCCTCGCCGCCGCCAGCGCACCGCGCTACGATCTCAACATGGTCTACTATAAGTACGAGGACCTCGCCAACGACCCGCGCCGACCGTTCTTCCACCGCGCCACGCTCGGGGCCTACCCGCTCGGCTCGGTGTTCAAGATCGTCGTCGCAACCGCGGGACTCGAGGAAGGCGTGCTGACCGGGCACACGGAGTTCACCTGCTCCAGAACGTTCGACGAGGGCGGGCGTGTCCGCTCATGCACCGCCGCGCACGGGACGGTGGAGATGAGCCGGGCGATCGAGCAATCGTGCAACGTCTATTTCTGGAACGCCGGCCTCGTCGTCGGCGGCGCCCGGATGCAGTCCTGGGCGAACGCCTTCGGCCTAGGCCGCAAGACCGGCGTGGACGTCGCGGAGGCCGCGGGCCGCATCCCCTCGCCCGGCGGGCGCGCCGACACGCTCAACATGGCCATCGGCCAGGGCGAGACGCTCGTGACGCCGCTCCAAGCCGCGCGGTTCATGGGCGCCCTTGCCCTCGACGGCGTCCTCGCCGAGCCGCGCTTCGCGACCACGAAGCCGCAGCGATTCGAGCGCGTCGAGCTTCACCCCGACCGTCTCGGCGTCATCCGCTGGGGCATGCACGACGTCGTCGAGGGCTCGCGCGGCACGGCCCGGGCCAACGGCCGCGTCGAGGGGCTCGATTACGCCGCCAAGACCGGCACCGCGCAGACCGCGCACGTCGATCTCTATGACGCGTGGTTCGCCGGCTTCGCGCCCTTCCGCGACCCGCGCGTGTCGTTCGCCTGCGTCATCGAAAACACCCGCGGCCATGGCGGCACCGACGCGACGCCCGTGGTGAAGGAGATATTCGAGCGCATGATGGGCGACCCCAAGCTGGCGGGCTGGATCGGCGGCCGGGGAGGAGAGAAATGAACCTCCAGCCCGAAGACCGCTCGCTCCTCTCCTCGCGCACCGTCCGCCAGATCGACTGGGTGATCCTCGGCTCCGCGCTCATCATCTGCACGCTCGGCGTCCTCTTCATCTGGAGCGCGTCGTTCCAGCTCGAACAGGACGGCGACTGGCACGCCTCGTCGCAGCCGCTGCGCCAGGTGATGTGGCTGGGCGTATGCCTCGTCATCTTCGTCGTCATCGTCGCCGTGCCTTACACCGTCTTCATGCGCCTGTCGTATCTCTTCTACGCGATCATCATGGCGCTCCTCGTCGGGGTCCTCTTCGTGCCGGAAATCCAGCACGTCCACCGCTGGTACCGCATCGGCGGGACCCTCTTCCAGCCGGGCGAGTTTGTCAAGGTCATCCTCGTGATAACCCTGGCGCGCTACCTCATGTACCGCGAGAGCTATCGCACACTGATCGGCCTCGCGGCGCCCCTGGTGCTGGCGCTGGCGCCGATGGTGCTGGTGGTGAAGGAGCCGGACATCGGCACGTCGCTGACGCTGCTGCCCATCCTCTTCGCGCTCCTCTTCACCGCGGGCGCACGGAGAGCGCACCTGGCGACGATCATCGTCATCGGCATCGCCGCGCTGCCGGTGCTCTATTACACGCCCCACGTCCTCAAGGACTGGCAACGCGAGCGCATCATCGCCTTCGTCAACCCCGAAAGCCACACCCAGGACATCCGCTACGGCTCCTACCAGGTCATGAACTCCGTCACCGCCGTGGCCTCGGGCGGCATCGCCGGACGCGGCTGGGGACAGGGCACGCAGCACCTCTTCGACTTCATCCCCGCCGACCAGACCGACTTCATCTTCGCCGTCTACGCCGAGGAGTGGGGGTTCCTCGGCACGCTCCTGCTGCTCTTCCTCTATTTCCTCATCATCACCTGCGGCCTCTCCGTCGCCAAATCCACCCGCGAGCCTTTCGGCCGGCTCGTCGCCGTCGGCGTCTCCGTCATGTGGGCCACCCAGGTCGTCATCAACATCGGCATGACCGTCCAGCTTATGCCGGTCACGGGGATTCCCCTCCCCTTCATGAGCTACGGCGGCTCCTCACTCCTCTCCAGCTTCATCGCCCTGGGCCTGCTCGTCTCCGTCGGCCGACACCGCATCCCGGTGCTCGCCGATGAGGATTTCAAGTGAAACCGGCGCGTATTTCGACTATAATATCCGCATGAACGACCTTCACTCCCGCATCGAACGCCTGCTCCCGCTCGTCCAGAACCCGGCGCAATACGTCGGGGGCGAGTGGAACATCGTCCGCAAGCCCGGCTCGCCCGGCCGCATCCGCGTCGCGTTCGTCTTTCCCGACACCTACGCCATCGGCATGAGCCACCTCGGGCTCCAGGTGCTCTACCACGTGCTCAATTCGCTCGACGGCTGCGCCTGCGAACGCGCGTTCCTGCCGTGGGACGACATGGAATCGCTGATGCGCCGCAACGGGATTCCGCTCTGGACGCTGGAGAGCTTCACCCCGCTCGCCGAGTTCGACGTCGTCGCGTTCTCGCTCCAGTACGAGCTCACCTACACCAACGTCCTGAACGCGCTCGACCTCGCGGGAATTCCGCTGCGCTCGGCCGACCGCGGAGAGAATCACCCGCTCGTCGTCGCCGGCGGCCCCGGCGCGCTCAACCCCGAGCCGCTCGCCGACTTCATCGACCTCTTCGTCGTCGGCGACGGCGAAGAAACCGCGCCCGCGCTCGTCCGCGCAATCGCGAAGGCCAAATCCGAGAAGAAGTCGCGCCGGGATGCCCTGCTCGACATCGCGCGGTCGAACGAGTCGTTCTACGTCCCCGCGTTTGTCGACGTCTCTTATCATCCTGATGTGGCTGATGTGGCCCAGCCGCCCTCGGCTGGGGCTTCTTCCGATTTGACACAGGCGAGGGCGCCTGTGCCACACAAGCAGCACGGCACGGTCGCCTCGATCAAGCCGAACGCGCCCGGCATCCCCTTCCCCGTCCGCGCGGCGGTCGTGTCGGACCTCGACGCGGCGGCCTTCCCGACGAAGCCGGTGGTGCCGAACACGGAGGTCATTCACGATCGCATCGCGCTCGAGATCATGCGCGGGTGCTGCCACCATTGCCGGTTCTGCCAGGCCGGTGCGACGCGGCGGCCGCTCCGGCTCCGCTCGGTGGAGAAGCTGTGCGAGCTGGCCGACGCGTGCTATGCGTCCACCGGCTGCGACGAGATGTCGCTGACGAGCCTTTCGAGCAACGATTACCCGCACATGGAGCGCCTGCTGGCAAAGCTCGACGCGCGGTTCCGGCCGCTGGGCGTGTCGCTCTCGGTGCCGAGCCTGCGCGTGGGCCCGAGTCTGATGCTGCTGCCGGAGCTTCTCTCGCGCGTGCGCAAGAGCGGACTCACCTTCGCCCCCGAGGCCGCGACGAAGGACCTCGCCGACATCATCGGCAAGCACATCGACCTCGTCGACCTCCGTAACGGCGTCCGCGAGGCGTTCGCGTCGGGATGGGACCTGGTGAAACTCTATTTCATGGTGGGCCTGCCGGGCGAGACCGACGGCGACATCGCCGGAATCGCGGCACTCTCGAAGGATATCTCGAACCTGCGCCGGGAGGTCGGCAAGGGGCCGGCCAACGTGAACGTAACCATCGCGCCCTTCATCCCGAAACCGCATACCCCGCTGCAATGGGAGCCGATGGCCCCCGTCGCGCGCCTGGAACAGGTGCGCGCGGCGCTTCGCGACCGCCTGCGCGACCGGCGGGTGCAGATGAAGTTCCACAACATCAACCGGTCGTTCCTCGAAGGCGTCTTCTCCCGCGGCGACCGGCGGCTGGGGAAGGTGCTGGAGGCCGCGTGGAAGCTCGGCGCCAAGTTCGACGCCTGGGACGAGCACTTCAAGCCCGCGGTCTGGGACGAGGCGTTCAAGGCCTCGGGAATCGACCCCGCCTTCTACACCTCGCGCCCGCGCGCCGCGGACGAGGTCCTGCCCTGGTCCTTCATCGACCCCGGCCTGCCCGAGGGATATCTCCTCTCCGAGAAGAAGAACGTCGACGATCTCATCTCCGCGCGCACCTCAAAGTAGCCTTTCGATGTACAGGAAAAGACAGCCGGACCCAAGTCCGGCTGTCTCGCTCTATTGTCTCAGCGTCTTGTCGTCCTCTTGCCTTCCGTCCCGTCCTCTTCACCTCACGTCTGGACGCTCAGGAACACGCCCTCGCCCATCTGCTTGAGCTGGTCGGACTTCTCTTCGATCTCGTTGACGTGACGGTCCTCGTCCATGAGGATGTGCTCGAGCAATTCCTTGGTCGCGCCGTCGTCGACCTTGTTGCAGATCGCGATCGCGTCGTTGTAGGCCTTCACGGCGCCCAGCTCGAGGCCGAGGTCATGCTCGAACTGCTTCGCGATGCTCATCGTGATGCTCATCTTCCGCAGGTCGCTGACGATCGGCGCGCCTTCGAGGAACAGGATGCGAGTGATGAGCTTCTCGGCGTGCTTCATCTCGTCGATCGCGCGCTTCTGCGAAAGGTCGTGCAGTTTCTTGTAGCCCCAGTTATCGCAGATCTCCGCGTGCACGATGTACTGGCTGACCGCCGTCAACTCATCCGCCAGGAGCGAATTCAAAGCCTCCAGCACCTTCTCATTACCTTTCATCGCCGGCTCCTTTCCCAGAAGATCCTCGCCGTTCCGCGTCCCCCGACCTGCGCCTCATGGCCTCTTCATTGTATCAACGGACCCTTCACGCAACAACATTATTCCCGCCCCGTATTCCGCGCCGCCTCTCGCTTGATTGTCGCCCTGAATTCTGATATAATGCTCCTCCTGATGGAGTTCTGTGGGTCAGACATTCCTGTCTGACACAACAGCGACAGGTCCCGACCCGTCGGGATCCTACAAGACAAACGCAGGAGAACCGATGCCTTTCGAACGCGCGGAGCGGCTGAAGGCCCTGCCGCCCTACCTTTTCGCGGAGATCGACAAGAAGAAGAAGGCCGCCATCGCCGCCGGGCGCGACGTCATCAACCTCGGCGTCGGCGACCCGGACACGCCCACGCCCGACTTCATCGTCGAGGCCCTTGCCGTCGCCGCGCGCGACCCGAAGAACCACCAGTACGCGCTCGACAACGGCCTCCCCGACTTCCGCAAGTCCGCGGCCGACTGGTTCGCCCGCCGCTTCGGCGTCACGCTCGACCCGTCGAACGAGATCTATCCGACCATCGGCTCCAAGGAGGCGATCGCCCATTTTCCGCTCGCCGTGCTGAATCCCGACGACGTCGCGCTCGTCCCCGAGCCGGGATATCCGCCCTACCGCGCGGGCACGATCTTCGCGGGAGGCGAGCCGGTGATGATGCCGCTCACGGCGAAGAACAGCTTCCTGCCGGACCTCGGCGCGATTCCCGCGCAGGCGCTCAAACGGGCGAAGCTGATTTACGTCAATTACCCGAACAACCCCACGGCGGCCGTCGCGCCGAAAGCGTTCTACGCCGACCTCGTGAGGTTCGCGAAGAAGCACAACCTGATCGTCGCCTCCGACCTGGCCTACAGCGAGGTCTACTACGGCGGGCGGCCGATGAGCATCCTCGAGATCGAGGGCGCCCGCGACGTGGCCATCGAGTTCCATTCGCTCTCGAAGACGTTCAACATGACCGGCTGGCGCGTCGGCTTCGCGGCGGGCAATGCGCAACTCGTCGCTCACCTGGGCCAGCTCAAGACGAACCTGGATTCGGGCATCTTCCAGGCGATACAGGTGGCCGGCATCGCCGCGCTCGCCCGCACGGACGAAGTGACCGCGCGGATGATCAAGATCTACCGCGGCCGGCGCGAGGCTCTCATGACGGGGCTCGAGTCCGCGGGCTGGTCCGTCATCGAGCCGAAGGCCGCGTTCTACGCGTGGATCCCCACGCCGAAGGGGCTTCCGAGCACCGTCGTCGCGTCGCGCCTGCTGGAGGAGGCCGACATCGTCGTCACGCCCGGCATCGGCCTTGGAGCCTCGGGTGAAGGCTACGTGCGTGCGGCGCTCACCGTCGACGAGAAACGCATCCGCGAGGCCTGTGCGCGCATCGCGAAACTGAAGTTCTAACCGGAGGCGTCCAACATGCGCGCCTTCGTGGGCCTCGGCTCCAACATGGGCGAACGCAAGGTGAAGATGCGCGAGGCGCTCGACCGCCTCGACGCGACGCCGGGCGTGCGCGTCGTCAGCGTGAGCGCGCTCCGCAACACCAAGCCCGTCGGCGGACCGCCTCAGCCCGATTACCTCAACGCCGTCGCGGAGCTTGAGACGACGCTCGCGCCCCGCGAACTGCTTGCCGCGGCGCTGGCGATCGAGCGCGAGATGGGGCGCGTGCGCGACGTGCGCTGGGGGCCGAGGGTCATTGACATCGACATTCTTCTGTGCGACGACCAGGTGATCGAGACGGCGCCCTTGACTGTCCCTCACCCGCGGATGCACGAGCGGCGGTTCGTCGTCGAGCCGATGGCCGAGATCGCCCCCGACGTCCGGCACCCGAAGCTCGCCCGGACGATGAGGGAACTGCTTCAGAGTCTGAGGCGCGCCGAGGAGTCGGCCCGAGACAAGGCCAAACGCCAGAAGGACACAAGCGCGCGTCCGGCCGGCAAGAGCGCACACAGAGCGGGCACGAGGCGGGCATTCAGGCGTTAGAAACGGACATGAACGGACACTCTCCGATGCGCACGGTGACGACGGTTCGACAACTGAAGGACGCGGTCCGGCGCTGGCGCAAGGCCGGCGAGACAGTCGGGCTCGTCCCGACGATGGGCGCGCTCCACGAAGGCCACGCCTCGCTCGTCCGGCGCTCCGCCGCGGCGAACGACCGCACCGTCGTGTCGATCTTCGTCAACCCGACTCAGTTCGGCCCGCGCGAGGACCTGTCGAAATACCCGCGGACCCTCCCGGCCGATCAGAAGCTGTGCGCCAAGGCGGGCGCCGACCTCATCTTCGCCCCCTCCCCCGCCGAGGTCTACCCAGAGGGCTTCAGCACGTTCGTCGAGGTCGAAGGCCTCACGAAGGGGCTTTGTGGCGCCTCGCGGCCGGGGCATTTCCGCGGCGTGACGACCGTGTGCGCCAAGCTCTTCGGCATGGTCTCGCCCGACCGCGCCTATTTCGGCGAAAAGGATTACCAGCAGCTCCAGGTCATCCGCCGGATGGTGCGCGACCTGAACCTGCCGCTGGAGATCGTCGGCTGCCCCATCGTCCGCGAGGCGGACGGTCTCGCCATGAGTTCGCGGAACCGCTATCTTTCGCCCTCCGAGCGGTCGCAGGCACTGGCGCTGAACGAGGCGCTGAACGAGTCGAAGCAACTCGTCGAATGGCGCGGCGTCCGGCGCGTGAGCGCGCTCGTAGGCGCGATGAAGCGAATCATTGGCCGCGCGGCCGATTCCCGTGTAGACTATATCGCCGTCGTGGACCCGTCGACCCTCGAGCCCGTGCGGCTCGTAAAGGGCGAGGCCCGCATCGCGCTCGCCGTGTTCGTCGGCGCCACGCGGCTCATCGATAACATGTCCGTCGTCGCCAAGGAGTAACGAAAATGCTTCGCACGATGTTGAGCGGAAAGATCCACCGCGCCGTCATCACCGAGACGAACCTCAACTACGAGGGCTCGATCACCATCGACCGCAGGCTGATGGACGCGGCCGGGTTCCTGCCGGGCGAGCTGGTGCAGATCCTGAACGTGAACAACGGCCTGCGCGTCGAGACCTACTGCATCGTGGGCAAGACGGGCTCGGGCGTCGTCTGCCTGAACGGCGCCGCGGCGCGATGGGCCGAGGCGGGAGACATCGTCATCATCCTGGCCTACGCGCACTGCACCGACGAGGAAGCGCGGCGGCTTGTGCCGAAGGTCGTCAAGGTGGACGCGAAGAACCACATCGTCCGGAAGCCCCGCCGATAACCGGGTTCGGAGGCGCGCATGAAGCCTGTCCTTTTCGTCATACCGATTCCCGGCTGGCCCGTGCCCATCCGCGCGTACGGGTTCATGGTGATGCTCGGGTGCCTCGCGGCGATCTTCATCGCGCTCAGGCGGGCGAAGCGCGAGTCGGCGGACGCCCAGGCCGTGGAGAAGAACCGCAACATCATCTGGGACCTCTGGATGTGGAGCCTCGTCGGCGGGTTCGCCGGGGGGCGGATGCTCTACATCGCGCTCTACTGGGATCAGTTCCGCGACAACCTCTGGAACATCCCCAAGATCTGGGAAGGCGGCCTCGCGTTCCAGGGCGGCCTCGCCGGCGCCGTCCTCGCGGTCTACATCTACATGAAGGTGCGCAAGCTGCCCGTCGCGAAGTACCTCGACATGGTCGCCGCGGGCGTCATCCTCGGCTATGCCTTCGCGCGGGTCGGGTGCTTCCTCAACGGCTGCTGCCACGGCCGCCCCACCGCGGTCGCGTGGTCGGTGACGTATCCCGCCGCCGCGCCCATCGACGGCGCCGGAAACCTGCGCCTCTCCCCCGCGTGGGAGGCGCAGACCTCGGGCGTCCCATGGCTCATTCCCCCCGCGGTCGCGGCGCTGGCCGACTGCCGAGGCCGCGTGACGTCCGATGGCCTCCTGCGCAAGACGTTCGACAAGAAGGCCTACGACGAGGCGAAACTCCTCGGCAAGCCCTACGCGATGCCGCGCACGTGCCCGATCCACCCCACGCAGCTTTACGCCGTCGGCTACGCGCTGATCATCTTCGTCGTGCTCCTCATCTACGCGCGGATGCCGCACCATCTCGGGCAGGAGGTCTCGCTCTTCGGCGCGCTCTACGCCGTCGCGCGTTTCGTGATCGAATTCTACCGCGGCGACGCCCTCCCGGACTTCGCCGGGCTCACGATCTTCCAGCTTGCCTGCATCGGCATATTCATCGCCTTCGCCTCCGCGTGGATCTGGTGCCAAAAGCACATGCCGGCCTACGTTCCGCCCGCGAAGGGCGCGAGTGCCCCGGCGAAACCGTCTTCCGCGTCGCAGGGCTGATTCTCGCCGGACGTCCGGCGGAGGGGCGCCGATGGCGAAACTCAGGTCTTACATCCCGCCGCTTTCCATGGTCCTCTTCCTCGCGTTCACGTTCATGGGGGCTTACTACGTCCGCCACCGCCTCGTCGAGTTTGCCCGCCGACCGAGCCCCGAGGCCGAGAAGGCGCTCGACCGGGTGATCCACGAACTCTACGCGGCGCACAGGGCGAAGCCTCCGCAGAAACCCTTGAGCGAGGATAATGGCACCGTCACGCGCTTCGAGCCGGACGGCCGCGTGCGCTGGCGGCGCCCCATGGGCGGATACATCGACCCGTGGGCATGCGTCATCCACGGCGGCAAGGTCATCCTTCCGCGCGGCATGGGTCTCGTGGCGCTCGACGACCGCACGGGAGAGGCGTGCTGGACGTCGGACGGACCGGTCTTCAACCTGCACGCAACGGACAACATCGTCGTCGCCACGAACAACTCAGGCAACCCCGAGTGGGAACGGGACATCGTCGCCAGGGGCCTCCGCGACGGCTCCGTCGCCTGGCGCGCGGCCGAGCAGGACACCCGCGACCCCGGATCGATCCTGCAGAGCGGGAACCTACTCTTTGTGCGCTATGGAGGAGGTTTTGAAAACGGCCCGACGACGTGCGTGGACCTGAAGGGCAAGGTCCGGTTCCATCTCAAGGAATTCGTGTATTCCGCGCGCGAAACGGGCCCGGACGTGTTCGTCGCGACGAACCAGCGAGTTGCGAAGCTGAAGAATGACGGGGCCGCTGTCTGGGAGGCCTCTACAGAAAGGCCGCCGGGGAGCTTCCCCTTCGACTTCGGCGACTTCGTGATGCTGCCGGGAGGAGACATCCTCGTCTTCTTCTACGGACCCATCAGCGACAGCGGCGTCGAAGTGTGGCGGGTTGACGCGGCGAACGGTCGCGTGATCTGGAAGACGGAGTGCCAGCGCCTGGGGATCCCGCACTCGGAGTACGAGCACCGCGCATGGCTCGTGCCGTTGAGCCGCGAGGTCATCGTCGTCAGCAACGCCTCGGGCGGGAGTTTCGTCGAGGTCCTGGCGCTCTCGGACGGCAAGCAACTGACCCGCGCCGTGCTGCCGGTCAGGTGTCCGGCGTATTGACCTCAGAGAAGTTGCCAGTGCTTCCGGAGCGCCCACTCGGCGGAGAGGAAGGCGACGAAGAGGA
>JBBIVY010000072.1:0-20565 GCA_037439485.1 Planctomycetota bacterium | reverse complement strand
TACAAGCAAC
The DNA here is from genome assembly GCA_037439485.1 of Planctomycetota bacterium. Taxonomy (GTDB): domain Bacteria; phylum Planctomycetota; class DG-23; order DATKVD01; family DATKVD01; genus JBBIVY01. The sequence continues at coordinate 20,555 of JBBIVY010000072.1, read as the reverse complement.
GGGGGCCACAGACGCGTGGCCCCCGGATAAACCTGTGAACCTCCTCGGCTAGCGATGCTTCCCTCCGGCGCCGCCGGCGGTGTCGGGCGTGCTGGAACCATCGGGACCCTTTGTGTCGGCGCCCTTCGTGTCGGAACCCCTCGTATCCGGAACCCGCGTGTCCGGGCCCCTTGAATGGCCGCGGTCGTCGGAGGGAGGAGCGGTCCGCGAAGGCGTGGGCGAAACCGCCGGCGTCGGCGCGGGCCGGTTGATGATCGGAGGCGCTACGGGGAGCGTCACCTTCTCCGCCTGCGTGGCGCGAACGTCGCGAGGAGGAACGAACGGGCCGGTGTGCTCCGGTTTGGGCGAGACAGGCGCCGGGGCCGGTGCAGGCGTCGGCGTCGGAATCCCCCTCGGCGTCTCGCGATGCGCAGGGGTGGGCGTCGGTGTCGGAGCGGGCGCCGGGGCCGGAATCACGCGCGGTGTCTCATCATGATGCGCAGGCGCAGGCGTTGGGGTCGGCGCGGGCGTCGGGCTCGGAATCCCCCTCGGCGTCTCGCGATGCGCGGGCGCGGGCGCAGGGGCCGGCGCAGGCGTCGGGCTCGGAATCACGCGAGGTGCTTCGCGCGGGGCGACGGGCGCGGGGCCTTCCCAGCGCGTGCGCTCGTTGCGGAACTCATGCACGGTGGCCGCCTGTGCCTCGAGCCTGCGGCGCTCGGGCGTGGCGATCGTCTCGAACCTGAGCGGCGACGCGGGCCGCGTGACGAACGTCCTCAGCGGCACGACCACGCGCAGGCTTTCCCGCGAGGCCACGGGCGTTGCGGCGATGCGGGCGTTCATCTCCACCAGCGTCCTCGGCGGGCGCAACGCGGGATTGACGCGGCGGTCGTCGAAGCGACGGTGCTCGTTCTCCATCCACCTCGGATCGGCGCGGCCGACGTTCCAGCGGTCGTAGGCGAAGATCGGGTCGTACCACGTGCGCAGGCGCTCGCTTTCGAAGCACGGGTAGATGCCCACCGTCGCATAATACGGGTCGTAGTAGTCGCCGAAGTAATAGTGGCTGTGCCGCGGCGAGACGAAGAGGTTCACCCGCAGCATCCCGAGATCCACGCACACGCTCGGCGAGAACGCGAAGCCCGCGCGAAGGGTGACGCCGTTGCCCGGCAGCCACACCGGCGCGAAGAGCACCCCCCGCGCGTCCATGTCATGGTCCCAGTACGCGGGGTTGAAGACATAGCCCCGAGGCGTCCAGGAATAGTGCGCCGGGGTCCAGATCCAGCCGACGTGCGCGATGAGCCAGTAGCCGTGACGCTGGATGTATCGGCCGTCCTGCCAGTACCAGCAGCCGGGAGTCCAGATGCAGTCGGGCGTCGGGGCGAGCCCGACGGGGCCGGTCTCAAACGCGGGAGGCGGCGCGGGCAGGTATTGAATCTCCTGCGGCTCCTGCGCGGCGGCGGCCCAGAAGCCGGCGACCCATTCCCAGCCGCCCGTGACGGCGGCCCAGTATCCGGGCACCCAGTACATCCCCGGCGGCGCGACGCGCCAGCATCCGGAGATCCAGATGAAGTCGCCGCGGGCATGGCTCCAGGCCCAGTAGCCCGGGATCCATACGACTCCCGCTGCGGCCGGGCGCTCCGCGGGCGGGGCCTCTTCGATCGACGCCGGCGGCTGACGCGGCACCAGCGTGCCCGCCTGCGCGTCCATCGTCACCGGCTCCGCGAAGGCCTCATGCACCGGGCCCGCGGTGAGCACCTCGGCGCCTGCGGGCAATTCTTCCACGGGCATCGGCGGCACGTCCTGCGCCCAAGCTCCCGGCGCGGTGGTCCAGCCGGCCGCCCAGAACAGCGTCATCGCAATAATCGCTCCTCTGCGGAAATTCCTTAGCATGACCGTTCTCCCTCGACGCACGCCGAGTTCTTTTCGGCAAAAGCCCCCTGATGCCTGCCTTTAAGACGGAAAAACGCCCCCGTCATTCAGGCGATTCCCATCCGCGTATTATACACCGTCGGCGGCCGATTTGACACCGCCTCGGGATGTGTCATGATCTGTGGAGCGGACGATCGCTCCGTAACATATCGTGAGAGTGGGAGGAGCAGGTCATGAACAAGAACCTGGAAAGAGAACGGACGGCGCGGCGGACTCATGCGCCCCGGCCGCATCCGGAGGCGCAAAGCGTGGCGACGCGCGAGGCCCTGACGATGAGGGCCGTGCGGATTCACGCGTTCGGCGGGCTGGACGAGTTGTCTTACGAGTTGGCCCCGCGTCCGGAGCCCGGAAGCGGAGAGATCCTCATCCGCATCCACGCGGCGGGGGTCAATCCCGTGGACGTCAAGGCTCGCGAGGGAGTCACCGAGGCGTGGGTGAAGCACGCGCTGCCGCTGGTGCTCGGGTGGGACGTCTCGGGCGAGGTGGAGGCCACGGGCCCCGGCGTGACGGAATTCCGCCCGGGCGACGAGGTCTTCGGCCGCACCGACTTCGCGCGCGACGGGGCGTACGCCGAGCACATGGTCGCGAAGGAGTCGGAGCTGGCGCGGAAGCCGGAGACGCTCGATCACCTCCGGGCGGCGGCCATGCCCATCGCGGCGCTGACGGCGTGGCAGGCGCTCTTCGACGTTGCCCGGCTGCGCGAGGGGCAGAAGGTGCTCATCCATCGCGCCGCCGGCGGCGTCGGCGGCTTCGCCGTGCAACTCGCGAGGTCGGTCGGCGCCGTCATCGTCGGCACGGCGTCCGAGGGCAATGCCGATTACGTCAGGGGCCTCGGGGCCGACGAGGTGATCGATTACCGCAAGACGAGCTTCGAGGACGTCGTCCGCGACTGCGACGTCGTGCTCGACACCGTCGGCGGCGAGGTGCAGGCGCGGTCGTGGAAGACGCTGAAGAAAGGCGGCATCCTCGTGTCGATCGTGTCGCCGCCGTCGGAGACCGACGCGACTTCGCGCGGCGTGCGGGCCACGGCGATGAGGGTCCATCCCGATCCGTCGCAGCTCCGCGAGCTGGCGAACCGCGTGGTGTCGGGGACGCTCGTCGTTCACGTCGACCGCGTGTTGCCGCTGTCGGAGGCGCGCCGGGCCCACGAGATGATCGAGGCCGGGCATGTGCGCGGAAAGATCGTGCTGCGGATGGACTGATGCTTCTTCTGCCGCTTCTTCTGCCGCTTCTTCTGCAGGGGGGAGAGCCCCTGTATCCCCCCGTTCTGCCGTCGAAGCGGACGCCGATTACTTCCGGCGCGGCATGAGGAAGAGTCCCGTGGCGCCGAGGGCGAGCAGCGTCATCGTCGCGGGCTCGGGAACGGCAATGGAGGTCACGAGCACCGGCGCGGCGGTGATCTTACCGACGGGGTTGCTCGAATCCTGCGTCACGGTGAGCGTGCTGAGGGAGTTCAGGTTGAAGTTCCCGAGGTCCTTGAAGTCCGACCAGGTGGGGTTGCCGGTCCCCGCGGCGCCGCTCGCGAACTTCGTCTCGTCGATGACGAACGAGGTCGTGTTGAGCCCGTCGCCGTTGAGGTCGATGGTGAACTTCGCGTTGCGGTCGTCGCTCGCGGTGGCCCATGAAACCTTGACGTCGCAGTTGCCGGTGAGCGCCTGGCCGATGTTGTAGACGAGCGTCCCGGGCGCCGTCGCGCTCGACGACGTGCTGGCGTAACCCATGCTCGGCGGCTGGCCGATGGGGGCCGCGGAGTACGGTTGGAACTGATACGCCCACTTCGTCTTGTCGGGGCTCGTGACGAGCGCGGTCGACTGGTCGATCAGGAAGCCCGCATCCACGCTCCGCAGATGGATGGAATCCCCGCCGATGTAGCTCGTGGTGAGGCTGTTGAGGACCACCGTGCTCGATGCGTTCAGCGAGAACGTGCCGATGTAGTAATATCCGTCGCCGTTCGAGTCCGGCATGGTCAGCGAACCCGCCTGTCCCTGGGCGGCGCCCTTCGTCATATTGAGCGTCGACGAAACGTGCGCCCCGTCCGCCGCGTTCACGGTGTACTGCGCCGACGCGGTCATCCCGGTGCTGCCGTACCAGCTTCCGTAGACGTAGTAGGTCCCCGCCGTGAAGCCGCCCGCAAGACCGACCTTCCACGTCTCCGACGCGCCCGTGCCGTTCACCAGCAGGGCATTCGAATTGCACAGCGCCTGGACGCTGGTCTTGGACGTGTTCGGAGTTCCCGTGTAGCTGAACAGCGTCGTGTTGTTGCCGGGCGTTCCCGGGCCCGTGCTGTCGTCGACCGTGATGACCGCCGCCCCGACCGGTCCCGCGAAAGCCACGAGCGCCGTCAGTGTGAGGGTGAATAGACAGGACTTGCCGATCATCTTACGCCTCCTTCTTTTGTCTGACAAAGCGTCCGCACATATTTACACACGCAAATCCTGTGCCAAACGGTGGGAAAATTCTCGAAGTCGGGACCGTGTTGCAGTAACCCGTTGACAACACCCCGGTTACGGAAACAGTCCTTTCGGCGTCGCCGCAGGACCATTTTTTGGAGGGGGTCGGGATGTTCAGTTTTCTGACAGCGCGTCGAGGCCGGAAACAACCTAACAGCAATCAGGCAAAGAAGTTACGGCGGAGTGAACGGAGCAGAGCGGATGTTGTTAAAATGCAGCACGGAGACCCCGACATGGAGCCTCCGTGCTGCACGGGGGGGCATCAATAGGCCGGTCCGTGGGTGACAAAGAAGTCGAGCTTCTTCTCCGCCGTCGCGGGGGCCGTGCCGTTCGCAAGGCCCAGAGAGACCGTCACGGCGTACTTGCCTTCCTTGAGCGTGGGCAGGTCAAGCGTCACGGCGCCGCGGTTGCCGGCGAGGGCCAGGGTTTGCTTCGCCCCGGCGACGTCGACGGTGAGGGCATAATCCTTGAGTTTCTCCTTCGGGATATTGAACGCGACGTTGAGCGTGCGTTTCGACACGCCTGAGAAGACCGACTCGGGCGCGAGCGACGCGGTCATGAGCTCGTCGACGCGGGCGACGAAGCTTTCGCGGTCGAACGCGGCCTCGGCGGGGCCGACGAACTTCACCTCGATCGGATGCTCGCCGGGAGAGGTGATGCTGAAATCGAGCGGCGTCTTCGCCGTCGCGCCGGGCGCGAGGTCCTTCACCTCCTCGCTCGATGCGCCGCCCGGATAGGTGAGCCATACGCGGCCGGAGACCTTCGCCGCGGTCGGGTTCGTCACGACGACGGCGACGGTGTTCTTGCCGACCTCCAGGCGCGAGAAGTCGACCGAGTCGACGTAGGGCTTGGGCGCCGCGAATTCGAGCGTCGCGAACTGCTTCGTGTCGGACCAGTTGCCCTTGATGGGCGCGATGCCGTAATACTCATTGCGCGTCGGGCTGCCGCGGCCGACGAAGATCCCCCACGGCTTGTCCTTGCCGCCGAAGGTCTCGAACGGCAGGAACGCCTCCGCGGTCCAGGTGTCGCCGTCGAGACGGCACTTCACCTGCCACTCGCCGTTCCACTTGATGTCGTGGCCCTTGTAGTCGGTCTTCGTCCCCTTGGCGTCGAAAACGAGCTGGAAGTAATCGCCCGTCCTGGCCGGATCGACGAAGATCTCCATGTCGTCGACCTGCCAGAGTTCCGAGTCCTCGTTGCCGCGGGAGCCGAAGGACATCTTTGCGACCGCCGGCTCGTGGCTCGTGATGCCGAGGTAGAGCCCCTGGTCGGTGTACACCGCGCGCACGTCCATCATCCCCTCGACGAGCGAGAGGTCGGTGTCGTTATAGGCGCCGCGGACGACCTGGGCGTTCTTCCAGCAGGCGTCGTCCAGCTTCCCGTCGAGCACGGGCGCGGCGGTCACGGGCGCGGCGGCGAAGGTGCGCGAGACGTGGCGGACGAACTTCTTCTCGAGCGCGACGGTCTCCCAAGCGGGGGCGGCCTTGAACTCCCCGGCGAGCGCGGCGGCGTTGGCGGCGACGCCCACCGACGAGCCCTTGAGCCGCATGATTTCCTTCGCGATCATCCAGCGCGCCGCGTCGCAGCGCTCGGGGGTCCAGCCTTCGCCGTGGCTGTCCTCGACGGCGATGCGCGACGTGATGTCGGCGAGGAGCTGCGCGGCCTTCGCGTCGCCGGCCTTCTTCGCCAGGGCGTCGAGCGTCGCGGCGTAGCGCGCGTCGTAGGTGCCCGAGCGCGACTGCTTGAGGGCGACGGTGACCCAGGTTTTGCCCTCGTTCCTCCAGATGTTGAGCCACGCCGGTTCGAAGCGCTCGGAGCTCCAGATCCACTCGATCTTGGAGGCGATGCCCCAGTTCGTCATGCGCCAGAGGTAGAAGCCGAACGGGTAGCGGCCCATGCCCATGTTCACGAGCTCAGGCTTGCAGCCCAGGGCCTTGATCTCGCCGAGGACCTTGGTGTTGATGAGGCGGATGTTTCCGTTGTGGTTGTCGGGGCCGCTCCAGCCGTCGTTGATGCCGATGGCGTTGAGGTAATGGGCGGCGCCGAGGGCCTCCTTGTAGCCGATGATGTCGCTGGTGAGGTTCGCCTCGGGCAGCCCTTCGCGGAGCGCCCGGGCGCGGTCGATGAGGTGCTGCGCGCCGTAGAAGCCGTCCGACGTCAGCTCGTCGCCGATGGAGAACGACACGTCCGGCCGCCCGGCGGCCTTCGCCGCGTCGTAGAACCTCCGCACCTCCGCGACGTAGCGCTTCTTGTACTCGTCGTTGATCTCCCACGTGCGGTTCGAATCGCGCAGCTTCGGCCCGCGGTGCGGCAGGCCCATCTGGCCCGCCAGGCGGTCGCCGATGTACATCACGTCGTCGGCGTAGATGAGCTTGCCCGTGAAGCCGAACTCGTCATGGAGCTTCACGTAGTCCCCGACGCCCCGCGAGCCGCCCCAGTTGCCGTAGGGGGCGAAGGTGGTCATCCCGTTCTCGCGCATCAGCTTCAGCGACTCGCGCACCTGCTCGGGCGTGCGGTCCTTCGGATAGTGGAACCCGCACGAGCAGGGGTTGGCGTCGAGCGTGAAGGGCAGCACCAGCAGCTTCACCGTGCGCTCCTGCGTCGCGGGCCGGCCCTTGCCGTTAATCGTCAGCGTGACTTTCGACGTGTAGAGCCCCGGCTTCGCGTCCGCCGGCGCCGTGAAGTCGAGCCAGAATCCGCCGCGCTGGCCGGGCTGGACGGTGATCTCGCGTCCGGGGCCGATGAAGTCCCACATGGGGCCGCCGGCGAGCTTCGGGTTGAGGACGAGGAACGCGGATTCCGGCACGTCGAGCGTGCCCGCCGGCCCGGTGAAGGGCGTCGCCGCGATGCTCACGACGGCCGGCGTCTTCGCTTCGAGGTTCAGCGCGTGGAAGGTGTAGGGCACCGTCTCGCCGGGCGTGCCGAAGGCGTTCAGGTATTCCTCGCCGGGCTTCGGCAGGCGGACGAGGTCAAAGCCCTGCTCGGGCGGAAGGGCGAACGTCTGGACGCCCTCGGCGCCGGCGGCGAAGAGGCTCCCTTCGCCCTTCGACTCGGCGGCGAACTTGAGCGTCGCGAAAGCGGAGGCGTTGCCCCATTTGCCCGTGATGCAGGCGAACGACGCATACGCCTTCTTCAGCGGCTGGCCGCGGCCGATGTTGAACCCCCACGTGTCGCCCAGCTTCGCCCCGCCCAGCGCCTTCAGCGGAATCGCCACCTCCGCCGTCCAGCGGTCGGCCTGCTTGTCGATCGCGACCTTCCAGTCGCAATCCCACGCCTCGGAGCCGTTCATCAGGTCCGCGCGCGTGCCCAGCATGTTGAACATGAAGTGCATGTACGACTTCCGGTCGCACGCCGGATCGAAGAAGATCTCGATGTCGTCGTCCTGGTCGACGTGTCCGTCATGGTCGCGGATCAACGACTTCACCGTGTCCCAGTCGTTCTCCATCCCTTCGACGCCGATGTAGAGGAAGTCCTTGTCGAAGCAGAGCTTCGCCGTCGTGCGATTCGCCGGCAGCCCCTCCCCGGAATCGAGCAGGAAGTCCGTCGCCACCCCCGCCGTCTTCCAGCAGGCATCGTTCAGCTTCCCGTCGATGACGGGCGCCGCCGCGGCGGGCGTGCAGACGGCGACCCGCGGCGAGATTCCCCAGGCGGAAGAGGCCAAGAGCACCAGGACGGACGCAAACGACGCAGCGACGAGCAGGTGCGAGCGGCGCATATGAGGCTCCTTGGAGTGAGAGAGTGCCCAGACGACACGCGGTCAATTATATGTGTGTTTCGTCCCCCGCGTCATACAACTTCTTCACGCCTTTTCCTTTCAGGGGGAGGGTCATGCGTTGTCACAGGACTCTTTGGTTACGCTTCCCTCTTCGGCCCGAAGGGCCGACGGAATATGGCCGGGACTCCGCCCGCCGAAGGGCTACGGCCCGCAAGCGGGGGCTTCAAGGCCTATGGCTCAATTCGCCCGGACGACAATTCTTGTGTGCCACCGGCGGCTTGTCCGCCAGTGTCTTGCCTCTCGACTGTCGCAAAGAGCACTGGCAGCAAGCGGCCCGTGGCACACAACAGCCGTAATGCACCCTCGGGGCTCTCGCGCCTTGCCATTTGCCGGCAAAAGCCCTATACTCCGGATATGAGAAAGACCGCCGCCTTCGTCATCCTGGCGCTGGGAGTCGCCGCAACCGCCTCGGCGGACGACCTGCAGATCCTCCTCGGCCGCGCGGCGGAGGACCTCGCCGCCACGCGGAAGGTGACGCTCAAGGCCGTGCCGCCGGTGCGGAACGTCTCGCAGCTCAAGTTCGTCGAGGATTACATCCTCCCGCTCCTGAACGAGGAATGGGGTGGGGATTTCGACAGGTCGCTCGACGTCTTCAAGGCGCTCGGCCTTGTGCCGAAGGACCTGGACGCGAAGGCGTTCCTCCGGAAATACGGCGCCTGCTTCACCGCGGCGGCGTACGACTATCGCGCGAAGTCCATCTTCGTGCCCGCGCGCGATGCGGCCCGGGACACGCTCGTCCACGAGCTGATGCACGCGGCGCAGGACGAGCGGTTCGGCATTGCGAAGCTCATGGCGCCGGCGAAGGGGAACCTCGACATGACCCTTGCGGCGGGGGCGCTGCTCGAAGGCGAGGCGCTGAACGTGCAGCTCCGGTTCCAGATGGGCTACCCCCGCGCGCTCGCCGGGGTGACGCCCTACGGCACGCTCCGCGACGAGGCGCGCGATTACTTCGAGAGCGTCAACCGGAACGCCGTCGCCTGCATCCCCGACGCCCCGAGCGCGATCGTCCGCGCGCAGGCCTTCGTTTACGAGGAAGGCGTTCTCTTCGTCGAGCGATTGCGCCGGATGGAGCACAACTGGGCCGCCGTGGACGCGGCGTATAAGATGCCCCCGTGCTCGACGACGCAGATATTGCATCCCGAGAAGTACCTTGCCGGAGAGTGGCCGGTGGAGCTGACCGTCGCGAACAAGGAGAACCTGGTGCCCGGCTACCGGCTCGTCGGCGAGAACACGCTCGGGGAGTTCGGGATGAGGCTCTTCCTCGCGTCGCAGGAGATCAGAATCGTGGACTCGGACAAAAGGGTCGAAGGCTGGCGAGGGGATCGGGTATTCCTCTATCGCCAAGAGAAGGGCGAGGCGGAGGTCGTGCTCTGGGTTTCGACGTGGGAGGACGGCGAAAAAGCCTCGAAGTTTGCCTCGGGACTCAAGTCCTTTGAGTCGCCGTTCGAGCCCAAACAGCGGCGCGTGTCCGTTGGTCTTAAGGATAATGACGTCATTGGCGTTATCTCGCCGGCCGGGGGTTTTGATCGGCTGTTCGGGAGTCGCCTGATCAAGAAGAACTCGCGGGAAGGGAGGCCTCTCGGTGATCAAGCCGAAGACTCAAAAGGGAAGTAAGGAAAGCAAGTCCACCGGCCGCCGCTACCTCGTTACGGGGGGCGCGGGGTTCATTGGAAGCTGGCTGGCCGAGCGGCTGCTCGCCGACGGCCACGACGTCGTCGTCATGGACGACCTGTCCACCGGCCGCCTGGACAACATCAGCCCTCTGGAAGACAACCCGCGCTTCGAGTGGGTCAACGACTCCGTGGCCAACGAGCCGCTCCTCCAGAACATCATGGACGACGTCCACGCGGTCTACCACCTCGCCTCGGGCGTCGGGGTCCTGAGCGTCCTCCAGTCGCCCGTCCACACCATCGAGGCCACGCTCTACGGCACCGAGGTCGTCCTCAACTGCGCCGCCGCCGCGGGGAATAAGAAGGTCCTCATCACCTCCTCCAGCGAAGTCTACGGCAAGAGCGCGAAGGTGCCGTTCCAGGAAGACGACGACATCGCCTTCGGCCCGACGACGATGACGCGCTGGAGCTACGGCTGCTCGAAGGCCGTCGACGAGTTCCTGGCGCTCGCGTATCATCAGGAGATGAAGCTGCCGGTGGTGCTGACGCGGCTTTTCAACACCGTCGGCCCGAGGCAGCGCGGCGATTTCGGCATGGTGCTGCCGAGGTTCGTCTCGGCGGCGGTGAAGGGCGCGCCGATCCAGGTCTACGGCGACGGGCTTCAGTCGCGCTGCTTCTGCCACGTCCACGACACCGTCGAGGCGCTCATCAAGCTGATGGACTGCCCCGACGCCGAGGGCCGGGTGATCAACGTCGGCTCGGACGCCGAGGTCTCCATGAACGCCCTCGCCGAGCGCGTGCGCGCGCGCGTGAACCCGAAGGCGGCCGTCGAGCACGTGCCCTACGAGAAGGCCTATGTTTCGGGGTTCGAAGACCTCCGCCGGCGGGTGCCGGACCTCACGCGCGTCCGCGGGCTTATCAATTTCAAGGCCGCGCGCACCCTCGACGACATCATCGACGACGTCGCCGCCGAGATGCGCGCGAAACAGGAAAGGATCGACAAGCTCTGAGGAACGTCAGCGGGACACGGCAAACGTCTTCTCGGCGGAGAGGGAGCCGGCCTCGACGCGGAGGGTGTAGTTACCGGCCGGGGCGCTGCGGAGCTGGACGTGAACGATCATCTCGGTGTTGCGGAGGTCGACGAGGTCGAGCTTCGCGGCGGGCCGGCCCGCGGGGTCGAGGACGGTGAGCCTCGCGGAGCGGTCCTTGCCGACGAGGGAGGCATCGAGGAGCACCGTGGCGACCAGGGCGTCGTCGGCGGAGAACGTGATGCGGTCGAGGCGGACGTCGATGGGCGTCGGAGGCGCTTCGAGGGCTTCGAGGTAATCGACCCCGCCGAACCGGACGGGCGCGGGCTGGAAGGGAGACTGGCCGAGGCATCCGGCGAGGAGGCAGGCGAGCGCCGCGATCGGCAGACACGAGCGTCCGCCCCACCCCAGGTTCATGGCGTTCCCGCCTAGTTGGTCGTGCTGCCGGAGGGCGGCGTCGCCTGCGAGTCGAAGGTCTTCAGCATCTCGATGAGCTGCTCGGAGGAGATCATCCCCATCTCGAGCATGATCATCCCGATGAGCCGCGGCTTGCCCGCCTTGCGCAGCGACTGCTGCACCTCGAGCGCCGCGTCCACCTGCGCGGGCTTCACGAACCCCAGCCGGATCGCCACCTGTCCGAACGGTTCCTTCTTGCGCATGGGTTCCCCCAAAAAACCCTCCGTCTGATTATGCTTACCGCCCTGCCGCCGCGCAAGCACATTTTCTTCCCTCCCCTTCCCCGGGCGGAATCCGCGTGAAACCCGGGTGCCCGACGGTTAGAATGGCCCCGAGCAAAACGCGCATTTGGGAGAAACCATGAAAGCCCTCGTCAAAGCGAAATCCGAGGTCGGCCTGTGGCTCCAGGACGTGAAGGAGCCCGCCGTTGGCCGGAACGACGTCCTCATCCGCATCAAGAAGACCAGCATCTGCGGCACCGACGTCCACATCTGGAACTGGGACGCGTGGGCCGAGAAGACCATTCACGTTCCCATGACCGTCGGCCACGAGTTCGTGGGCGTCGTCGAGGCCGTGGGCGACAACGTCACGGATTACGCGAAGGGCGACCTCGTCTCGGGCGAAGGGCACGTCGTCTGCGGGCGCTGCCGCAATTGCCTCGCGGGCCGGCGGCATCTCTGCGCAAGGACCTCGGGCGTCGGCGTCAACCGCGACGGGGCGTTCGCGGAGCTGCTCTCCATCCCCGTCACCAACGTCTGGCCGTGCGACGGGCGCATCCCGCTCGACGTCGTCTCCTGTTTCGATCCCCTCGGCAACGCGACCCATACGGCGCTCTCCTTCGACGTGCTGGGCGAGGACGTGCTGATCACGGGCGCGGGGCCCATCGGCTGCATGGCGGCGGCCATCGCGCGGCACGCGGGCGCGCGGCACGTCGTCGTCACCGACATCAACCCCTACCGCCTGGACCTCGCGCGGAAGCTGGGCGCGACGCTTGCCCTCGACGCGAAGAAAGAGCGCATCGCCGACGCCCAGACGAAGCTCGGCATGAAGGAGGGCTTCGACGTCGGCATGGAGATGTCCGGCTCGCCCGACGCCTTCCGCGAGATGATCGCCAACATGTGCCACGGCGGGCGCATCGCGCTTCTGGGGATCCTGCCGCGCACCGAGATCGACTGGGACAAGGTCACCTTTAACGGACTCACCCTCAAGGGGATCTACGGCCGCGAGATGTACGAGACGTGGTACAAGATGACCGTCATGCTCCAGAGCGGCCTGGACATCTCCCCCGTCATCACGCACCGGTTCCATTACACCGAGTTCGAGAAGGCGTTCGAGATCATGCGGTCGGGGAACTCGGGGAAGGTCGTGCTCGATTGGGAGTAGAATGACGAAGCCCCAAGGACGAATGGCGAATGAAGCTCGAATGACGAAAAGCGAATAAGACGAAGGCGGTTCGGTATTTGGAATTCATTCGTCATTCGTGCTTCGTCATTCGTCATTTTCGCGTGATGCCGCCACCCAGTGTGAGAAAGACCTGATGACCAGGAAGGCTTGCCTCGAAACCTTCGGCTGCCAGATGAACCAGCTCGACTCGGAGGTCATCCGGGGAATGCTGGAGGAGTCGGGCTTTGGCTTCACGAAAGACCCGGCCGAGGCGGACCTGATCATCTTCAACACGTGCTCCGTGCGCAAGAGCGCCGAGAACCGCGTTCACGGGCGGCTGGCCTCGCTCAAGCCGCTGAAGGCCGCGCGGCCCGACGTTGTCGTCGCGGTGATGGGCTGCATGGCCCAGAAGGACCGCGAAGGGCTCATCAGCGAACACCCGCACGTCGACATCGTCTGCGGGACGCAGGAATTCCCCGCGCTGCTGGAGTTCGTCGAGCGCGCGCATTCCGGCGAACGCGGCATCGTCGCCGCGGGCGAACACCGTGACATCGACCGCGTCTTCGCGCATCGCAAGCCGAAGCCCGGCCAGTTCCACGCCTACGTCTCCGTCATGCGCGGGTGCGACAACTACTGCTCCTACTGCATCGTCCCCTACGTCCGCGGGCGCGAGGTGAGCCGCCCCGCCGCCGATGTTGTCGAGGAGGTGAAGCGGCTCGTCGACGCGGGGATCATCGAAATCACGCTTCTCGGGCAGAGCATCTCCTCTTATCGTAGGACAGGCATTCCTGCCTGTCCGGAAGGGGTCAGACAAGAATGTCTGACCTACGCAGAAGAAACCCTCGCGACGCTGCTGCGCAAGGTCGCCGCGGTCGCGGGGCTCAAGCGGCTGAGTTTCATCACCTCTCACCCCGCCGACATGACGCGCGAGGTCTTCGAGGCGATGCGGGACCTGGGCGTCGTGTCGCCTTACCTGCACATGCCCGCGCAGTCGGGCTCCACGGCGGTGCTCGCGCGGATGAACCGCGGCTACGCCCGCGAGCGCTACCTCTCACTCGTTCGCGAGGCGCGCGAGGTCGTGCCGGGGATCGCGGTCGCCTCGGACTTCATTGTCGGCTTCCCCGGCGAGACGGACGCCGAGTTCGCCGAGACCCTTTCGCTCGTCGAGTCCTGCCGATTCTCGCAGGCGTTCATCTTCAAGTATTCCCCGCGCCCCGGCACGAAGGCCGCGGGTTTCGCCGACGACGTGCCGAAGCCCGTCAAGGAATCGCGCAACCAGGAGCTTCTCGCGCTTCAGGAACGCATCTCCACCGAGGAGAACGCCACGTTCATCGGCCGGACCGTCGAGGTCCTCATCGAAGGCCCCTCGAAGCGCAACCCGAAGCGCCTCGCCGGCCGCGCGAAGGACCACCGCATCGTGCTCCTCGAAGGCGCCGCTGCGTCTCCGGGGAGTTTCGTCGCCGCCACCGTCACCCGCGCGACCGCGCTTGCGCTTTACGCCCTTCCTGCCCCCTCCCCCCTTGGGGGAGAGGGCCAGGGTGAGGGGCCGACGGGCGGAAGACTCGACGGCCGGGAGAACATGAACGACAAGGGAAAGCGCCATGAATGAACCCACGTTTTACATCTCCGGCGACATCGAGGGGATGTGCGGCTACAGACCCGGCCTCGATCAGTCGGCGCAAGACCGCATCCAGCACGCGCATTACATCGCGGCGGCGGAAGGTCTGCGCGAGGGGGGCGTCTCACGAGTTCTCCTGAAGTCCTTCCATGGCGTGCCGGGCGAATACCCGGACTTCGTCGAGACGGGCCTGCCGCGCGTGCCGGGCGAATTCGACCTGCCGCGCCTCGCCGAGCTGAAGCCGGACGCCCTGGCGCTCGTCGGGTTCCACGGGATACCGCCCCACTGCGGCTGGGGTCACGCCTATCGCTTCTCGAATCTCTGGCTTAACGGGAAGCCCATCGGCGAGATCACCATTCAGGTCTATCGCGCCGCCGTCGCGGGCGTGCCTGCGGCGCTTTACGCGGGCGACGCGTACGGGGCCAAGGAGTTTCGCGACGCGGCGCCCGAGGCGGTGGTCGTGACCTTGCGGCCAGGCGGGCTGAACCTGGACGAAGGCCCGCTCGACGATGTCAAGCTCGCCGAACTCCGCGCGGGCGCGAAGAAAGCCGCTTCGCTTGCGGGCAGGATCACGCTCCCGAAGCTGCCGTCGACGTTCCGCCTCGAAGCCCCCATGGGCGACGGAGCCGCCGCCGCGCTCGTGCCGAAAGTGCTCGCCTATCCCGTCGCCGTCGAAGGCAAGCGCGTCGTCTTCGAGTCCTCCGACTTCCTGGATGCCTATCGCTTCTTCCACGACATGTTCAACCTCTCCGTCGCCGTCCGTCGTCCCGTTCCGGAGGCGGCGAAATAGCCGAGAAAAAGGTACCAGGTACCTTTAAAAGTGCGGTATACGCAGGAAATAAGGCGAATTGGGGGATTGTCATGGCGAGAGGTCTGGACATCGCGGGTCGGCCGACGCAGGAGAAACCCATCCGCGCGGGGTTCATCGGGTGCGGGACGCACGCGTTCAGGAATATCTACCCGGCGCTGCAATTCGCGCCCGTCGACCTCGTGGCGGTGACGGACCATCACGCCGATCGCGCCGCCGCGTTCGCGAAGCTCTTCGGGGCCGAGAGGACTTACGCCGACCACCGGGAGATGATCATCAAGGAAGACCTCGACGCGGTGTTCATCGTGACGGACTACGATGCGAAGTCCGAGCCGCAGTTCCCGCGCCTGGCCTGCGACGTGATGCGCGCGAGGATACACGCGTGGATCGAAAAACCCCCCGCTCCGAACGTGGCGGACATTGACGACATGCTCGCCTGCGAGAAGGAGACGGGCAAATTCACGATGGTCGGATTCAAGAAGATGTTCTTCCCCGCCGTCGAGAAGGCGAAGGAGATCATCTCCGGCGCCGAGTTCGGCCGCGCGACGCAGGTCTTCGCGCGCTATCCGCAATACGTTCCGGCCGCGGACGAGTTCGGCGCGCTTCGAGGCAATCGCAAGCTCGTCGGGTTCCTCGACCACGTCGTCCACCCGGCGAGCGTGCTGCAATATCTCATGGGCCCGGTGAAATCGCTCCACGTCGTCCGCGACGCGTCGGGCGGGGCGTTCGCGTCGTTCGTCTTCCGGTCGGGCGCGGTCGGGTGCATCCACTTCGCGTTCGGGCAATCGGGGACGTCGCCTCTCGAACGCCTCGAAATCGTGGGCGAGGGGGCGAACGTCGTCGTCGAGAACGGCGTCAAGCTCACGTGGTTCCGCAAGGGCGAGCGCGGCGCAGGCGGCTACGGCCGCTCGCCGAACTTCATCGGCCCGGACGCCTCGGCGCCGATCGTCTGGGAGCCGGAATGGAGCCTGGGGCAGCTCTATAACAAGGGGCTCTTTCTCCTCGGCTATTACGGCGAGGTCGCCGAGTTCGTCCGGTGCGTCCGCGAGAACACCCGCCCCGCGAAGGCGAACCTCGACGATGCGCGCGAAGTCATGAAGCTCTACGAAGCCTTCGCCCGCGCCGAAGGCGGAACGGTCGAGCTGCCGGAATGAGTTGAAGCGAATGTCGTGGCCCACGTCTGTAGAAGCAGGAGGAGCCTGCCATGAGACACAATCTCTATCTTGTTATTCTCCTCGCCGGGACCGCGGTCTTTGCCGAGGAGGCACCCAAGGCGGAGGAGCCCGCGGCGGCGAAGCCCGCCATCCGGCTGACCGCAGGCGACGCGGCGGTGAAACAGGCCGAAGAGTCGGCGCGGAAGGACGCGTGTCTGAGGCTCGTGGAGACGGCGTATCGCCTGCCGGTCGGGAATAACCGCGACGTCTACGACATGATGATGAAGAACGCCGTCGTCGATAAGGACCTCATCAAGGGCCTCGCCGACGCGGTGCCGACGAAGACGATTTACCTGGAAGACGGCACGGTGCGCGTGACGGTGTCGACGACGCCGGCGAAGGTCTCGGCGATCCTCAAGAAGGCCTACGAGAAGGTGGACTGGGACAAGGCCGAGGAGGACTCGACGATCAGCGCCGTGGCGCAGGGGGCGAAGAAGGACGAGCCGATCTTCGGCACGGGCGAGTCGGCGCTCGCGAAGACCGACGGCGAGAAGCGCCTCGCGGTGCGGCGGGCGGCGAAGCTCAAGGCAGAGACGGAGATCGCGAACAAGGTGCTCGACATGGTGCTCGGCGGCGGCGGGGCCGGGCACGACCTGGTGCGCGATTATTGCCTGGGCGTGCCGGAGTCGCAGAAGAAGCTGGCGCTGGGCCTTTCGCTTGTCACGATCCGCTCGGAGGATTGGGATACGGACGGCTCGGTGGAGCTGACCGCCGAGGTTGCGGCCAAGCCCGTGATCAGCGAGATCTACCTTGCCCGCGCCCTCTACGACCGAAAGAACAAGTACGCCGACTGGGGCTGGTATCAGCTCACGACCTCAACCAAGGAGATGATCGTCCAGGGCACGGCCAAGGCCACGGCGAAGGAAGCCGCCGTCGTGGATTTGCCGCTCGCGCTCGAGACGAAGGCCGTGGACGCCGCGATCAAGTCCGGCCTGCCGAAGGACGAATCGAAGCCGGACCCGAAGGCGCCGAAGAAGGCGGTCAAGCCGTGATTTCGTAGGGGCACGGCATGCCGTGCCCGCGTTGTTCGACTCGTGGATTTCGGCGCTCGGCATGGGCGTCTTCATAACACAGGAGAAGGCCGTGGAAATCGTCGAAAGCTCAATCACCACTCTCCGCTCGGTCGGAAAGGACGAATCGTGGCTCCAAACCTGGATTACCCAGAAACCTGCGCGGCTGGGTCTTGGAGAGTTGGTAATCAAGCGATGCGAACTGGTTCATTACAAGAAGAAGGGCGGACGGTTGGACATTCTCGCGTATCGCGGAGACTTGGACACTTTCTATGAAATCGAAGTCATGCTGGGTGAGTGCGACTCAGACCATGGGTTTCGAGTTCTGGACTACTGGGCGCGGGAACGAGTTAAGAATCCCAATGTTCGCCATTACGCTGTCCTTGTAGCGGAGGACCTCTCGGGGAGGTATAAGACCGTTATCGACACGCTTCCTCAGTTTCTTCCTTTTATCGGGATTGAGATCCGAACGCGACGGCTTCAACACCCCTCGGAATTGTCAACCGTCGAAGCCTTC
This sequence comes from Planctomycetota bacterium, assembly GCA_037439485.1. Classification (GTDB taxonomy): domain Bacteria; phylum Planctomycetota; class DG-23; order DATKVD01; family DATKVD01; genus JBBIVY01. Next base: position 2,781 of record JBBIVY010000072.1, on the reverse strand, counting down.
ATTGTCTCCCAGCCGGATGATCTTATTGATGATGCCGGGGACGAGGCGGGGGACGACGAAGGCGGGATTTCGCAACCGAAAGACCGGGATTGGTGGGAGGCCAACTCCCCTTCGGAGTTCATTGCGACGGTGGACACGCTGGTGAAGTACTGTAACGAATCGCTTGGGCCTTCGCGCGTGGACTACTCGGCCCAGAGCTACATTTCTCTTAAGAAAGGCCGCCGGTGCTGGTTGCCGATGTGGCCGAGGAACGACGGGACCTATATATACCTTCCGGGCGGCGGCGGCGCGGAGGACGCGCCAAGTGATTTCTACAATTTCGTTCGGGCGAAGCTTCAGGAGGGCGGCTTGGGAGAGCCGAATTGGACCTACACTTACAACGCCGGTGCGAATCCCATTGCTTTCATGGTTGCCCGTGAAAAGGCGGCGCACTCCCACATTCGCGAGATTCTCGCCCGCGCCTATGAGCTTGCCTGATTGCTGGTCCGCCTCGTCGCAAGTCGCGTCCGTAAGGTCGCTTTTCGGAGGCGCTCAGAACAAGCGGGTCCGGCCAGCATGGCCCCTCCCCGTCATGGCCTCCAGTTCCGAGCGCCGTGAACCACGCCGGTGATCCACACGTCCGCGCCTTCGATGCGGTACATAATGCGGTAGGTGGCGACGGGGATTTCGCGGCAGGAGGGGTCGCCGATTTCAGGGATGACGCGTCCCGAGTCCGGGAACGAGGAGAGCCGCTCGACCGCATCGAGAAGGCGGGTCACGAAGAGCGATGCGCGATCCGCCGAGTCGCGGGCGATGTACTCGGCGATCGCGTCGATGTCGTCCAGCGCCGACGGCGACCAGATCACTTGACCCATTTGCCGAGTCTCTTCCGGGCGGTTGCGTCCAAGACGCCCTTGCCTTTGCGGATTTCCCTCTCGCCATGCTCGAACTTGGCGTTGACGTAGAGCGCGTGGATGATTTCATCCATCGTTGCCTCTTCGGGCAGCGACTCGATGACCCGCTTGGCCACGTCTTTCACAGGCATGAGTTCCTCCTCTCGGGCCGTTGCCCTGGAATGGCCGCGTAGCTTCGCGCAAGAAAGGATAGCTGAAAACGCCGGTTCGGTCAAGACAGGTTGTGGGGGCATCCCGACGCGTCGGGACCGTGCCCGAGTTGTTGTAGAGAAACGGGAAGACGGGCGCAGCATGCTGCGCCCCTACGGCAACTACTCAGCCCCCGCCGCCGGAGGCGGCAGCCCGTCGGAGACGCGGCGGATCTGGGCGCCGAGGGAGCGAAGCTTCTTCTCGATGTTCTCGTAGCCGCGGTCGATGTGATAGACGCGGCTGATGGTGGTCTCGCCGTGGGCCATGAGCCCGGCGATGACGAGCGCCGCCGACGCGCGCAGGTCGCTCGCCATGACGGGCGCGCCCGACATCTTCGGCCGGCCGGAGATGATCGCGTGCGGGCCTTCCTTCCGGATGTCCACGCCCATGCGTCCCAGCTCCGCGACGTGCATGAACCGATCCGGGTAGATGTTCTCGGTGATCACGCTCAGGCCGTCGCCCAGCGTCAGGAGCGTCATCATCTGCGCTTGCAGGTCCGTGGGGAATCCCGGATACGGCAGCGTTACGACGTCGACGGGGTTGAAACGGCCATCCGAGATGATCCGGCACGAGTCGTTCTTCTTCGACACCACCATCACCCCGATAGCCTGCAGGCGGTCGACCACCGCGTGCAGGTGGTCCATGCAGAGGCCCTCGATGGTGACGTCTCCCCGCGTCGCCGCGGCGGCGATCATGTAGGTGCCGGCCTCGACGCGGTCGGGGATGAGGTCGACGGTGACGCCGTGGAGTTTCTTGACGCCCTTGATTTCGAGGCACTTGGGCTGGGCGTAGCGGATCTTGGCGCCCATGGAGTTGAGGACCTCGATGAGGTTGATGACCTCGGGCTCGCACGCGGCGTCTTCGATGACGGTGGTGCCGGGGGCGAGGGTGGCGGCCATCATGACGTTGGCGGTGCCGAGGACGGTGGAGCCGAAGGGGCCGCCGAGATAGACGGTGTTGCCGTGGAAGTTCGCGGCCTCGGCGAGGACGTAGCCGCCCTCGATGCTGATGCTGCAGCCGAGGGCGCGCATTCCCTTGAGGTGCAGGTCGACCGGGCGGGCGCCGATGACGCAGCCGCCGGGCAACGACACCTTGGCCTGGCGCTCGCGGGCGATGAGCGGCCCGAGCACGCAGAAACTCGCGCGCATCTTGCGGACGAGGTCGTAAGGCGCAAACGGGATGAGCTTCTTCGGGGTCTTGATAATGAGGTCGCCGTTGGTGCGCTTCACCGTCACCCCGAGCGAACGCATGACGCCCGCCATGGCCTCGACGTCGGAGAGGTGCGGGCAATTGCGGATGACGGTCTGCCCCTCGGCCAGGAGCGCCGCGGCCATGATGGGCAGCGCCGCGTTCTTGGCCTTCGATACCCGGATGGTCCCGCGAAGCGGATAACCGCCTTCGATGACGAATTTGTCCATGATTCCCCTGACAGGCAACCGGCCCGGCGTATGATAACGCGACCGAAGGACGACGTTATGGAAGGAGTGACAATCCCCCTATCCCCGATAATAGCACTCGGAATCCGCGCGGCAAAAGATAAGTCCGAGTGGGGGATTTCTCTCAGAATTCGTAATCCGTCGCGAGAGGCCGGGGCCAAAAGGGCGAAACGCGCTGAAACCCCGAAATCCGGCGGATTTCGCAAAGGTACCGTGTTTCCCATCGTGGCGCATTTGGTAGACGCGCGAGATTTGTCGAATGG
>JBBIVY010000071.1:0-21115 GCA_037439485.1 Planctomycetota bacterium | reverse complement strand
AATTTGGTGTCTCCCCACCGCATAGACCACACCCATTGCGATAAAGGTGACAGGTATATTTATTATAATTGGGGCGGGACCGGGAGGGTGGGCAGGCGGGGAAGCTCAGGTGACGAACTCTTTGCGACGGTGCCGAAGGAGTTTGCGGATGCGAAGTAGGATGCTTGTGTGCATCTGGCTGACGCGCGACTCGGAGAGGTTGAGCGCGGCGCCGATCTCCTTCATCGTCATGCCTTCGTAGTAGTAGAGGAGCGTGATGAGCCGCTCCTTGCGGCTCATGCCGCGAGTGACGAGGTCGCGAACGTCGCTTCTCTGGGCGCGCTCGGAGGGGTCTGAGGCGCGCCGATCCGGAAGGAGGTCGATCTGAGAAACCGTGCGGGCGCTTTCGGTCTCGTAGTACTTGTGGTGGAGCGACAGGATCCCCGCCGACGAGGCGGAGCGCGTAAGGTCCATCACCTCGTCGGTCGGAAGACGCATCTCCTCGGCCAGTTCAGGCATGGAGGGAATGCGGCCGGTGCGCACCTCGAAAGCGCGGCAGGCCTTGTCGATGAGGTGATGGCGCGAACGCACGAGACGCGGCACCCAGTCCATGCGGCGGAGCTTGTCGAGCATGGCCCCCTTGATGCGCTGCGAGGAGAACATCTCGAAGGCGACGCCCCGCGACGGGTCGAAGGACTCCAGCGCCTCAACCAGGCCGAAGACCCCTTCGCTCGTCAGGTCGTCCAGGTCCACCTCCTTCGGCAGCTTCGCGTGCAATCGCTGCGCGATGGACTTGACCAGCGGCAGGTAGGCCTCGATCAGCGCGTTCCGGGCCTCCCGGCTCTTCGCATCCTTGAACGCCACCCACGTCATCTGCAGTTCGTCCCGTGCTATGCTCATGTCTGTCCCCTATAAGACAAGTGGTCGCCAAGGATTGTCACAGGCCGGAATGTCGCCTCCTTTCCGTGATGCCGGCCGAACCACGCGAACCAACGTCTTATTATGCCACACATCGAGCGGTGCAGCCAATTGCCAAAAGAGCCCTTTCTCGTGAGGATTTGCGCCGGGAATAACTGCGCGGTATGGAGATGTAGCATCCGCCGAATCGGCGGGTTGAACTATCGACCTATGCAATGATGCCTCTCCCGCCCCCGCGCACCCGCCGACGCAGTTCAGCCGAAGCCCCCCGTCGGCAGCAGGGCCTCCTCTGCCGGCTCAAGATTTATCCCTAACAGTATCTGTTCATGCATAATCAGATCGTCGATGATGATGCGCTTGAGCGGCGGCGGCAGCACGCTGATGAGCGCGGGCGTCGCCAGAACCTGCACGAGCAGGCGGTCGTCCTGCGCCACGCGAGGCTCGCGGCGGATGTCCACGACGTCCACCGCGTAGCGTCCCTCCAGCGGCCCCTCGCAGCAGGCCCTGAGTTCAGCAATGGCCGACGAGGAGGCCGGGGTCTCCCCGGCCACGTAAAGCGTCAGCAACAGCGTCGCGTTCCCGTCCATTCCTTCCCCCCTCTCTCCCGGATCGTGAAGCACGCGTCTCAGGCAGGTACGAAGCATCGGCCGAGGGAGGTACTGCAACATCATGAAGTCGGGCGTGACGCGTCAGCGAATCCATGACCCCGACCTACACAATCGGCATGGCGCCGCACCCCACCGGGGTGAACATCCGGTGAAACAACTTTCGCGGTCTTCCCGAAACTTCTTCGCGCTTCAACTTGCCTCACTGCATATGTTGGGGTATGCTCTTATCAGGCACGCCAGTGCCATAGGGGGTCATGCTGCCGATGCTACGAGGAGAATGCATCTTGGCACGTAAATGATCTTTCGTTTGCTTCGAACGATCGCCATGAATCCCTCGGCGTCTTCGCGCACGAAAGGATCACATGACGCGCGATGCGAGGCCAGTCAGGCGGCTCTTGCGCACGGTCGGTCCGGCGGGACCCGAGGACATCCTCTATCGGGCGACGGGCCCGGCCGCCGTGGGCGCGGCGGTCATCTCGCTCAACTGGCATACGCTACGGGTCAACGAGGAATTCTGCCGGATCACGGGATACGCCGAGCATGAGCTTCTCGGGATGAGATTTACGGACGCCAATATCCCCCCGCCCGACGCTCGGGCGCATGAAGAAGGCGTCGACCCTTCCGAACCCTCGCGCATCGCCGGCCGCTGCCCCAACCTCTTCGACAAAGCTGCGTCCACCGTCGCCACGCCCGTTTCGATCGAGTCTTCCGCCGACGATCCCGAGCCGGTCCCTCCCCTGCGCCCCGGGCGCAGGATGACCTTGACCCCGCCGGAATGGCGCAAGGTCGAGGAGGCGCAGCTCGGGCCGCTTTGCGGCACCGGCGCGCCGGTGCGCTACGAGAAGGAACTGTTGCGCAAGGACGGCTCGCGCGTGCCCGTCGAGGTGCTCGTTCATCTTGTCGCGAGCGAGGGCCGGGCGCCCTCCTGCTACTATGCCTTCGTCACCGACCTCACGGAACGGCACCGCGTCGAAGAGGAGCTGGCCGCGAGCGAGGCGCGGTTCAGCAAGCTGTTCGAGAACATGCTCGAAGGCGTGGCCTACTGCGAGATGGTGTTCGACGCGGAGGGCCGGCCGGTGGACTGGGTCTACCTCGCCGTCAACGCGGCGTTCGAGCGGCTGACGGGCCTGACGGGGGTCGTCGGCCGACGCGTCACCGAGATCCTGCCCGACATCCGCGGGGACCATCCCGAGGTCCTCGAACGATACGGCCGCGTCGCTTCGACCGGACGGCCGGACAGCTTCGACGTCGATTTCAAGCCGCTCCAGATGTGGCTGAACATTTCGGCCTTCAGCCCGGCGCGCGGGCGGTTCGTCGCGGTCTTTGAGGACGTCACCGAGCGCCGGCGCTCCGAGGCGGCGTTGCGCGACAGCGAGGAGAAGTACCGCCAGCTCTTCGAGGTGGAGTCCGGGGCCATCGTGCTCGTCGACGCCGAGACGATGAGGTTCGTGGACGTCAACCGGTCGGCCGAGAAGCTCTACGGATGGACGAAGGGCGAGTTTCTGACGATGACCGCCCCCGATCTCTCCGCGGAGACCGCCGAGACCGCCGCGACCCTGGCCCAGGCGGCGCGCGGAGACCTGCAGTGGATCCCCCTGCGCTTCCACCGCCGGAAGAGCGGCGAGATATTCCCCGTGGAGATTTCCGCCGGAACGTTCACGCTGAGGGACCGTCGGATCATCTGCGCGGTGAGCCGCGACATCACCGAGCGCGTGAAGTCGTCGCTCGCCCTCACCGATTACCAGAAGCGCCTCCGCTCCATGGCCTCCGAGAAGCTCCTTTCCGAGGAGCGCGAGCGCCGACGCATCGCGGTCGGGCTCCACGACCAGATCGGCCAGTCGCTGACGCTCGTCTGCATGAGGATCGAGAAGCTGGCGGAGACCGCGGGCGACCCGCAGGCGAAGGACGAGTTGCGGCAGGTCCTCGAGACGACGCGCGAGGCGCTCCGCGCGACGAGGAACCTCACCTTCGAGCTGAGCCCGCAGATCCTCTACGAATTCGGCCTCGCTCCCGCCGTCGGCGCGCTCGGGCGCGAGCTCCAGCAGCGGCACGGCATCCGCTTCTCCGCCGAATGCCCCACGCCGCTGCCGCCGCTGGGGAAGGACGCGCTCATCCTCCTCTACCAGACGCTCCGCGAGCTTCTGATGAACGTCGTCAAGCACTCGCGCGCATCGGCTTGCCGCACGACGTTCGCGACGTGCGACGACCGGCTGGTCATCTCGGTCGAGGACGACGGCATGGGGTTTGACGTGGAGACGGCGCGCTCCCAGAGCGGCGAGCGGCGCGGCTTCGGCCTGTTCAGCGTGCAGGAGCGGCTGAAGGAGCTGGGCGGAGGGATGGAGATCGAATCGCGGCCGAGCCGGGGGACGCTCGTGACGCTCTGGGTGCCCCGCGCGCAAGACGGCCTGGAGACCAGGGGGGAACAACATGATCCGCGTCCTGCTGGCTGACGACCACCAGTTCCTGCGCGAAGGGCTCCGGGCGCTCCTGACGGGCGAGCCGGACATCGAAGTCGTCGGCGAGGCGGCGGACGGCGAGACCGTCGTGCACCTGGCGCGGGAGCTGCGGCCGGACCTCGTGCTCATGGACATCACGATGGGCGAGACGTCGGGGGTGCGCGCCACGCGGGAGATCCGCGCGACGAACCCCGAGGTCCGGATCGTCGCGCTTTCCGTCATCAGCGACGGCCCGTTCGTCAGCGGGATGCTCGAAGCGGGGGTGAGCGGCTACCTCGTGAAGGGCTCCTCTTTCCGCGAGATCGCGGAGGCCATCCGCACGGTCATGCGCGGGCAGACCTACCTCTCCCCCGCCGTCACCGGGGGAATCGTGGAGAAGATCGTCCATGCCGGCGACGCGCCCGCGCCCGGAGGCGTCGCGCTCCTGAGTCCGCGCGAGCGCGAGGTGCTTCAGCTCCTCGCCGCCGGCAGCAGCACCAAGGAGATCGCCCAGAGGATCGACATCAGCATCCGCACCGTCGACACCCACCGGCACCACATCATGCAGAAGCTCGACATCGACAACGTCGCCGGGCTGACCAAGTACGCGATCCGGATGGGTCTGGCAACGCTGAACGACTGAATGAGAAGAGCGGGCACGGCATGCCGTGCCCCTACGAAGCGCTGCCCTTGTGCCGGACGATGTTGCCCTCGGTGAGGTAGACGACGTCCTCGGCGATGTTGCTGGCGTGGTCGGCGATGCGCTCGAGGTAGCGCGAGACCGAGAGGAACTGCAGCAGGGAGTCCAGATCGACCAGGTCGGCCCGGATCTCCTGCTGAATCTTGGCGAAGTTCTCCCGGTTCATCGCGTCCACCTCGTCGTCGTGGGCCCCGACCTCGCGGGCGAGCTTCGGGTCGAGGGTGACGAGGGCGTCGAGGCTCTTGCGCAGCATCGCGCGCGCCTTCTCCGACATGGCGACGACGTCGATGGGCGCCCGGATCCGCTCGCGCGAGGCCAGCGCCTCCGCCCGCTCGGCGATGTTAACCGCCAGGTCCCCGATGCGCTCCAGGTCGCTGTTGATCTTGAGCACCGCCACGATGAACCTCAGATCGCTCGCCACGGGCTGATGGAGCGCCAGCACCTTAAGGCACTCCTCCTCCACGTCGACCTCGGTGCGGTCGATCTCCTTGTCCGATTCGATAACGCGCCGTGCCAGTTCCCGATCGCGGGTCTCGATCGCCCGAACCGACCGGCCGACGTTCTCCTCCACCACCGCGCACACCGCCAGGATCATCTTCTTCAACCGCTCCAGCTCGCGCTGCAAAACGTTCGACATGGCGTTCTCCTCTCAGCCGTACCGGCCGGTCACGTATTCCTCGGTCCTCTTGTCCTTCGGCCGTTCGAAGATGTCCACCGTCCGGCCGAACTCCACCCTATCCCCGAGCAGCATGAACGCCGTCTCCGTGGAGACCCGCGCGGCCTGCTGCATGTTATGCGTGACGATGACGATCGTGTAGTCCTTCGCCAAGGCGAACATCAGCTCCTCGATGTGCCCCGTGGCGATCGGGTCGAGCGCCGAGCACGGCTCGTCCATCAGCAGCACCTCCGGCTCCACCGCCACCAGGCGCGAGATGCAGAGCCGCTGCTGCTGCTCCGGCGAGAGGTCCAGCGCCGACATGCCGAGACGGTCCTTCAGGTCGTCCCAGAGATGCGTCGCGCGCAGGCTCTTCTCCACGACCTCGGCCAGGTCGCCGCTCCGGTCCATCCCGTGCACGCGCCGGCCGAACGCGACGTTGTCGAAGACCGAGAGCGGGAACGGGTTCGGCCGCTGGAAGACCATCCCGACGCGCCGGCGCAGTTCCGTCAGCGGCGTCGCCGGGTCGTGGATATCCGCCCCGTCGAGGAGGATCTGCCCGTCGATGCGCACCCCCTCGATGAGTTCGTTCATCCGGTTGAAGCAGCGCAGGAGCGTGCTCTTGCCGCAGCCGGAGGGCCCGATGATCGACGTAATCGCCCGCGGACGTATCGACAGGCTCACGTCCCTCAGCGCCTGAAAAGCGCCGTAGTGGAGGTTCAGCCCGCGGGTTTCGAGTTTCGGTTCCATGGCGCTCATCCGAAATGCCCCACGATGTAGTCGTTCGTCCTCTTGTCGCGCGGGGCCGTAAAGACCGTCGACGTCGGGCCGACTTCGACGAGTTCGGACATCAGGAAGAACGCCGTGCGGTCGGAGGCGCGCGCGGCCTGCTTGGTGTTGTTGGTCACGAGCACGATCGAGTATTGCTCCTTCAAGTCCGCGAGGGCGTCCTCGATCTTCGCGGTGGAGATCGGGTCGAGGCCGGAGCAGGGCTCGTCGAGGAGCAGGACTTCCGGCCCGAGCGCCAGCACGCGGGCGAGGCACATGCGCTGCTGCTGTCCGCCCGAGAGATTGTGCGCGCTCTCGCGCAGCCGGTCCTTCACCTCGTCCCAGAGCACCGCCCGGCGGAGCGAAGTCTCGACCAGCTCGTCGAGCGTCGACTTACCCCGGATGCCGGCGAGTTTCGGGCCGTAGGTCAGATTATCATAGATCGACCACGGCAGCGGCACGGGCACCGCGTAGACCATCCCCACGCGCCGGCGCAACACGGCGGGGTCCATGCGGTCGTGATAGATGTCCTGCCCGTCGAGTTCGATCCGGCCCGTGAAGTGGAAACGCGCCTCCATGTCGTTCAGCCGGTTGAGCGAGCGCAGGAGCGTCGTCTTTCCGCTGCGCGAGGGACCGATGATCGCCAGGCGCTCGTTCGCCCGCACGTCGAGGTCGATGTTCCTCAGCACGCAATCGTCGCCGAAACACGCGCTGAAGCTCCGGATGACGAGTTTGGGTTTCGAGGTTTCGCTCATGGTTCACCTCACCCTCGTCACGAACCGGCGCATCAGGTAGTAGGCCGTGATGTTGATGAGCAGCACCGAGAGGATGAGCACCGCGGCAGTCGCGTAGGCCTGGGGCGTGGGGCCGAATTCCTGGGCGATGGTGTAGAAGTGAAGCGCGAGCGTCCTCACGGAGTCGAAGACCGAGTGGGGCATGCCGATCGAGGAACCGGAGGTGAGCATCACGACGGCGGTCTCGCTGATGGCGCGTCCAAGCGAGAGGACGACGCCGGTGGCGATGCCCGGCAGCGCGCAGCGGAGCACGACGTGGGTGACCATCTGCCAGCGGGAGCTGCCGAGGCCGAAGGAGACGTCCCGGTAAGATCGCGGGACGGCGCGGATGGCTTCCTCGCTGGTGCGAACGATGGTGGGCAGGACCATGAGGGCCAGCGTCAGCGCGCCCGAGAGGATGGAGTATCCCATGTGGAGCGTGATGCCGAAGAACGCGAAGCCGAACATGCCGAAGATGATCGAGGGAATGCCGGCGAGACAATCGGCGCCGAAGCGGATGAGCGCGGTGAGCCGACCTTCGCGGGTGTACTCGGTGAGATAGATCGCCGTGCCGACGCCGATGGGCGCCGCGACGAGGACGCCGATGCCGGCGACGAGCGCCGTGCCGACGATCATCGGCAGGATGCCGCCCTCTTCGTCGATGCCTCCCGGGCCGCTCGTGAGAAAGCCCCAGGTCACGTGCGGCAGGCCGCGCCAGAGAATGAAGAGGATGATGAGGCCGAGCGTCGCGAGCACGACGGCCGTGAGCGTCCAGAGCCCCGTGACGGCAAGCCGCTGGGCGACGACGGGCGGAATGCGCGGGAGTATCTTCATGACGCGGCGCTCCCCGCCCGACGGCGCGACACGACCAGGGCGATGCTGTTGAGGACCATGATGATGACGAAGAGCGTCACGCCGGTGGCGAAGAGCGCCTCGCGGTGCTGCGGAGCCGCGTCGCCGATTTCGAGGGCGATGTTGGCCGTGAGCGTGCGCACGGGGTCGAGGAGGCTGTGCGGGATCATGATGGAGTTGCCGGCGATCATGATGACGGCCATGGTTTCGCCGATGGCGCGGCCCATGCCGAGGATGATCGCGGCGACGATCCCCGAGCGCGCGGCGCGGAGCATCACCATCGTGGTCGTCTGCCAGCGCGTGGCGCCCATGGCGACGGCGCCCTCGAAGTAGCTGCGCGGCACCGCCTGCAGGGCGTCCACCGAGATGCTCGTGATCGTGGGCAACGCCATGACGCCGAGGACGATCGACGCGGCGAGGACGCATTGCCCGTTGCCGCCGCCGAAGTGCTCGCTGATGAACGGAGCCAGCGTCACCACGCCCATGAAGCCGTAGACGACCGAGGGGATCCCCGCGAGAAGCTCGATGGCGGGCTTGAGGACCGCCGCGAGGCGCGCCGGGCAGAACTGAGTCAGCACGATGGCGCAGGCCATGGAGAGCGTGACGCCGACGATCATCGCCCCCGCCGTCACCTCCAGCGAACCGACGATCATCGCGAGGATGCCGAAGTGCGGCACGGGATTGTGCTCGCTGACGGTGGGTTTCCAGTCGTCGGAGAGGAAGAACTCGCGCGCGCCCGTCTTCCAGATGAAGGGCACGCCCTCGGCGAAGAGAAAGATCGTGATCAGGGCCAGTCCGGCAATCGCCGTCAGCGCCACCGCCGTCAGCAACACGCGGATGATCTTATCCTGCCTCATTTTGCGCGGATCAGGCCTTTCTTGACGAGAAGATCCTGCCCCTTGTCCGAGAGCACGTAGTCGATGAACGCCTTCGCATCGGGCGTCGGGGAGCCCTTCAGAATGAAGAGGAACGGCCGCGCCAGCGTGTATTTCCCTTCGATCACGCCCTGCTCGGTCGCCGCGACGCCGTCGATTTCGAGAGGCTTGACGTCCTTATTCACGAGTCCCAGCGAGATGTAGCCGATCGTCCCCGAACTGCTGCGGACGGTTTCGCGGACGGTGCCGTTCGAGGGCTGGACGCGCACCCCGGGCGCGATGGTCCGAGAGCCCATGACCAGGTGCGTGAACGTCTCGCGCGTGCCCGAGCCGTCCTCGCGCGTGACCGCGGTGACGGCGAGGTCGGGCCCGCCGACGGCCTTCCAGTTCTTCACGTCGCCGGCGAAGATCGCGCGCACCTGCTCCTTCGTCAGCCCCTTCACCGGGTTCGACGGGTGCACGATCAGCGCGATGCCGTCCCGCGCGATGACGATGGGCGCATAGAGCTTCGTCTCCTCCGGCGTCAGGTCGCGCGAGCACATGCCGATCTGTGCCATGCCGTTGGAGACGGCCTGGATTCCGGCCATCGAGCCCCCGCCCTGCACCTGCACCTTCACCTCGCCCTGTTGTTTCTCATACTCGCTCGCCAGCATCTGCGCGAACGGCTGTATCGACGTCGACCCCGCCACCTGTACCGCCCGCTGCCGTCCTCCGCCGCAGCCCGAGCAGAGCGCCGCGAGGCACGCCGCCATCGCCATCGCCTTCAAGGCCGTCTTCATGCGCCGACCTCCCGATCCTCGATTGTCACGCCACCCGCTCGACATTCCGCACGGCTTCTTAATGGTAGGCTAACGCGGCCGTGTTAGGAAATCATTAGGGTTTCGTTCGTTCGAGATTAATCGGGCGGGCGCCCCGCTTCTGCCGGGTTTTTCAGCCGAACCGGCCGGTGATATACTCCTCAGTCTGCTTCTTCGCCGGGTTCGTGAAGATCTGCGTCGTCGGGCCGAACTCGACGATGTTACCCTGGTAGAAGAAGGCCGTGAAGTCGCTCACCCGCGCCGCCTGCTGCATGTTGTGGGTCACGAGGACAATCGTGAATCGCTTCTTGAGCTCAAGGATCAGTTCCTCGATACGCGCCGTGGCGACCGGGTCGATCGCCGAACAGGGCTCGTCCATGAGGAGCACCTCCGGCTCGACGGCGACCGCGCGGGCGATGCAGAGCCGCTGCTGCTGCCCCCCGGAGAGCGCCGCGGCGGGCCGGCGGAGCTTGTCCTTGACCTCGTCCCAGAGCGCCGCGCGACGGAGGGCCTCTTCCACGCGCCTCGTCAGCTCCAGCGCGTCGACGCGGTAGTGGAGCTTGAGCCCGTAGGCCACGTTCTCGAAGATCGTCGCCGGGAAGGGCGTCGGCTTCTGGAAGATCATGCCCACGCGCTTGCGCAGGTCGAGCAGGTCGGTCTCGGGGTCGAGGAGATTGACCCCGTCGAGCAGGACCGAGCCCTCGGCGCGGTGGTCGCGGTAGAGCTCGAAGATGCGGTTATAGACGCGGATGTGCGTCGACTTGCCGCAACCGGAAGGGCCGATGACGGCGGTGACGCGGTGGGCCGCGATGTCGAGCGAATTGCTGAAGAGCGCCTGGTGCGAGCCGTACCAGAAATTGAGCCCGCGCACGCGCACCTTGACCTCGGCCGCGGCCGACCCGTGGGCCAAAGAGGGCTCCGGCGCCGGGGGCACGGGCACGGGAGTCAACGGACGGGTTTCGCGCACGGGGGGGTCGGAAAGGGTCACGACCACTGGGTCCTCCTCCGGAAGATGATTCGCGCCGCGATGGTCACCAGCAGCACCGCCGCCGTGATCACGAGGGACGCGCCCCACGCCTTCTGCTGCCAGTCGGCATAGGGAGACATCGCGTAGTTGTAGACGGTGACGGTGAGGTTCGCCGTGGGCTCATTGAGCGCGTGATACCACGTTCCTGGGTTGAGCGTCGGCGGGTCAAGGGACTTCAGCCAGTAGGGGCTGTTGAGCGCCGTAAAGAGAAGAGGCGCCGTCTCGCCGCTCACGCGCGCCACGCCAAGGAGCGTGCCGGTGACGAGGCCGGACTTGGCTGCGCGAAAGACGACGCCGAGCGTCACCTTCCACCGCGGCGAGCCGAGGGCGAGGGCCGATTCGCGCAGCGTGTTGGGCACGAGGTTCAGCATGTCCTCCGTCGTGCGCGCCACGAGCGGGATCATGATGATCGCCAGGGCCGCCGCCCCCGCCCAGGCCGAGAAGTGCCCGCCCCAGTGGGCCCCGCACATCCCGTGCTCCACGACCATGACGGCGTAGACGAACACCCCGATGACGATGGACGGGATGCCCATGAGGACGTTGGCGAGGAAGCGGATGGCCGAGGCGAACCGCGACTCGCGCCCGAACTCGGCGAGGTAAATCCCCGCGAAGAGGCCGATGGGCACGCCGATCAGCGCGGCGAGGAGCGTGATGGCGAGCGTCCCCAGCATCGCGTTGGCGAGGCCCCCGCCGGCGAGCCCGGGCGGCGTCGGCAGCGAGGTGAAGAAGGCCGCGTCGAGCGCCTTCGCCCCGCGCAGCACCACCTCCATCATGATCCATGCGAGGAAGGCGAGCCCGATGAGCGCCGCCAGGCCCGAGAGGGCCTTCACCGACTTGTCCTTCGCGCGCCTCCACCCAACCGATCGCGGCGTCATGAATGCGCTCCCGAGGCTTGGGCCTGCCGGTTGAGCCACCACTGCGCCAGCATCTGAAAGAGGAACGTCGTCACGAAGAGCACGAGCGCCAGCTCCATCAGCGCGCTCGTGTGCATCGGGGTGTCGGCTTCGGCGAACTCGTTGGCGAGCTTTGAGGCGATGGTGTTCCCGGCGCCGAAGGGCGAGCGGGGGATCCCGTTGAAGTTGCCGATGACGAACGTGACGGCCATGGTCTCGCCGACGGCCCGGCCGAATCCGAGGAAGATCGCTCCGACGATGCCCTTGCGGCACCAGCGGAGAGAGACCCGGCGCGTCGCCTCCCACGTGGTCGAGCCCATGCCGTGGGCCGCCTCCTTCACGACCGGCGGCACCATCGCCAGCGAGTCCCGCGCAACCGCGGTGATGAAGGGCAGCACCATCAGCGCAAGGATCACGCCGGCCGTGAGGATGCCAAGTCCGCCCGTCCCGCCCGAGAAGAGCCGGCCGAGGCCGGGAACCCATCCGAGATTCGACGCCAGGAAGGGCTCGACGCGGAGCTGCATGATCGGCGCCAGGATGAAGAGCCCCCACATCCCGTAGATGATGCTCGGGATCGCCGCCAGGAGCTCGATCCCCGTGCCGACGACGCGGCTGACGACCGGGTGGGTGAATTCCACGAGCAACAGCGCGATGACGAGCGCCAGCGGCACCGCCAGCGCCATCGCGATCAGCGTCGACATGGCCGTGCCGTAGATGGAACTGAGGGCGCCGTATTCCTCCGTCCGCGGGTTCCAGTCGCTCGAGGCGAGGAACCCCGGCCCGAAGCGCATCATCGAGAGGCTGGAGTCGACCAGGAGCTGTATGAATATCCCGAGGATCACCGCGGCGACCACCGCGGCACAGGCGGCGGCCAGCCCCTTGAAGAGCGCGTCACTCAATCGGCATCCGCCGGAACGTGCCTTCAAAGGGCCGGTCATGGTATCGTCCGCCGTTCGTCAATCGATTACGGCCACACCGTTGCGCCGTCGGCCTTCACGTCGTTCTTCCATGTCTCCTCCACCATCGTGTAGACGCTCTCGGGGATGGGGACGTAGTTGAGCTTCGTCGCCGCGTCGGCGCCGTTCTTGTAGCACCAGTCGAAGAACTTGAACATCGCCCGCGCCGTGCCGGCGGTCTTCTGGTCCTTGTGGATGAGGATGAAGGAGGCGCCCGTGATGGGCCAGGATTCGGCGCCGGGCTGGTTCGTCAGCACCATGTAGAAGCCCGGGGCGCCCTTCCAGTCCGCGCTCGCGGCGGCGGCGGCGAAGGTGGCCACGGTCGGCTTCACGAACGCGCCGGCGCGGTTCTGCATCTGGGTCCACGCGAGGTTGTTCTCGACCGCGTAGGCGTATTCGACGTAGCCGATGCCGCCGTCCGTGTTCTTCACGATCGCCGCGACGCCCTCGTTGCCCTTCGCCCCCACGCCCGTCGGCCAGGCGACGGACTTGTCGTTGCCGACCTTCACGGCCCACGACGCCGAGGCCTTGGACAGATAGTTCGTGTAGAGCCACGTTGTGCCCGAACCGTCCGAGCGATAGACCACCGCGATCGCCGTGTCCGGCAGGCGCAACTCGGGATTGAGCGCCTTGATCGCGTCGTCGTTCCACTTCGTGATCGCGCCGAGGTAGATCTCGGCGAGCACCTTGCCCGTGAGCCTGAGCTGCCCGGCGGCGACGCCCTTGATGTTGACCACGGGCACGGCGCCGCCGATGATCATGGGGAACTGCACGAGGCCGGCCGCCTTGAGTTCGTCGGCCTTGAGCGGCGCGTCCGAGGCCCCGAAGTCGACGGTCTTCTCCTTGATCTGCTTGATGCCGCCGCCGGAGCCGATGGACTGGTAATTGAGTTTCATGCCGGACACCTTTTCATACTTGAAGGCCCAATCGCTGTAGATCGGGAACGGGAAGCTCGCCCCGGCGCCGTTGATCGTGACGGCCGGGTCCGCCGCCGTCAGTTCCACCGCCGCGGCCAGCAGGCCCCCCAGCACCATGAGGCCCATGTTCACCAGGTTCTTCTTCATAACGCGCTCCTTATGTTGGGTCCGCGCCCCGGCTCAGAAATCGGCCTGGAAGCGCACGAGTGCGATGTTCGCGCTACCGACGTCCGGGGTGCTGGTCATCGCATGGATGTAGTTGAACATCACGCGCATGTTCGGATTCAGGTACCAGTTGAGCCCCAGCGTCAGGTCGTTCTCCTTGCCGCCGGCGATCTTGGCGCTCGTGTCGTTGAGGTCGAGCGACGAGTAGCGCGCCACCGCCTCCCACGCGCCGAACCCGCCGTCCTTGCCGAAGTCCTTCTTCGGCGAGACGCGCGTGAACTCGCCGGTCTTGCCGTTATACTTCCGGTTCTCGCCGGTGATGAACCAGCTTCCCTCGACGTACCACCCGTTGAACGAGGCGTCATTTCCGCCGCCCGACGTCCGCGTCAGGTTCGACTGGATGAACTCCCCCTGCACACTCACCGGTCCCCAGACCGCCGCCGCTTCGAGGCCCAGCAGGTCGACCGCGTCCACCTTGCTAACGGATGCGCTGACGAACTTCTTGCTCGACCCGTGCCATTCCGGACGATCGCTGTAGCTGACGGCGGCCCCCAGCGGGTCGCGGCGGCTGTAGGCCACTCCCAGGTGAATCAGTTCCTTGCCCTCGTCCAGGTAGAGGGGCGTCCCGCTCAACCGGCCCGTGAACGCGTAGCCGCTGTTGGACGACTCCGTGCCCAGGCTGTCCGAGTCGCCGCGGAAGAGGCCGAACTGCCACGCCACCCGCTCCTTGTAGTTGTTGAGGACCACGATGCCGGGGTGGCGCTGCGGGGCGAACGCGTCGCCCGGCAGCGAGTACTCGATGAACGGGTCATACTTGTCGGAGGTCCAGTGCTCGAGGACGAACGGCTCGTACTGGTTTCCGACCTGGACGGCCCCGACAACCGGGATGTCCTTGATGCCCATATAGACGTCCTTGAAGGCCCATGCTCCGCCGCCGAAATCGACCTGGAACTTCCAGTAGAAGTTCGAGTAGGCCGTGCCTTCCAGCTCGATCCGCGCCCGGCGGAACTCCGACTGGTTCGGGATCATTCCGAACTTCTTGGTGTTCGCCGCGTCCTGCTTGATGAAGCCCATGTCATAGTTGATGCGCCCGCCCGCCCGCACCGTGAACTGCTTGTCCTGAGTCTCGAACTTCAGCGTCTTGTCCCAGTACGCCCTCAACGTGTTCGCCCCGCCCGCATTCTTCGCCGTCTGCTCGGCCTGCGCCAGCTTCAGCTCTTCCAGCTGCTGCTCCATCGCCTCCAGGCGCTGCTCGTACGTCGAGCCCGCCGAGATCGAGGACGCCGCCGGAGGATTCGTCCCGGGCGCCGGCGCCGACGCCGATCCGTCGGCAAACGCCTGAACCCCCGCCACCCCAACCAGCCCCAGAGCCCACAGCATCTCTCTCACCGCCATGTGTCCCCCCTTCCTTTGGTTTGGCCCCACCTCCGCGGAAAGGGTATCCCGCCTGAGTTAGCGCATGACGAGCCGCAAATGAGTTATCCGTTAGTTCTTTATCGATCGCAGGGCAGAGGCAGGAAGAAGAGACAGGCAACAGGGGCGAAGAAGACCCGTATCACACCGTTCGTGAATTCAGAGGTTATTGGCGCGGAACCGCATCGATGGTTCGAGAGACCGAGGGCCAAAGGCCCGGCCGGCGGCTCAGGAGGCGGGCAGGTGAATGCGGAAGACGGAGCCCTTCCCCACGGTGCTTTCGACGGAGACGCGGCCGCCGTGGGCCTGGGCGATGTGCTTGACGATGGCGAGGCCGAGGCCGGTGCCGCCGGCCTTGCGGGAGCGCGCCTTGTCGACGCGGTAGAATCGCTCGAAGACGCGGGCGAGGTGGTCCTCGGGGATGCCCCAGCCCTGGTCGCGGACGGCGAGGACGACCTCTTGGTGGGGCAGGCCTTCCTGCCTGCCATGTTGTTTTTCGTCCGCAGGCACGAATGCCTGCGCCACCGAGACCTCGACGCGGACGGTCTTCGCGGGCTCGGAGAACTTGATTGCGTTGTCGATGAGGTTGACGAGCGCCTGCTCGATGAGCGGGCGGTTGATGCAAAGCTCGACGTCCGGAGGGCAATCCACCTCGACAACGATCCCCTTCGCCGCGGCCTGGCCCTGGCAGACGAGCACTGCGGAGTCGACCGCCTCGCGGAGCTTCGCGCGATCGAGCGCGATCTCCTGCTTCGCGTTGTCCTGCTCGAGGCGCGAGAGGGCCAGCAGGTCTTCGATGATGGCGTTGAGCCGCTCGGCGTGCTTCACGGCGATGTCGAGGAAACGCTTCGCGGTCTCGGGCTCGACGGCGCCGCCGCGGAGGGTTTCGAGGAAACCCTTGATGGACGTAATGGGCGTGCGCAGCTCGTGGGAGACGTTGGCGACGAAGTCGCGCCGGACGGTTTCGAGACGGCGGAGCCGGGTGACGTCGTTGAGGACGATGACGGCGCCGAGGGCGAGTCCTTCGACGTCGGAAAGACGCGAGCCGTGGGCCTGGAGGAAGCGGAGCGGCGGGCCCTCGATGGCAACGTCGCCCTCGACGAGGGTCTGCGACTCGAGCGCGCGCGTGACGAGCTTCTGCAGCTCGGGCGAGCGGATGGCCTCCTGCAGGATGCGTCCCTCCGCCGCGCGGGTGTCGACGCCGAAAAGCGCCCCGGCGGCGCGGTTCATCCGCAGGATGCGCTCCTGCGAGTCGACGGCGATGACCGCCTCCATCATGCTCGCGAGAACGGCCTCGATCTCGTTGCGCTGGTGGGTGATGGCGCGGATGCGCTCGTCAAGCTGCCTCGCCATATCGTTCATCGCGGCGGAGAGCGCCGAAAGCTCCTCCGCGCCGGAGGCCGGAAGCTTGCAGCCCAGGTCGCCGCGCGCGAAACACTCCGCCGCCTTGCGCATGAGCACCAGCGGCCGGCTGATGCGCAGCGAGATCCACCAGGCCGCCGCCGCCGCAACGAGCGCGACGACGAGGCCGCCCGCGATGATCCGGCCGCGGAGCACCAGGACCTCGCCCTCCACGGCGGCCTGCGCGCGGGAGACGCGGACGACGGCGGCGATGCGTCCGTCGCGGCGAACGGGGGCGGCGACGTAATACATCATCTTGCCGAGCGTGGGGCTGGGCCGCTGCGCCCGGCCGGGCTGGCCGCTCATGGCCTCGACAATCTCGCTCCGGTCGCGGTGGTTCTCCATCGTCTGCGGATCGGAGTCGCTGTCGCCGAGGACGGCGCCGTCGAGGGCGATGACGGTGACGCGGGTAAGCCGGGCGAGGCCGAGGAGCTTGCAGCGCGCGTCCACGGCGGCGCGGGAGGTGTTGTCGGCATCGAGGGAGAGCGCGGCAAACTCGCTCACGAGGAGATCGGCGCGCGCCTGAAGGTCGTCGAAGACCCACTGGTCGTGGGACTCCCGAAGCGACGAGGACGCGTGCCACTCCGTCGCAAGGAGCGACAGCGCCAACAGCGCGAGAAACGACCCATAGATCTGCCAGGCGAGACGCCGGCGGAACATGCTCACTCCCCGAATCGGTATCCGACGCCGCGGACGGTCTCAATGCGTTCGCCGAGGGAACCGAGCTTGCGCCTCAGCGACACGATGTGAACGTCGACGGAGCGGTCGGTCACGGCGGCGTCCGTGCCGCGCGCGGCCTCGACAATCTGCCAGCGCGTGAAGACCCAGCCCGGACGGCGGGCCAGGTGGTGCAGGATGCGAAACTCCGTCAGCGTCAGGTCCACCGCCTTGCCCTTCACCAGCACCTCGTGACGGCCGGGATCGATGGAGATGTCGTCCACGACGAGCGGCGAGTTCTCATCCACGGGCGGCTTGGCCTTGCGCCGGAGCACGGCGCGCACCCGGGCCGTGAGCACCCGCGGGCTGAAGGGCTTGGTGATATAATCGTCCGCGCCCAGCTCCAGGCCCGTGACGACGTCCGCCTCCTCCCCCTTCGCCGTCAGCATGATGACGGGGATGCCCTCGGTCTTCGGGTCCTTCCGCAGGCGGCGGCAGACCTCCAGGCCGTCGATGCCGGGGAGCATCAGGTCGAGGACAAGGACGTCGGGGCGCTTCGACCGGGCGGCTTCAACCGCCTCTTCGCCCGTAGCCGCGCATTCGACCTGGAAGCCTTCCTTGGCCAGATTATACCGCACCAGTTCGAGAATGTCTTCTTCGTCGTCGACGACCAGGACCAGTTGACGCGCCATTGTGGGACTCCGTTAGGGTTTTCGTATGATAATCCTGCCACGCGGGCGCGAAGAGTCAATGAAGATTATGTTAGATATACGTTCAGATTCC
Organism: Planctomycetota bacterium; assembly: GCA_037439485.1. Taxonomy (GTDB): domain Bacteria; phylum Planctomycetota; class DG-23; order DATKVD01; family DATKVD01; genus JBBIVY01. Next base: position 3,543 of record JBBIVY010000071.1, on the reverse strand, counting down.
GGCGCGAGAGTGTCTTTGGGGGCCAAAATGCGAAAGGCGGCTCCCTTTGCGGAAGCCGCCTTCTGAAAACTGGTCGGGGCGAGGCGCGTTGGTGCTAAACCACGACCGGATGGCGACATGATTCTGGCGTTCATCTGGCGGCCGGAGGGCGTGAGCGACAGGCAGGGCTGTCTCCGGCCGTCACAAGCGGGCACTGCGATCACCAATTGAGAACCGACCACGGGTATTCCGCGAATTTACCTCAATAGTAAGTCGGGTTCTATGCCGCCTGCTGTATCTATCAGTCCTCACTCAGTTGCTTCTGCCAATGCAGTATCACAGTGGCGGTTTCATGGCAAAGTAGCGGCCTACATACCAAGAGCCGCTGAATCGGCTGTAGTCTATCCAGTCATCCTCGTCATACGCGGGAGGTTGATTCGGAGAGTAGGCGAACCCGTATCCGAAGAATATCCCTCCCGAATCGCATATCTCGAATTTGAGTCCGCCGGGGAACTTCCTGATGTGTTTCGCGTAGTAGAAGCCGACCCATTGGCTCGGGATGAGCTCGGCTTCGGCATTGGTCAGATATCGCTGAGCCAATCTTTCCATTGCAGGACGCGAGAGGAGGAAGAAGGCCCTCTGTGGCAGGCCGAGAGCACATGCAGCCATCAAGACCAAGAACAAGACAGGGGGTGTTGTCTCCCGGATCCACCTAAGTCTGAGCCAAATCAGCCCCGACCGAAATGTACTAGCGAATCTGAGGACGGAGGCCACGTGATATAGATACCTGATGAACAGGACCATCCAAAGGACCGCAGAAAGCAATACTGCGGTACCTAGCCCTCCTGGTACGGAATCTGCCAGTATCGTTGTTGCTGAGCACACGACAAGCAATAGGACGAACTGCCACCCCAGCGGGCGCAGTGCCCACCTTCGCAGTGTTCCGTGTTCTGCGGTAGAGCCGACAAATGAAAAGGCGCATGGAACAAGGGAAAGGCCGCACTCGGGGCAAGAAGATGCCGATGGCCAGTCCAAGTCATGTCCACAGCGCAAACAGTAGAAACGAGGCGATCTTTTTTCCGGCGTCATCCGTTTCCTTGTTTTTACGGATTGTTGGCTGGCCCTGAGGGCGGAGCGCCAACCGGGTCTGTTGGACCTCGTCCTTCCCAGGGTTTCGTATAACCCCAGCCGGTTGCTCCTGCAGGTTCGGTCTCCTCCTCCCAATGCCGAGGTGGTTCGCCGGTAACCGACGGATCCCACATATCCGTTACCCACCTACCGTTGCGCGGCTTTAGCTTAAACCCGCACCGCTCAAGAAGAACGTTGGCATAAGTGTTACTATTTGGCCCCAACTTTTCATAAGTCGGTGCCGCCTTTAACAATGGACCTGCAACTCTCTTGAGGCAGTCAAACCAACAGCAATCCTGGTCTGGCAGGTCGTTGGTCCTTGCCACCTCATAACGCACCCATCTCTTATCACCGTGATCGAGGGACTTGAGCGTGGTCGTTGCCGTCTTTCCTCCAGGTCCACCCAATTCGAACCGCAACGCTTCCTCTTTGCCTTTCACATCACAACTGGCAATGACCGAGCAGTGCACGTTTCTGCTGACGATGCCGTACAGCCATCCATACCATTTTGAGTCAGGGTCGGATCCAACAAGACGGCATTCCACATAGACTTCCGATTTGAGTCCAGAAGGGTCAACGATGCCGTTTGGTGCTGATCTTGCGAACTGGTACAGGTTCATTCCGTCCGCGTATTGGGTAATCGTATCACGAGGGACGAACCTTCCGCTAACAACGGGGCCAGCATATCCTATGTGGACTGCGGAGCCGGTCCCCGGATCGCGCTGCATAAACCTCCCCGTACCGGGATGGTACATCGCTGAGGCTTCGGCCGCAAACATGCCGACTGCTGCGAAGACAGCCAGAACGCCGATCAGTCGTGAACGCCTCATTGCCATGCCCTCCCCTTGATACGGTTATTGTCCGTTCGTTCAATATTGTTGTCAACCCTCATCTTGGGCTCTCCGGCGTCTGCGGCTCATAGGGCTGCGGAATGCTCATCTCCGGGTTCGGCGGCCTTTGCTGAAACATCGGCGGCAGCGTCGGCCGCATGCGTTCCATATTGGCGCGATTGATGGCGGTGATCCGGTTGTATTCGGCCACAGGGTCAATGGGACGATAGACAGCGGGAGCATGAATCCGGGCTTGCGGATTGCAGCGGCTTTCCGCTTCCCTCATCCAAGCGCAGTACGCCGGGTCGAGCGGCGCAACGCGGTGGGCTTGCGCGTACGCGGCAAACGCCTCCCGGTATTTCCCGTTTTCCATGAGGCAGTGCCCGCGGGAGGCCATGAAATTACCAAGCTCTTCGGCGGGCGTCAGGCTGATCAGGTAGCGATTGGCCTTCACCTCGGCGTCCGTGGATTTTATAGGCCAAGTCTTGTAATGGTCGTCCAGAAACGACGAGAACCCGCTCCCCGCGCCTTCGATGTTGAACCGCTCCTGGCCATCGTCCCATCGCACGAACAGGTGGGCCTTGGTCTGAACCAGCTTGAGCGGGTAGCCAAGTCGACGGCCGACCGCAATGTAGATCACCGGCATCGAGCAGCAGGTCCCACCGTTGGGGTCGTCAATGAGCCCGTGGATGAAGAGGTCCTGTGAGCGTTTGAAATCGATGTCCGTCACCCGGTCCATGTTGTAGTGGACGCCGAGGTCTTCCTGAAGCACCTGAAGGAGCATCTCGGCCCGGAGGTAGTTCTCGGAGTTGTGGTAGTGCTCGGCCCAGCGGGGATCATGCGCGCGGTAGAGGTGGCGGGCCGTTTCTGACTTCACACGCTGTGCCCATTCATTCAGCTTGGCCATGCAGCGGTTGATGTCCAACTTCTCCGCGCCGGGCAGCCCCGTAGCGCACAGCAGGTTCATTTCAGCGATGTCGACCGTAGCGAGTTGTTCGGGCGTCATCGCCAGCAACTGGTCAAGGCTCTGGGCCTTGCGCGCTATAGTGGCGGCGGAGACAGCGGGCTTGGCGTGTGCGAAGAAGGCGAAGTAGACAATAAGGGCGATCCCAGCGACGGCGAGGGCTTGCACACAGCGTAGCGCCCACCTGCGCGCCATCGACCTGACGGGCGTATGGAGAGGCCGGGTTTCCCGTTTGTGTTGGCCCATGGGTGCTCCAAGCAGGGACCAATCCCACTCAAGGACACCCGAAACCTATCTATCACAGGCTTACGTGTCAATAATAAATCACCTAAATGGCACATATTGAAGAAGTGAGTTATTGGCGGCCTGCTCGCAACTGCTTGTGGGAGGGGGAGTTGTGAAAACACCCGTCAATGCGCAGGTAGCCATGGATCATGCGGAATTCCATGACGATACCTCGAATGCAGCTGCTTGCTGGGGGCCAGAAAGGGCTATTTCCGAGACTCGCGCCGACAGCAATGGCGGATCATATGTAGAACTGGCCGGGGTGATCCCGACAGAATCGGGACGACCTCCTGGACCCGCGTAATGCGAAAGGCGGCTCCCTTTGCGGAAGCCGCCTTCTGAAAACTGGTCGGGGCG
>JBBIVY010000070.1:13012-21331 GCA_037439485.1 Planctomycetota bacterium | reverse complement strand
GGGGCCTGGCACCGTTCTCGGACGCGCCCTGAGATAGGCGATACCTGATCAGGCAAGGCGTCAGACAGGAATGTCTGACCTACTTCGCGGAAGAGGCGGCGGTCGCGTCGACGACCTCGAAGTCGGAGCCCTTCACCTTGCGCAGTTCCTCAAGCCCCTTGATGCGCTTGTCGGGGGCGACGGAGATGCGCCAGTTGCCGCCGTTGTCGGCGACGAACATGCCGTACTTCTTGAGGCCATTGAGCACGGCCTGGGCGTGCGGGGAGAAATGGGACACGTCGAAGTCCGCGCGCAGGCGGAACCTCTCGCCCATGCGCGGCAGGTTCGGGTCGTTGGAACGTCCGGCCTGGTGCGTCGCGGGATGGACGAACGCCCGGCGCGTGTGCTGGACGGTGAACCGCATCGCGTGGCTGACGATCCCTCGCTCGACGTCGTCGAAGCGGACGATCGACGGGAAGATCGGCAGGCCCGCCGCGTCGGAGGAGGTCCAGCCTTCGGGCCGCAGCTTGTTCGAGCTGAGGTCGAACACGCTCGCCTGCGCCGCCTCCCAGAGCGCGCCCACCTTGCGCGCCTGGTAGAACTCATAGAGCTTTCCCGCGTAAGGGTCGACGACGATGCCGTGCCGGTCGCCCCCGGTCGCGCGCTGAATGGCGTCGAGCGTGCCGCCCTCCATGGGCCAGCCCTCGATGGGCATGACGTCGGGGACGGGGTAGGGGCCGGGGTCGCTCTCGCCCGGATACGCGGTGATCTTGACGGCGATCTTCGGCTGGTCGGGCGGCACGATGACGAAGCCCATGTCCCAGTTGAACGCAAGCGAGCCGTTCGTGCCGGCGGAGGCGATGAGTTCCTTCGAGTTCGCGAGCACCGGGCACTTCGAGATGTCCTGGTTCCAGGGATTGTCCTTCGGGAAGACCTGCATCTTCGCGAGGAGCGCGTCGGCCTCGGGCGTGTTGAAGAGCACCGGGGCCTTGATGGCCGGCGGCTTCGCCGCGGGGGATTTCGCGTCCTCCTTCTTCGGCGTCCCCGTGGCGGTGTCGGTGAACTTGCCCGCGAACGCAACGCCCGCAAGCGCGGCAAGCAACAGCGCGATGACGAGGCCGTTTCTCATGCCCGGACCCTTCCATTTCTTCATCACGGGTTCTTTGCGCTCGCCTCGGCGACGAGCGCGGAGACGTCGACGACCTCGATGTCGCTGCCATGCACATTGCGGAGGGCCTGCATTCCCTGGATGCGGCGGTCGGGGGTGAAGCAGAGATCCCAGTTGTCCCCGTTGTCGGCGACGATGAGCCCGTATTTCTTCATCCCGAGCAGGACGGCCTGGACGTGCCTGGGGAATTTCGAGATGTCGAAGTCGGCGCGGAGCCTCATGCGCTCGCCCATGGCGGGGAGGTCGGGAGAGGTCTTCGTGCTGGCGAAGTGGCGCGCGGGGTAGATGTAGGCCTGGCGCGTGTCCTTCACCGTCACGCGCAAGGCGTGCGCGACGATCCCTCGCTCGACCTCGTCGAAGCGGATGGTGCCCGGCAGAATGGGGAGGCCCGCCGCGTCGGCCGAGGTCCAGCCCTTGGGGCGCAGCCTGTTGGAGGTGAGATCGAAGACCGCCGCGTTGGACGCCTGCCACCCGGCGGCGGTCTTGCGGGTGTCGTAGAACTCATAGAGCCGGCCGTTATACGGATCGAGCACGAACGCGTGCCGGTCGCCGGTGCCTTCCTTCTGGATCGTCGCGAGGTCCTTGACCGACATCGGCCATCCCTGGATGGGCATCGTGTCGGGGACGGGGTAGGGGCCGGGGTCGGATTCTCGGGGATAATTGACGATCTTCACGGCGACCTTCGGCTGGTCGGGCGGCACGATGACGAAACCCATGTCAAAGCAGGCGCGGAAACAGCCGGTCGAGGTGATCGCCGCGATCATCGGCTTCGAGTTTTTCGCCACCGGGCACTTCGACACGTCCCACACCCAGGGGCTGTCCTTGGGCACGAGGTTGATGCGCGACATGAGAAGGTCGGCCTCGGGCGTGTCGAACATCACCGGGGCCTTGAGGGCGGGGATCTTCGCGGCCGAATCCTTGCCGTCGGCCTTCGCATCGTCCTTCTTCGGATTGCCGGTCTGCACGTCGGTGAACTTGCCCGCGAACGCGACGCCCGCAAGCGCGACGAGCAGCAGAGCGATGACGAGGCTGTTTCTCATTTGGGAACCTCGCTGTTCTTCGGGACGACGGAAGGGGAGGGTTACGGATTCTTCGCGCTGGCCTCGGCGACGAGCGCGGAGACGTCGACGACCTCGAAGTCGCTGCCCTTGACGCCGCTGACGGCCTCCACCCCCTCGAAACGCCGGTCGCCGGTGACGGCCATGTCCCAGTTGTCCCCGTCGTCGGCGACGATGAGCCCGTACTTCTTCAGCCCGAGCAGGACGGCCTGGGCGTGCCTCGGGAACTTCGAGATGTCGAAGTCGGCGCGCAGGCGCAGTCGCTGACCCATCGCGGGACAGTTGGGGTCGGCCGAATCGCCGGCGAAGTGCCGCGCGGGGTAGATGTAGGCCCGGCGCGATGTCTTCACCGTCACGCGCATGGCGTGCGCGACGATCCCGCGCTCGACGTCGTCGTAGCGGACGAGGCCCAGAAAGTACGACAGCCCCGCCGCGTCGGCGGAGGTCCAGCCCTTCGGGCGGAGCTTGTTCGAGGTGAGGTCGAAGGTCGCCTCGTTGGAAGCCTCCCAGCCCGAGTCGGTCTTGCGCGCCTGGTAGAACTCATAGAGCCGGCCGTTGTACGGGTCGAGGACGAACGCGTGGCGGTCGCCCTCGCCTTCGCGCTGGATCTTCGCGAGGTCCCTGACCTGCCTCGGCCAGCCTTGGACGGGCATCGTGTCGGGGACGGGATACGGCCCGGGGTCGCTTTCGCGCGCGTACTTCAAGAGGCGCACCGGGATCTTCGGCTGGTCGCCGGGCACGATGATGAAGGGAAACCCCGGCGTGGCGCGGAGTCTGCCCGTCGCGCTGATCGCGGCGATCATCTGCGTCGAGTTCTTCTGGACGGGCAGCTTCGACAGGTCCCATGTCCAGGGACTGTCCTTCGGGTAGAGGTTGATGCGCGACATGAGAAGGTCGGCCTCGGGCGTGTCGAACATCACCGGGGCCTTGAGGGCGGGGATCTTCGCGGCCGAATCCTTGCCGTCGGCCTTCGCATCGTCCTTCTTCGGGTTGCCGGTCTGCACGTCGGTGAACTTGCCCGCGAACGCGACGCTCGCGGCGAGGACGCAGAGGCCCGATATCATCAGTAATTTGCGCATGGCGCCCTCAAAAACAAGCCCTGGTTCATGGGTCAGCAGATCTCGGAAATCTTCACCGGTCTTCCGCCCTCGGCGGAGGACTTCTCCGCGGCGAAGACGGCGCGCATCGTCCTGAGCGAATCGTCGGCGGCCAGGGGCGATCTCCTGCCGGCGCGGACGGAGTCGAGGAACATCACGAGTTCCGGCCGGATGTCGTGGTACGGCTCCTCGGCGTTCTTGCCCTCCAGCGTGATGCGGCGCGAGAACGTGACGTGGCCGCCGTCGTTGTGCGTCACCGCGAGCTGCATGCGCCAGAGGTCGTAGGAGATGCTGCCTTTCGTGCCGACGATAATATACTCGAGGAAGTGCAGCTTGTCCATGTACTCCGCGTCGTCGTGCGTGACGGGCTCCGCGGCGCGGCCGACGATGAACGTAATGTGCGCGATTTTGCCGCCCGGAAACCGGAACGTCGCATAGACGTTGTCCGGCACGGCGTAGTGCTCCATCACGTTCCTCGCCGAAATCGCGACGACCTCGTCCGGGTCGGCCCCGAGCACCATGCGGAAGACGTCGATCTGGTGGCAGAGCTTCTCGCAGAAGAGCCCGCCGGTGATCTCCGGGCGGACCTTCCACGAGCCGGCCTTCTTCGACCCCGGCGTCTGCAGGAAGTGGACGTGCCTCACCTCGCCGATCTCGCCCGACCGGATGATCTTCATCGCCTCCGCGAAGGGCGGGCAGGTCCTCAGTTCGAAGCCGATCTGCAGGAACGGCAGCGGATCGCCCTGCGCCTCGACCATGCGCTTCGCGTCGGCGTAATTCGTGGCCATCGGCTTCTCGCACAGCACGCTGACGCCCGCCTTCAGGCACGCCACCGTCACGTCCGCGTGCGCGGGATTCGTCACGGCGCAGATGACGCCGTCGAGCTTCTCCGCGGCGAGCATCTCCTCCGTCGTCGCGAAGGTCCGCACGCCCCAGGCGTCGGCGGCCCGCTTGCGGTTGGCCTCGCTCAGGTCCGCGACCGCCGCCAGCTCCGCGCCCAGGGACTTCACCAGCACCCCGTGCCCGAATCCCATGCCCCCGCAACCGACGAGCGCCACGCGCAACGCGCGTTGCTTCGACATAGTGTGTCTCCGTTTTCTGGTGTCCCTCCCCCTCAGGAGCAGGGAGGGGTGACGCCGATCGATGTGCCGGATGCTTCTCCGGCCGGGCGAGCTTCACCCTCACCCCAACCCTCCCCCTGAGGGGGAGGGGGTTACTTGGCGTACTGGTCCGCCGCCTCGATGAACTTCTCCAGGTTCGAGAAGTCGTTCTTCCAGGTCGTATACATGATGCCGGTGATCTTCGCCTTGGACGCCTTCGCCGCGGTCACCCATGCCTTGGCGCTCGCGTCGGGGTCGCCGTCGTAATAGCCGGCCATCATCTGCTCGTGTCCGCGGTCGCCGAAGAACATGAACGTCGCCGCCGCCTTCTCCTGGTACCAGTCCATCAGCAGGACGTCCTTCGGCAGGCCCTCCCACGAGCCGGCCCACGTCGTCTTCACGAGATAGTAGTTGTCCACCGCGTTGTGATTCGGGTCGAACATGTCGCTCCAGACAAGCACCTGCGCGTCGGGGGCGCGTTTCTTCGCGATGTCATAGCACTTCCGCGCGTTGAGCGCAAGCCACCGGCCCATCGTCTTCCCGGCATAATCCGGCGTCCAGCCGCCGACGCGGATCTCGTCGTGGCACATCAGGTATCGCTTTGCGTGGAAGAGGTCGTTCACGCGTTTCATCTGGTCGTCGAGGATGTCATACAGCTTCGGATCCACGAGCGAGCAGGCCACCTGGTCGCCGTAGATGATGACGGGATGGAAATAGGAGGCGAGCACGCGGTCGCCTTCCTTCAGGCGTGAGCCCTCGGGAATCGAAATCACCGGCGGCGTATGCCACGCGGCGAAGGTGCCGGGGTAGATTTCGTTGCCGAGCTTCGGGTCCGCGATGCGCGAGACATCCTTGCCCTCTTCGAGCGCGGTCTTCCCGTCCGCGGCCGTTAGCCTCAGCGGGCAGCCCTCGCGCCGGATGACGTTGACGAATCCTGCGGGCTCCATCGTCAGGCCGTCCCACCAGATCTTGCCCTTCTTGCCGCCCCAGACGCCGAGGTAGATGCGGATTTCGCTGTTGCCGAGAGAGTTCAGCACTACGTCCGCGCGCGTCCAGTCCTGCGTGCGTTTGACGTGGAGGTGCTGATAGGAAAGCGTCTTCGGGCTCTCCGCCAGGGCGAGGATCTGCGCCTCCTCCGGCGTGTCGAAGTCCTCCGTCTTGATCCACACGCTCAGGCGGTAGTTGCGCCAGGGCTTCACCTTTACGAGCTGCTGCACGCGGCAGTGCCCGTGCTCGGGCGAGTTCGCGCGGATGTCCTGCATGCGTAACGATACCTTGCCGTCCTTCACCACGTCGCGATCGGCGAAGACGGAGCCGTTCACGTTCTCCTGCCACCAGCCCGTGAACCGGCCCTTCGCGTCGAGTCCCTCGAACGAGCCGTTGGCCAATGCCACCCCGTCGTCGAGCACAGGCGCGAGCTTTCCGTCCTTCACCACGAACGGCGCATCGATCACGGGCAGCCCCTCGACGAGGTTGGGGTCGTGGGCGAGGACGCCCTCCGCGTAGCCGATGGGGAAGACGCACGGGATGAGTTCGATCCCGAGCTCTTCCGCCTTCGCCATGACACGCTTCACGTTGGGGAAGTAGTTCGGCTGGACCCGGTCGAGGACGTTGAACTTGTAGTCGGCGAGCAATACGCCGTTGTAGCCGCACTTCTTCGCGCGTTCCATCAGCGCGAGGACGGGGTCGATGTTCTTGTCGACCATCAGGTTCTGCGAGACGTAGACCCACTTGTGCCGGAGGCTGACTTCCGCCTCCAACGGCGCGGCGGCCAGCAGCACGGCGCAGGCAAGCGCGCCGATCAGGCGTTTCATGACCGTGCCTCCGACTTCATGGGACAAGTCCATCCCGTTCGCAAGGTCGAAGGCCTAATGCCGAAGGAGCGGCGGAAGGAGCCGGCCTGCTTGCCGTCCCCTCGGCCTTCGACCTTCGGCCTTGTCGTTATGCGATGCGTCCGGCGGCCTTCAATACCATTAGTGCGTCGGCGGCGATGAATTCATTCATCCGCATTTTGCCGACGGGGCCCCAGTCGACGAGAGAATACCCCGAGACGGCGGGCCTCGTCAGACGGTACCACTTCGCATCCGCGGCCCACCCGCCGTCCGCAAGCTGCTTCGACTGCACGAAGTCCAGCGCGTCGGCGCAGCGGGCGTCGGTGATGAACCCCGCCTCGGCCATGACGACGAGGCCGAAGAGGAGGTCATAGTGCCAGTATCGTGGATAGTGGAACTCGAGGAACCGCGGGCACATCACCTCGCCGTCGCGCAGGCGCCGGAAGAGCCGGCGCTTGAGGAAGACCTCCGCGGCGCGTTCGGCGGCGGCGCGGGCCTCGGCGCTCTTCTTCCCCTTCGCATAGAGCGCGAGCGCGCGGAGCGGGAGGATCGACTCGTGGAACGAGGAGTTCTTCGCCTCGGGGTTCTTGTCGCAATTCCATCCGCCGTCGGGCCACTGGCGGTCGATCAGGCATCGGACGAGGGGCTCGATGCGTTCGTCGGCGAGGCCGAGGGTGAGGAGCGACCAGACCGCGTTCGATTCGATGCTTGCGCACCAGCGCGCGCGGCCGTCGACGACCATCCTTATGGGGCGGCCCTTGCCGAGCCATGAAAGCACCTGCTCGCGCATGGGAATGAGCGACTCGTCTCCCGGCGGATAGCCGATCTCGGCGAGCGCCGACAGCACCCAGTGCGCCCCGCGCCACTTGGAGTAGGACGGCAGCGGGATCGTGCCGTCCGCCACGCGCCCGGAAAGCAGCGTCTTCACCCGCTCGGAGCCGGCCACCTCGTCGCGTAGCGCCGGCGAGTCCTTCCCGAGCACCTTCGCCGAGACGCGCCTGCGGACGCACGGATCGTCCGAGGCGAGCAAGCGATCGATCAGGGATTCCATCGGAGATCTCCTGTAGGGACGCTTCCGCTGTGTGGATGCGTCCCGTCATGCTGTTCGAATGCCAACGGGCGCCCCCGCCGTTCGAACGGCAGGAGGGGACAGTCCCAAACGGCGGGACAGTCCCCCAAGCCCTCCCCTAAGGCAGATGATACGCCTTCCGGATTCGGCGGACGGTGTCGATGTCGGCCTTGAACGGCACGTCGGGCCGGGTCGGCATGGCGAGCGCGTGCGTTTCGGCGAAGGGGGTCTCGCGCAGCTTCATGTTGTACGCGTGGATCATGAGCGTTTCAAGGTTCACCACATCCTCGACGTTGTAGGCCAGCAGCGTATCGAGCGCTGTGGCGTTTCCCCGGCGGACAAATTCCTGCCAGAGGATGACGGCGAAATAGCCGTCGACGCCTTCGAGGTCGCCGCGGCTGAGGCCGAGGGCGCGCTCGCACCTCTTGAGCCCGCCGCCGATGCCGAGCGAGGCCAGGAGGAACCGCAGGTCGATGTGCGGTCGTTCGAGATCGACGCCGAGATACTCGCGCAGGAACGGCAGGTCGAACTGCTTGCCGTTGAAGGTGACGAGCATCTTGAATCGCCGGATGTCCCGGACGAAGTCCTTCATGTTGCGGCCGTGGACGTAGGTGAAGACGCTGCGTCCGTCGTAGACGGCGATGGTGGTGACGTGGTCGCGCCCGAGGCCCAGGCCGGTGGTCTCGATGTCGAGGTAGGCCGTGTCGCCGCGGAAGGCCGGGAAGAGCCGCCAGTGCTCGCTTGCGGGAAGCCGCTCGTAGAACCACGCGGAGTCTCCGGCCTGGAGCCGCCGGGCGGACTCGTCGAGGTGTTCCCGGACGAACTCCGCGCGCTCCGGCGAAAAGGCCGCCGCCGTCGACTCCCGGAACGCCGGCCAATCGCGCACCCCCGAGGCCCAGAGCCTCCCCTCGGTGAGCGCGCCGATCGTCGGGATGTGACAGAAGGTGTGGGTCAGCATGGTTTACGGGAACTGCCCCGGCAGCGTCAGCCCGGTGGTCTCGTCGAGTCCGAAGAGG
>JBBIVY010000070.1:0-12912 GCA_037439485.1 Planctomycetota bacterium | reverse complement strand
TTACGGGAACTGCCCCGGCAGCGTCAGCCCGGTGGTCTCGTCGAGTCCGAAGAGGATGTTCATGTTCTGCACGGCGTTCGAGGCCTGGCCCTTCATCAGGTTATCGATGTGGCTGACGACGATCATCTGGCCGGTAGCCGGATCGACGTTGACCCAGATCTTGCAGCGGTTGGTGCCGCGGACGTCCGCATTGGCTGCGGCGCCCTCGGGGCCGACCACACGCACGAACGGCTCGTCCTTGTAGGCGTCCTGGTAGAGCTTCGTCAGCTTCGCCGCGTCCACCCAGCCGGGCTGGAGCCGGCCGTAGCAGCACGACATGATCCCGCGGCAGACGGGGACGACCTGCGTCGTCAGGGTGATGTTCACCTTCGAGCCCGCGGCCACGGTCAGCTCGTGCTCGATCTCATAGCAATGCTGGTGCTTCGCCACCTTGTAGGCGTTCATGTTGTCGTAGCGCATCGGGTAATGGAACCCGGCCGAGGGCTTCTTGCCCGCGCCCGAGATGCCCGTCTTCGCGTCGGCCACGATCGAGGTGATGTCGATCGCCTTCTCCTTCACCGCCGGGTAGAACCCCAGGATCGTCGCCACCGCGAAGCAGCCGGGGTTGCCGACGACCTTCGCCCCGGCGATCTCGCCGCGGTGAAGCTCCGCCAGGCCGTAGACGGTCTCCTTCAGGAGCTGCGGGGCCAGGTGCGCCGTCTCCTTGCCGATGCGCGTGGCGTATCCGGCGTACACCGCGGGGTCGGTGAAGCGGAAGTCGCCGGAGTAATCGACGACCTTGACGCCCGCCTTCACGTAGGCCGGGGCCAGCTTCATCCCGACGCGGTCGGGCGTGGCCATGAAGACGACGGACTCGCCGTCGCCGGGCTTATCCTTCTCCGGCGACTCGATGACCATGTCGCAGTACCCGGCCAGATGCGGCCAGACCTTGCTGATCGGCTCGCCGACGTTCTCCACGTCCACCAGCTTGTGCAGCTTCGCCTGCGGATGCCGGAGGATCAGCTCGATCATCCCCGACCCGCCGAAGCCGCCGGCGCCGACGACCTTCACCTTAATCATCCTCTTCTCCCTGTCTTGCCGATCTTGTAGGGGCACGGTCCCGATGCGTCGGGATGCCCGCGAATGCGAGAAGGATACCAATTCTCGCCGCGATTTCAAGCACGAATCGCCTTGTCGCCTTGACAGTACGAGCAGGATATCTTATAAGAATACAGCGAAGACGGGCACGGCATGCCGTGCCCCTACAAAGAGAGAAGACGAAAGAAAGGACACCCATGCGCTGGCTCATCGCGCAGTTCCAGCACGAGACCAACACCTTCTCCAACATCCTCCCCGGACGCGCCGAGTTCGCCGAGCGAGAGCTTCACGTCGGCGAGGAGATGGTCCGCGTTCACCGCGGCACCCGAACCGTCGTCGGCGCGTTCATCGATTTCGTCGAGAAGCACAATATCGAACCCGTCTGGGTCATCTCCGCCTTCGCCACGCCCGCGGGCCGCATCAAGGCGCCGTTCTACCGATGGGTCATGGCGCAGATCCTCCAGGCCGTCACGCCCGATATCGACGGTGTCCTCCTTTCGCTTCACGGCGCGATGGTGGCGGAAGAGATCGACGACGGAGAGGGCACGCTCCTCGCGGCGCTCCGGGAGCGGCTCGGCGACGACCGGCCGATTGCGACCGCGCTCGACTATCACACGAACCTGTCACCCGCGATGGTGGAGAACGCGGACATCCTCGTCGGCTACAAGACCTATCCGCACGTCGACCTCTACGAGACCGGCATGGCCGCGGCGGAACTGCTGCTGAAGCGCGTGAAGGGCGAGATCCGCCCCGTCCGCGCGGCGGAATATCCGCGGATCATTGCGCCGCTGGGAAACACCTCGACGCTGGACGAGCCGATGAAATCGATGATGGCCCGCGCCCGCGAGATGGAGACGGAGCCCGGCGTCCTCAGCGTCTCCGTCTTCGGCGGGTTCTCCTGGGCCGATATCCCCGACGCCGGCATGTCCGCCCTCGTCATCACCGACGGGGGCAGGGACGCTCCCGCCGTCAGGGCGCGTCCCGTCCTGCCGTTGGAAAAGGGGACAGTCCCAGACAGCGGGACAGTCCCCATAGGGGCCAGGAAGGCCGCCGCCAAACGCGCGAAGGAACTCGGCGACTCCCTCTGGAACACCCGCCGATCGTTCCTCGCCACCGCGGTGCCGATTGAGGACGCCGTGCGGGAGGCGATTGAAGCCAAGGCCGGCCCGATCATCCTTGCCGACGTCGCCGACAACCCGGGCGGCGGCGGGGCAGGGGACGGCGTCGAGATCCTCCGCGAGCTTCTCAAGCAGAACGCGCCGGACGCGGTCGTCGGAACGATCTGGGACCCGGCCGCGGTCGAGGCCTGCCGCAAGGCGGGAGTCGGCGCCGAGGTCGCGCTGACCATCGGCGGCAAGACGGACGGCTATCACGGAAAGCCCGTCACTCTGGCCGCGAAGGTGCTGCGTCTCGGAGACGGATGGTGGACCAGCGAAGGGCCGATGGACACGGGGCTTCGCTCGTGCATGGGCCCCACGGCGGTCATCCGCTCGGGCGGGATCGACGTCATCCTCAACTCCTGGCGCGTGCAGAACCTGGACCTCGCCATCCTCCGATCGAGCGGCATCGAGCCGACGGAGCGCAAGATCATCGTCGTGAAATCCTCGATCCACTACCGCGGCGCCTACGGGCCTATCGCCAAACGCCTCATCGACGTCGACGCTCCCGGCCTCGTCAGCCCCAACCTCAAGCGATTCCCCTTCCGCCACGTCCGCCGGCCGATCTTCCCGCTCGACGGGATGCAACGGGGAGGGGTATAATACGGAACCTCGGCTTCGTGCCGGGGCACCAGTAGAATGGCTGCGGACCCGGAGGGGTTCTCTCAGCGGCGAAGGAGCGGCGACATGGTTCGGCACGCAAGGGTGCTGGTGCTGCTGGCGGCGGCGTTCGTCGTGGGTTGGGCGGCGCAGGCGGCGGCGGAGAACCTGCTGCCGGACCCGTCGTTTGAGAAGCCCAAGCCCCGCGACCGATGGGGCAATGTCTTCGTCGAGTGGAGCGGGTTTACGCAGGAAGGCGCCTCCTGTTTCGAAGTCGGCCGGGTCGCGCGCACCGGCGAGACCTCCCTGGAGATCGTCGGCGTCGTCGGCGGCAAGATCCGCATGTATTCGAAGGAGATTCCGCTCGCCGCGGGGCGCTATCGCCTGACGCTCTACGTCCGCGGGCTCGACATCGGCCCCGGCCGATGGGGCACCAACGTCGACCTGTGCGTCGACCAGAAGAACTACATCACGATGAAGAAGGGCGGCACCTTCGGCTGGACGCCCCTGACCTACGTCTTCGACGCGCCCGAGGGGATGAAGTTCAGGCTCGCCTTCGGCCTCTGGGAAGACGGCCGGGTGTGGGTCGACGACGCGTCGCTGGAGAAGGTGGCGAACGACGTCGAGCTGACGGCGAAGCCGGTCTTCGGCCAGGAGGAGAAGCCCGTCGCCATGCCGGGCGCGCTTCCGGCCAACCCCGTGCGCTGTCCCGAGTGCGGCTACCGCAACGATCCGGCCTGGGGCCAGTGCTACGCCTGCGGCGCGAAACTCGATGCCGCCGCGGTGAAGACATTCTCCTCGCCGAGGGTGTTGGTATTCGCCGATTTCGAGGACGGGAAGACCGCGCCCTTCTCAGGCGGCGTCGCCGTTCAGGAGCACGCGACGAGCGGCAAGTATGCGCTCCGGATCGACAAGAACTGGGTCTCCATCGACACGCCCCAGAACTGGCTGGAGCATGATTACCTCTCGTTCGACGTCTTCAATCCGCAGGACAAGCCCGTCGAGCTGGGCATCGAGGTGCGCGACACCCAGACGCAGGACTATTGGACGCGCGTGAACCTGACGACCATTGCGCCTCCGGGCGCGAGCGTGGTGACGATCCCCACGGCGCTCTACGTCGGCGAGAAGTCGCGTCCCGGACGGCCGCTCATCCGCGACCAGGTCAACCGCTTTGTCGTCGGCGTCGGCGACCAGGGGCCGCTCTACTTCGACAACTTCCGCCTCGAACGGCTCGACGCGTCGAAGGCCCTTTTCGCCGAGCTGAACGCCTTCCAGTTCAAGCCGCAGGACGCCCCGAAGATGGAGGGCTTCACCCCGTGCGGGCGCGGCACGGGCTACTCCGCCGGCCGCGGCTACGGCTGGACCAAGGCCGACTGGTGGCGCGATTTCAACTGCCTCCAGCCCGACCTCCTCTACCAGTCGTTCGTCTGTCCCGTCTCGGGCACGTTCCGCGTCGACCTCCCGAACGGCAAGTACCGCGTCTGGATGAACATCGACTCGCCGGGCGGCTTCTGGGGCGAGACCCAGACCTGGACCTTCCGCAAGATCACCGCCAACGGCGACACGGTCGTCGACGAGAAGCAGGATTATGACTCCTACCTCAAGAAGTACTTCCGCAACGCCTCGCGCGAGGACCTGCCGGGCATCGATACGTTCAAGGAGTACGTCTCCACGATGTTCCACGAGAAGGCGTTCGACGTGGACGTGGAAGACGGCAGGCTCGAACTCGGCTTCACCGGCTCGGGCAATTGGGCGTTCTGCCTCAGCGCCATCGTCCTCTATCCGGACGCGAAGAAGGCCGAAGGCGAGGCGTTCCTCAAGTGGGTGTCGGAGCGCCGCAAGAAGCAGTTCGACGATTACTTCAAGCAGATGACGCCTCTCCGCGCCGGCGCCGAGAAGCCCGCGTCGGGCTGCCGCGTCTTCGAGACGAACCCCACGCAGCCCGTGGGCGCGTATGACGGCCCCAAGGAAGGCCAGGAGCTGAAGCCCGGCGGGCGCATCGCGGTCACGGTGGCGAAGGGCGAGGAGGGCACGATCAGCTTCGCTGTCCAGCCCTCGGGGGACCTGGGCACGATCGACCTGGCGCCGTCGAAACTGACGAACGCCGAGGGCAAGGATCTGGCCGCCGACGCGCTCCAGTGCGGCTGGTTCGACTTCCGCATCTCGCGCGTGCAGATGGACGGCTCGGTCTACACGGTGGCGCCTCGTTACTGGCACCCCGTCCCGGCCCCCGCCTCGCCCGGCGTCACGCGCAACTTCTTCATCCGCGTGAAGACCGCCGCCGACGCCGCGCCCGGCGATTACCGCGGGTTCGTCCGCGTCAAGCCGTCCAAGGCCGCCGAGTTCTCCGTGCCGGTTCAGGTGACGGTGCTTCCGTTTGCGCTCGACCCCATCACCGACGTCGCCGCCGGGCCGTGGGGATGCAGTATCGGCACCGGCTGGCCGGGCAACGACCCCGCCAACCGCGATTGGAACGAGGCGATGTTCGTGAAGGCCCTCGACGCGCTCAAGGCCCTCGGCTGCTCCAGCTTCTCGGGCGTGCCGACGCTCTCCATCACCGCGGCGGGCGGCGAGATCAAGCTGAACACCGCCGAGGCCGACAAGCAGATGGAACGGATCCGCGCCAAGGGCTTCACGCAGATAGTCTCCAGCTACGGCGCCTCCGTCAATGCGCCGTTCAACCTCTATAACGGCGTCGACGATGCCGCCGCGAAGAAGATGGGCTTCGCCGACGCGCAGGCGCTCGTCACGGCGGTGTGGAAGGCCGTGGACGATCACGCGGTGGAGGCGAACTGGGTGCCGGTGGCCTACTGTCTCTGCGACGAGCCCATCGGCGCGGCCCTCCCGCCGATCATCCGCAACGCGAAGATGCACAAGGAGGCCGCGAAGGGCCTCAAGCGCACGACGTTCATGGGCGCCACGTCCATGAACGGGAACGACCCGAAGAGCGATCACTACGACCTCGTCCGCTCGCTGCCCATGCCGTCGCTGAACGGGCACGACGAGGCGTCGCTGGCCGTGATCCATGACGCGGGCGGGCGGTTCTCGTTCTACAACGACGGCAAGCGCTGGACCTACGGCCGCTACATGAAGGCGCTCGTGGTGAAGCACCACTTGGAGCTGCGCAACACGTGGCACTACAACGTCGTTGCCGGCGACCCGTACTACGCGCTCGATTGCCGCGAGGACGATTACTGCTGGTTCAACACCAACGAGAAGGGCGAGATGATCCCGTCGACCTCGATCCTCTGCGCGATCCTGCCGGGGCTCAACGACTACCGCTACCTCTCGACGCTCCAGCGGCTCGTGAAGGAGAAGGCGGGCGCTCCGGCCGCCGCGGAGGCGAAGAAGGTGTTCGACGAGATGGTCGACCTCAAGGCCGGGACCGACCGCGACCGCAAGGCCGACTTCGACGCCGACCGAGCGAAGGTGGTCGCGGCGATACAGTCGCTGCTTCGGTAGGACGCTTCCTATGCAGGGGGGGACCTATGTGTCCCCCCTTGTTTCTTTTTCTCTCCGGTGTTGTTCGAAAAGAAGAAACACGGGGCCACACATAGGTGGCCCCCTACAAGAGAAACAGAAAGCCCGTGATCCTGCGCCTCATCAAGTGGTCCATCGACGCCGGCGAGCACCTCTTCGCGCCGGTGTTCTTCAACCGCTCCATGCCCGAGGTCGGCCGCGTCGAGCGAAACGTGGTCTACGGCCCGCATCCGAAGCAGCGACTGGATGTGTTTGTTCCGCCCCCGATAGAAGGACGGGCACGGTCCCGACGCGTCGGGATGCCCCTACTTATATTTATCCATGGCGGCGCCTGGATCGCCGGGGACAAGTTCGCCTACGAGCGCATCTGCCGCGTCTTCGCGTCGGAAGGCTTCCTGACGTTCAACGTTAACTACGGCCTCTGGCCGCAGGAGGTCTTCCCGGTGCCGTCGCAGCACGTCGCGGCGGCGATCCGCTGGGCGTATGACCGCGCGGCGGAGTTCGGCGGCGATACGTCGCGCGTGTTTCTTGCGGGCGATTCGGCGGGGGCGCACCTGGCGCTTTCCTACGCGGCGGGGCAGGGGAAGCCCGAGCTTTTCGAGGCGACGGGGGTGAAGGACCCGGTGCCGGCGGAGGCGATCCGGGGACTCTTGCTCTTCTACGGCGTCTACGACTGCCGGCGCATCGCGGCGTCGAACCGCCTGGGGACGCGCCTGGGGGCGAGGAAGCTTCTCGGCTCCGACCCCGCGACGTTCGATGAGCGGCTGCGCGTCGTCTCGCCCATCCTGCACCTGACGAGATCGCTGCCTCCCTGCTTCATCGCCGCGGGCGAGTTCGACTTCCTCTACGCCGACTCCGTGGCGCTCGACGCCGAGCTGGCCCGTCTCGGCGTCCCTCGCCGCACCATGCTCCTCGCAGCCCGTGAATATCCCACCGCCTGGCACGCCTTCCTCATGTTCTACCGCCGCAAGTGCGCCCGCGTCGTCATGCGCGAGGCGATCTCGTTCCTCCACGGGCTCGAATCAGAACGCCAGCCTCCCGAACCGCGCGGGTGAGTGGTTGGACGTGCCGACCCAGCTCCAGACGAAGGTGCCGCCGACGCCGGAGCGGTTGCGGCAGACGTGGAAGCCCCATTGCTTTCCGCGCTTCGTCGAGCCGCCGAGGGCCTTGAGAGGGATGGCGAGTTCGAGCGTCCATCCGCCTTCATAGCGGTCGGACTTCGCGTGGATCTTGCCCGTGAGCGTGCGGCCGGTGAGCGCGTCGGTGCCGTAGACGAACCCGTTGGCGTTGACGATGATCTGGAAATACTCCGGTAGGGCAGACATTCCTGTCTGCCATCCACGGTGGTCAGACACGAATGTCTGACCTACCACGAAGAAGAACTCCACGGAGTCGTCGGCCCACATGCCGCCGTCGTCGTCGGCGTTGATGCGCAGGCGCATCTTGTCGAGTTCGGGCTCCTCGCACCGCGCGCCGAGGTAAAGGTGCGTCGCCGTGACGATGGCGCGGACCTCGGTCTTCACCGCGGGCTTTTGTCCGTCGTCGATTCTGAGAAACGCGCTCGATGGGCGCGCCTTCGCCCAGAGCGGATCGTCGAGCCTGCCCGTGAACTTCGGCGCCCTCGCGGCGCGCAGCATTTTGAGCGTGGGCTTGGATTTTCCGGCGAGTTTCGCGAATCGCTTCTGCCGGTCCTCGAACGGCCCACCGCGGAGGAGGATCGGCTGCGTCCACGCCATCGCCCCCGCGCGGCCGATGCACTCCACGCGGATGAACGGCGCGAAGACGTTCGACGCGTCGAAGCGCATCTCGGGGCCGTTCGTCCGGGCGACCCGCTTGCCGTAGGGCGCATAAACCTCGATGGCCTCGGCCTCGGGCGCCCTGACGACGAGCGTGCTTCCCTCCGCCGCGATGCTTTCAATGGCGACGCCGCTCGACGCGTAGAAGCACCCCGTGCGCAGGGCGTCGAGGATGGCCTCCTTCGTGCGCTTCGCCACGAGGACGACGTTCCACCCGCGGCCGATCTGCTCGACGCGGTGCGCGTCGTCGTTGGCATAGCCCCAGAGCATCCGCCCCTCGGCCAGCAACCGGTCCCACTTGTCCAGCGCCAGGTGCGAGCCGGGCAGGTCGAGGCCGAAGCCGTTGAAGATCTCGATGCCCGCGTAGTCGGCGAGCCCAAGCAGCGTTTCGAAGCGCCAGTGGTTGAAGTCTTCGGTCCAGTTGGGGTGGCAGAGGACGGCGAAGCCGCTCGTGCGCTTGATGGAGCGGATGGCGATCTGCCGGTCGTGGCGCGGCTCGACGCGCCGGCGGGCGCCGACGTCCAGAAGGTGCGGGCCGTTGTTGCTGACTTCGCTGCCGTTCAGGAGCACCATCCCGCACCCGTCGAGCTTCTCCGGCTCGCCCAGGATGTCGTGGTCGGAGAGCATGAGGAAATCGTGCCCCATCTTCGCGTAGGCCCGCGCCATTTCCTGCGGGTCGCTCCGGCCGTCCGAGCGCGACGTGTGCGTGTGCAGGTTCCCCTTGAGCCACATGCCGCCCTTCACGTTGAAGAGCGGCGATTCGAGTCGCACGTCGGCCATGGCTTTTCCTCTTTCTCTTGTAGGGGCCGACCTAGGTGTCGGCCCGTGCTTCTTTCGCTCTCTGGCCCTTCTCGAAAAGAAGAAGAGCGGGGGGACACATAGGTCCCCCCCTATAAGGGAAATTATGAAGAAGTCTCGTCCCCCGGCTCGTACGGCGTCGGCCGCGCGGGAAGCTCGGCGGGCTCGGGGGCCTTGCGGAAGATGTCGATGTTCTCCCACGCGCGGCTCTTCCAGCGCCAGAGGAGCGCGACGCCGAGGAGCAGGATGTAGAGCGTCGCCGAGATCCACGCCCCGAGCGCCTGGTATCCGAGCGCCTTCAGCGCGAAGCAGCTCGGCAGGAAGACCGCGAGGCCCAGCACCACGGTGACGAGCATGGGGAATCGCGTGTCCCCGGCCCCCTTGAGCGCGCTGGACGAGACGATGCCCATGGCGTCGAAGAGCTGAAAGATCGCCGCGAGGATGAGGATCTCGGAGCCGAGCGCGACGACCGCTTCGGCGTCCGCGCTGCCCTCGACGACGAAGGTGCGGATGAGCGACCCGCGGAAGAGGAAGAACACGACGCCCATCAGGGTCATGTAGATCATGCCGAGGAGGATGCCCGCGCGCGCCCGCGAACGCGCCCGCGCGAGGTCCCGGCGGCCGATGTTCTGTCCGACGAGCGCCGTCACGGCGATGCCTAAGCCCACCGTGGGCATGAACGAGAGGTGCATCCACTGCGTGGCCATATTGCTGGCGGCGAGGGAGACCTTGCCGAAAGTGCCGATGAAGACGTTGACGAAGACGCCCCACGTGCCGACGTCGAGGAGCATGGAGAGCCCCGCCGGGGCGCCGACGACGAAGAGCCGCGCCATCCGGCTCCGGTCGGGCCGCCACGAACTGCGGGAGGCATACTTCGCGTGGTTCTCGCCCGCCAGGAAGACGGTCAGCAGGATTCCGAGCTGCACCCAGCAGGAGATGTCTGTGGCCAGGGCCGAGCCGGCGACGCCCATCCTCGGCGCGCCCCAGTGTCCGTAGATGAACACCCAGTTGAGGAGCACGTTCAGCGCGTTGGCCCCGACCGCCGCGACCATCGTGATGCCCGGCCGCCCGATTCCCTGGAAGAACCCCGCCGCCGCGGTGATCGCCACGATGGGCGCAATGCTCGGCACGCGCCACTGGAAATAGAGCGTCTCGATTTGTTGGAGTTCGGGCCCGTGCCCCAGCCTCCCCAGCGCGCCGAACACCACCGGCGCCAGCGGCCAGAGCGCCAGGCTCGCCAAGCCCACCAGCGCCGACACCCACAGCCCCTGCCACGTGTAGCGCGTGCATTCGTCCCAGGTCTCGCGGCCGAAGCTCTGCGAGACGAACGTGTTCGTGCAGGTGAGC
Source organism: Planctomycetota bacterium (assembly GCA_037439485.1). Lineage (GTDB taxonomy): Bacteria > Planctomycetota > DG-23 > DATKVD01 > DATKVD01 > JBBIVY01. The sequence continues at coordinate 2,657 of JBBIVY010000070.1, read as the reverse complement.
ACGCCGATGAAGAAGGAGGTGCAGGCGAATACGAGTATCGCCGACGGGGCAATCGCCGCCGCGGCGGTGAGGCTGAGGTGCGAGAGCATCCAGAAGTCGACGAAGCTCATCAGCGTGCCTGAGCACATGGCCACGATGATGGGCCCCGCCAACCCCAGCACCTCCCTCGTCCCCGCGCCCAGGTCGTGCCGCGTCTCGAGTTGTCCTGAGTCCTGAATCGTCATGCCCGCGTCTCTCCCCTCGTCGGAAAACGCGCAGTCTAACCGACGCCGGGCGGTTGCGTCAAGAAACTGTGGTTGCTTGTGGGGGGCTTTCAGTTCTTTCCTGGCTTATGTGGCACACCCGCCCCCGGGTGTGGATGCTTCTCAGCCGTATTTCCCCGCCGCCGTCGCGAAAGGGAAGGGGAGTGATTGACTGGAGGAAGTACGATGCGGCGGGTGTAATCCGAGGGGAGCAGGTTGTCCGCCCTGCGCTTCGGCCGAAGACGACAGATACCTGTCCCGCCTTTCAGGCGGAGAGGAAAGTCAAATATGGGTGTCCCCGGCCCCTCCCGGGAACCCCATCGACGCGGCCCCCGCACTTAAGGGGATGCGATGTACTCATATAGGTCTTTAACAGAAGATTCTTCGCCGTCTCCAAAGAATATGCCCCGCCCCGGAATGCGCTCGTCCTTGTGGCCGTCATGAAGTTTCGCCGCAGTCCCCCTGAAGCTGAATGCCTTGTCGCCCGTCAGTGTTGCCAGCTTCATCGCGACGCGCGCGCAATTCGGCGACAGTGTACACTTCTCGCTGTAAAGCCCCCTGAAGCTGAGGCTCTTCGCCTCGCACGTACACATCTTCTCCTGGCCCAGATCACAAATGACACGCATCTTTCCGGCATCGCCGACGAGTCGTCGGAAGACGCGCCCGTGGTGCTGCTCCCGGTGGTTGGAGTTCGCCAATGGACAGAAGACCCCTTTGCAAAGGGAACTGAAAGCCGTCGGGTTCTGCGTAATCACACCGTTCCCGTTGGCAGACATGACCAGTTGCTGCAGAACAGGTAAATCGAGCCAGAAGACCCGCTCCTTCATCTGTTCCAGGAACTGCAGAAGGCGCCAGCCGAACTGTGAAGGAAGCCGCAGAGCACGGTTGACGGCGGCCGCGAAGACCCTGTTGCGAACGGGGGCCGGGCAGCGTTGGTCGTCCACGCCGTATAAAAGATCCGCCGCGATGTTTTCATCGGGCTCATGCATAAGCTTGTCCACAACACCCTGAAGATGCACGAAGTTCACACCATTGGGATCCACTGCCATGCAAGCGGCTTTCACGTGTTTAACGAGGTCCTGTCGGAACCGCAGAGGATAGTTACCGCTGTTGGCATACACATCCTCAAGCATGTAAAATATCACCCGCCACGTTCCTGGACTCTGATCGGGCGGAATTGAGGCAAGAGAGGCAAAGGCTTGTTCAAGGAGGCTGAGGCTCTCGTCGTCGGATCGTGCGATCTCCGACATGTGGTTGTGCAGCGCGCTGGCCACGACGGCCCGTTGCGGGTCAGTCCAGCCACGCATTTCAGAACTGATGCTGCTCAAGGCCTCCTTCTTATCATCCGGAGAGAGCGCCTGCCATGCGATAAGCTGCGCCTGGAGGCCCGTGCGGATGAGCTTCTCCAGGATGAGCTGCTGCTTATCGATGACTTCCCGTTGAGCCCGTATCTCAAGCCTCATGTCGTAGGGCCAGAAGAAGAGGGCCAACGGCAGTACATAATACCATATATCCCTAACCATGCCCCACTTGGACTTAATGATGAATCGGATAACGACTTCGCACAGCGCGAGAGAGGACAAAAGGAGGACGACGCCGGAAATGACGGGCACGGTTCGCTCATTTGGAGTCAGAAGCCCGCCAAGCTTCTCGCCCAGAGTGAAGAAGCCAATAGCCAGCACATGAGAGGAGACGCCTATCACCAAATGGCGAATGACGTTGTGATCGTTTCCGGTCCCGCGTTCAGACATTCACAATCCTCCTTAGATTCCGCCTCCCGGTTCGCCGTCACGCGCCATCATGTTGTTTGGCCGGAGCGCGTGCCAAGCCTGCTCTGGCCGCCTTTAAGCACCGTCTTCTACCGGAGATATACGGTTCGTACATGATATCACATACGGCGCGTGTGTCAAGCCAGCATGGCTTTTCTTTGTGTTGTGTTTTCGCGACTGCTAACTATCTATCAGCGCAACAGTCAAGGCCGACAGCCAGAGGGCTTCATCAACCTAACATGTTGGTGCCGCACCCGTTATGGACATCCCATTGGGTCATACGAAGGGCCGCTATCCAGCCGCTTTGTGGCCGCGCCGCCGCAAGACCATCGGAGAAGGTCGGTATCTTGCCGGTCTGCCTTTGTGCAACGGCATGCCTGATACAATGAACGGGGCCGACTCGCTTGCGCGGGTCGGCCCCTTGTTCGATTGTGCAGCATCCCTCACCCTCTCCCGGAGGGAGAGGAAACTATGCGGTCGTCATCCCGATTCAGTCCCGAGGGCGGGACTTCGCCGAGGATGCATTTAACCCCTCCCGCATGAGATTGACTCGCCCGAACTTCGCTGGACAACCTCTCGGCGAGATTATATCAAGCGCAAGTGGCTCTGTTAATTATTCTTGCTGTTCAGCATCTTCGGAAGGATA
>JBBIVY010000069.1:14979-21536 GCA_037439485.1 Planctomycetota bacterium | reverse complement strand
CTAAGCTACGCCTTCGCCGTGGGTAGCGTGAGGATGAAGCACGCGCCGTCTCCCGGACGAAGCTCCGAGCGCAGGTCCCCGTTCATCTCCCGGGCCAGACGCCGGCTGAGCGCAAGGCCGAGGCCGATTCCCGGAGCGCGCCCCGCCGCGTCGCGCGCGTGCCTGTGGAAGGGCCGGAACAACCGCCGGGACTCCTCCGGCAGAATCCCCCGCCCGTGGTCGCAAACGCCAATCCCGCCCCCGCCCGGCGTGGCCCGAACTGAAAGGTGTATCCGCTTGTCCTCCGCGTCCGAGGCATACTTGCTCGCGTTGTCCACAAGGTTGAAGAGTATCTGCTCCACCGCGGAAGCATCCGCGAGGACCGTCGTCTTCTCCGCGCCGCCCTCGGCCTCGAACACAAGCTTCATGCCCGCCTGCTCTGCCCGCGCCGAAAGCAATTCCCGAGCGCGCCCCGCCAGCGCCGAGAGGCTCACCGGCTCGATCCTCCCCCTCGCCCGCCCGCTTTCGAGGCGCGCATAGGCGAGCACGTTCTCGACGAGGTGCCCCAGCCGCTCCGCCTCGGTTTTGAGCGTGCTCACGTATTTCTTCTTCGTCTCCTCGTCGCGCACGATGCCGGCTTCGAGCATCTCGGTATACATGCGGAACGTCGTCAGCGGCGTCCGCAATTCGTGCGTCACGGCCGATACGAACGCGCCCCGCCGCTCGCTGAGCTTCATCACGCCGACCAGCAGCACGAGCACGGCGGCGCCCGCCACGATAAAGCACGCCCACGCGGCGATCAGTGACGTTTCGACCGCGGAAAGCCCCGGAGCCGCCTCCCAAGTCACCGCCCCGGGCACGAGCCTCACCGGCAGCGCGGCCATAAGGCTCTCGCCGCGATTCTCCGAGGGCCCTCGCCACGGCTCCAGCGTCGCATTCGGCAGGATCTCGCGCACGGCCCCGAGCAGTTGGCCTCTCAGCGCCGGCCAGTCGACAAGACAGCCGTAGATGCAGGGAACGTTCAACCAAGTCGACCGTCTCGCCAGGACCAGCGAGCCCTTGACCCAAATCGGGCGCATCAGGTCTCCGCCGGCGACGACGGGAAACGACTCGTTGTTCGCGAAGGTCTTCTGCGCCATGGAGTTTAACCCGACGTTGCTCTGATACCGCGCCTGGTATTCCATGCCGTTGCGTTCGTTCTGGTAGTCCTGCCCCCGCCACGCCTGCTGCCTGTTCTGCACGGCGGGCTGATCCTGCGCGGGCGGGTTCTCTCCATTCACGTAGTAAGACGCGGACGGATGGGCCGTTCCCCCCAGCGCCGCATCGAGGGACTTATAGTCGAGGATCGCGCGCAACACCCCAAGCCCGCCTTCCGTGCGCTTCGGATCATTGTCCGGAACGATCACCATCGAGGGATTGCCCCGGCTATCGAAGGCCCATTTCATCTGCAGAGGGGCAACCAGGTTCCCATCGCAGTCGAGCCGAAAATAGGCGACTACGAACGGCGAGGGCAGGACCGTCGAAAGAACCGGCACGCTCCTGCCGCTCTTTCCCCCGGCCTTTGTCAACGCCGCGGTGTCGACGCCCCGGATATCCCCCAGCGCCCGCGCCCCCTCGCCCGCCACGAGAGGCGCCGCCGCGGAGTCGAGACGCCAGAGCGCGAGGCGAACGTTCTCCTCGATGTAGGCCTGCCGCTCCGACTCGGCGCGGGCGCGGTCGAGGCGAAGGGCCGTCACGCTCACCCAGGCCATCGCGGCGAGCGCCACGACAATCGCCGCAGCGAAGAGCACCCACGTGATCCACGCGCGTTTCATGACGGGCCTCCGCCGGCGGAGAACATGTAGCCGCGGCCGCGAACGGTGCGGATGACGCCCGGGTTGAGCGGGTTGTCGCGAAGCTTCTCGCGCAGGCGCGCCACGTGCATGTCGATGGTGCGCGTGGCCAGGCCCCGCGGGTCCATCTGCCAGACGCGCTGGAGCAGCTCATCGCGGGAGATGACCCGGCCGCAGTTTCCGGCCAGGTATTCGAAGAGGCTCGCCTCGATCTGTGAAAGCTCCGTGCGCGCGCCGTCGTCGAAGCGGATCTCGCTGCGGCCGAGGTCGACGGTGCCCTTCGGGATCGCCACCTTCGCCACCCTCTTCGGCCGCTCGGGCGACCGGCGCAACACGGCCTCGACGCGGGCAAGGAGTTCCTTGACGCTGAACGGCTTCACCATGTAATCGTCCGCGCCAAGCTGAAGCCCGCGCACGCGGTCGTCCTCTTCGCCCCGGGCGGTAAGGATGATCACCGGCAGTCCGGGACGCTCCGTCCTCACGTCGCGCAGGATGTCGAACCCGTCGCCGCCCGACAGCACAAGGTCGAGAAGCACCAGATCGCAGGCGGAGCGCAGGGCCTTCTCGCGTCCCTCGGGCGCGCGGCCGGCTTCGGTGGCGATATAACCGGCGTACCCCAGGGCGTCCACGATGCCCCGGCGTATCGCGCCGTCGTCCTCGATGACCAGGATGCGCTTTCGGTCCATTCCCGCCTCCTCCGGCCTCCCTCGGCCCGTGCCTCTATTGTGCCACGAACCCGGCTCGGTTTCCAGTGCTCTCTCAGCGGACGTAGAACACGTAGTCGCAGGTCAGGTCCTTCGTCTTGCCCGCGTCGAGGGTGAACTCCCACGAAATGTCGCTGTGGCCGTTCAGTCCAGGGCTATACGTCTCATACGCCCTGTCGCTGCTCCAGTCCACGCGCGTGTAGTCGCCCACGGTGATCTTTCCGTCGTCCGAGGCCTTGCTCACGTTGCCGCCGAGGGAGCAGGTGACGATGAGCGTAACCGCTTCCTTCTTGTAGTTCGTTACGTGCAGCGCGGCCTTCTTGGTGACCCGTGTGTAGTCGGAGTCATTGTAACGCATCGCCTTGAGCTCCCGCCCGGTTTCCTCTTCGCCGAACGTTCCCCGCACGTCGACCGCGACCGTCATGGGAATCTGACACTTGCCGCCCACGGAGGTGTAGGTCAGAAGCTCCTGGCCGACCGGCAGCCAGCCGTCCATGAAGAAGCCTGTTCCCGTCGTCCACGGAACAGCGGTCGTGTTCGTGAGTTCCACCAGGTGCCACACCTCGTTCTTGAGGAGCTTCACCGGCGACGCGTGCGCCCCCACACCGGGCAACGACTCGGCCGACGTGCGGCCCATGTGAACGTCCCAGGTATAGAGGTGGCGAAACGGAACCTTGCCCGAGAACACCGGCACCGCGCCTCGCTCGCCGACGTCGAGGCTGAGCCCGGGGAGGTGATACGTAAAGAGATCCTGCGCGCCCTCGCCGACAAGCATGCCCGGAATCGCGGGAACGCCAGGGGCCGTCACCGCTGGGGCCGGAACGCCCATGTCTCCGCGGAACTCCCCTGCGCGCTGGCTGAAGAGCGCGTTCGACATCGACTGGCCCATAAGCGCGGGCGCCACCTGGAGCAGGAAATTCCGCAGGCTGCCTTCCAGCGTCATCGCCGACGGCACGTCCTTGAACCGGAAGTTCGGCACCCCTACCACGAGTTCCACCTCGGCGTCACGCAGATCCTCGGACTCGTTCAGAAGCTCCGCCTGCATCAGCATCTGCGCCATGCCGTCCTTGCCGAGCGCGATGCGATAGGTGGGAATCCACCGCACGCCCGGACCGAAGTGCTGAAGCTGCAGCTTCACCGGCCCCGGAGGAGTGCCCTTCGGCATCGTCACCTCAATCGTGCGCCGGACCTCGCTCTGACCCTTCCGAACAACCGTCTCCTGCGAGGCCACCGAGGCCACCGAGGCCCCTGCTTCCGTCGTCAGCCAGAAGGTCCCCAGCGCCATCGCGTCCGGGACTTTGCGGATCACCGCCTTCCCCGACGCATCGACGCTTCCCGTGACCTCCTTCACGAACATGCAGTAGCCGTCTTTGTAGATGACGACGCGCGACGTCTTCACGGTCAACTCCGGCAGCGACCCCGCGAAGCAGGCGCCACACACGGCGATCGCCGCAACAACCCCAAGCCCCATCACCCAATGCTTACCCATGGCCCGTCTCCTCTATGTGAAAATGGTCTCCATCCCACTGGAGATATTATCGCACAGAAGAGCGTTCCGTTTGTAAGCGGCATGTAACGAGGCCCCCGGCGCCCGGGACCCTAGAATCGGTCCCAGGCGGCGAGGTTGGGGTGCTGGTTGGGGAAAAGCACGGGAGCAAGCGCCTTCGCGTCCCCGCTGAGACTCATGTCGGCGGAGTCGATGACCTCGCCGGGATCGTCCGTGCCGATGAGGAGTTGCGCGATCTCATTGCCGCCGCGGATGGAGTGACGCGTCTTCGCGGACGGGCTCACCGACACGCGCGAGCGGCGGATTTCGAGCACGGCGGACTCCCTGCTGTCCTCGACGAGCAGCTTGCCGGACCATCCCGAAAGGCACGACTCGCGAAGGCGCTTGGACAGAACGCCCGAGAGCTTGCCGAGCGAGGTCGCCAGGTTGAGGGTGCGGACCATGGGGCCGCCGCTCTTCACGAAGTTGATCTCCTTGCGGGAATTGTTGCGGCGGAGCCACCGGCCTAGATCGCTATCGTAGTGGACCCCGAAGAACTTGATCTCGTTGTAGCCGGCGCGCTTCATGAGCGCGCCCAGAACCTTGAGAACTTCCTCGACGTCGCCGCCGTGGCCAATGCACTCGAACTTGCCCCACTTTGTCGTGACGTAGACGTACCCGGCGAGCCGGCCGCGCGCGTCGTCCCAGCGGTATGCCTTGCGGCTCCGGTCGTCATGACACATCCTCCGATACGTCGGACGAACCGCCGTGCCCGTCAGAGCGGCGTTCTCGCGGTTGTGAAGCCGCGCGACCTCGTCGGACGCGAGGTCCGGGAACTCCCTGAACGGTCGCTTCGGCGAGCCCTTCGGCAGACGCGCTCGCTCGACGTAATAGGCGTTATCCGCCCACGCGCGGCAGTAGCCGTAGCGGTGATAGAAATCCCGTATGCCGAAGAGCATCGCCATGTCGTAGCCGCTCGAACGCATCGCCTCGTGCGTTGCGCCGATGGTCTCGGCCATGTAGCCTTTGCCGCGGAAATCCGGGTCGGTCGCGACGACGCCGATGCCGCCCACGCGAAGCACGCCGGAGCCTGCGCGCATCCGCCAATCCCACACGCCATAATGTGTGACGATGCGACCGTTCACCAGGCCGATCCGCGAACTCGCCCAGTCGTAGTGGCTGCCGATGACGTAGCCCTTGCGGCAAAGGTCGCGGAAGTTGTAATAGCCGGCCTGCGAGAAGGTCCGGCTGATGAGTTCAATCATGTCCTCTGCGTGGACCTTCGGGTCCGGGGCGATGAGTTCGAGCTTCGCGGGCGCCTGCGTCTTGTTGCGAATCGCCATCATTTCTTCCTTTCAAGTCTGGAGTCGCTCTGCCACATGTCCACGTTCGGACCCACGTCCCGCTTCACGGCCTCCGTGGCATCCGAGAGCCGCTCGACGTCCTGCGGGTCGAGCAGAATGTCCGCCGCCTTTGCGTTGTCAAGCGCCTGTCCCGCCGTGCGCGCCCCGCAGACGACCGACGCCACCTGCGGCTGCGCCAGGAGCCACGCGAGGGCGACGTGGTTCATCGGCCGGCCGATCTCCGACGCAATCGCCCTCACGAGCCATATCGCATCAAAGACTAATTCCTCCCGGTCGTGCTCGCGGTGGCGCGACCTCGGCCGACTCTTCGCAAAGAGACGCGTCCGCGCGCGCCCCGTCGGAACGTCCGCCGCTGAACGGAACTTGCCCGTGAGGAGCCCCTGGCAGAGGGGGCTATAGCAGAGCACGCTCAGTCCCATCCTCGCGCATTCCGGCGCCACCTCGAACTCCGCGGGCCGCCAGAGGAGCGAGTAGCACACCTGGTTGCTCACAACGCGCCCCGCGAGGGCGGGCTCGCGGAGGTAGCTGACGCCGAAGTTCGAAACGCCGATCTCGCGAATCTTCCCGGCGCGCTTCAACTCCTCCATCGCCCCGAGCGTCTCGGCCAGCGGGACCTCGGGGTTCGGCCAGTGAATCTGGTAGAGGTCCAAGTAATCCGTCTGCAATCGGCGCAGGCTCGCCTCGCAGTGCTCTCTCAAGGCCTCGGGGCGCAGGCTCTGGGAGCCGACCTTGGAGGCCAGCACGACCTTCCCCCGCCGACCCGCGAGCGCCCGGCCGATCATCTCCTCGCTCCGCCCGGCGCCATACATTTCGGCCGTGTCAAGAAAATTGATCCCAGCGTCGAGCGCCGCGTCGATCGCGCTCATCGACGCATGCTCCGGCTGCTCGCCCCACGTCTCGTCGCCGATGAGAGACCACGTGCCAAGACAGACCCTCGACACCATCAGCTTCGATGAGCCCAGCGTTCGATATTCCATCCGGTCCTCACTTTGCCGGCAGCCCTGCCAAAGCCCGGTTGAGCCAGCGAGCGTCCTTCGCAAAGTCGTCACAGTCCTTGAATCGCACCAGCAGCAGATCCGAGGCGAATTCGAACATTACCGATCATGCACAATCGCAACCCACGGCGTTATGCTCATCGCCCGCCCTTTCCGCGAAGCACTCGCGACACCTCGGCCACGCAGCGGTCGATGTC
>JBBIVY010000069.1:0-14879 GCA_037439485.1 Planctomycetota bacterium | reverse complement strand
GCGGTCGATGTCTCGATGGGCCACGAACCGAAGCCGCCCCGTGCCCAAGTGATACGCCAGCACACCCCGCTTCTCCAGCGCGGCTACAACGCGGTTCCCGTCATGCTTTCGAAGCGTCACGAAGACCCTGTTCGTGTCGGCCGGTTCCACCGACGGACACAGGATCGCGGCCTCCTTTCCCGTGACCTCGCCGGCGAGGCGTTCGAGTTCGCGTACGTGCGGCCGCCCTCATAAAGACCATCCCCCCACTCGCACGAGCCCATCGCCAACACCATCTCGGGCGTCGGCCGCGCGCACTTGTCGCTGCGGAAGCCAGAGACAGCGTGCATTGTCGCTCCTCTTCCGAAACTACTGCATCATGAGAAACTCGCCCGCCATGCGGCCAAGGGAGGACCTTGCGCCGACCCTGGCGCGGAGGTCCCGAATGATGTTCACGGACTCCGGACGAAGCATCCCGGCAGGAAGAAACCAGTCGCCGGCGCGCGCGGAGAATTGCGAAAAGCCCCACGATGCGACGCGCTCCTGTTCGAGCGTCGGCGGGACAACTCTCCTGAATTCCGTCTCCCTCGGGTGCCCCGCCAGCTGTCGAGTGAAGACCTTCGAATACCAGCACCAGAGCACCGGATCCTCGACCGACATCTGCCTCGAAAGCGCAAGCACCGTTTCCACGCGCAGAGCAAGCTTCGCCTTGACGAGTTCCGCCTTCGCCCGAAGGTCCGAAGCAAGGTCCTTCCGCGCCAGCAACTTATCGAGGCCTGCCGCCGCCGGGCCAAGATGAAGCGCGTTCGCCGCCTTCACGATCGGAACAAGCTCAGACTCGGCAAAGTCCGGCTCGTAGAGAAACCCCGAGAAGGCCAGGTCCGAGCGTCCAAATATCCTCGACGATTCGGCGAGGTCGCGGTCGTCGAGCCAGCGGGCATCCGAACCGAAGACCTTCCAGTGCTGCTGGCCTTTCGTCGGCTTCAGATAGACGTCGGCGCACTCGCCCTTGGCGGCACGAGCCATCAGGTCCTGCATCCGCGCCACAGCGTCCGCGCCGATCGATGCTCCGGCCCACTCCCCGTCCGAGGCGCACAAGAACCAACTCATCTCAGGCGCCAACTTCGCGCTGCGGTCGAAGCGCGGTGCGTAGGCCGCGCAATGGCTGAAAGGCCACGACGCGCTCCGAGCCGGCCCGGCGCCGTATTTCTCGATCACCGCGCAGTGCGTGTTGGCGCCGCCGCAGTGAGAGGAGAGGACTCCCCGGCCGCGGATGACCTTGTAGTCGGCGATCGTCTGCTCGACCGCCTCCATCACCGCGGCGGCCTTGCCGTCGACGTCCACCCAGTTTGTGTTGTCGTCGAACTCCACGTCGATGCCGATCAGGTTGTGCGGCTCAAGGAAGAACTTCGAGAACAGGTCCAGGTAAGGCTCGGCAGTGTTCGCGCATCCGTCCCCGTGAATGTAGACGTGAATCCCCGCGGGGTTCCTCTCGGAGTAGGTGGACGGCACCCGCACGAAATAGGAATAGTTCGGCCGGCTCGTCGCGCACTTATACGTGCCCCGCCGGCCCTTGTTGGCCGAAGGCGCCGCGGCCCACGACTGGGCGCCCAACGCAAGCACGATGGCCAGACAGACGGCGTATCTCACGGCCTTCTCCGGTCAAAGGCAAGCAGTATAGAAGATGGGCGCGGGAAGTTCAAGGCCGGACGCTGGACGCTAGTCGCCATAGACTTCCGCGGCCATACGCCTGTGCACTTTGGCGAGGGCGGCCTCGGCGGTGGGGGTGCTGCCCCGGAGATATCGCTGGAACTCGACGACGATGATGTCGGACACCTTGGCCCAGTTGAGCGGGTCGGGCGCGCAGTAGCCCTTCTCCAGCGCCGGGGCCAGGGCACGGATTCCTTCGGGCAACTCCGGGTCGGCGTAGATGGACCTCAGCACCGGCATCTTACCGCCCTTGGAGATATTGCCCGTCACCGGATCCGGGAATCCTTTGGACACCCCGCTCTGGAATCCGTACTTGTCCGTGCAGAAGATCTCGTAGCAGACCTCCACGGCCTGCTTCGGATTCGGGGCGCATTTCGGGATGATGCACCCGTAGGTAGCCACCAGCGACCCGGCCTCGCGCGCGCCGGGTGTGGGGGCGATGCCAACGGCGCCCGGCTTCTGCTTCGCGACGGCCCACAGCCCGCGACTCTGCCAGTGCGGATACATGGCCGTGACGCCGACTTCGAGGTCCTTCTCGACGTCGTCGCTGACGAACGCGTGCCGGCTGATGTAGCCCCTGTCGTACCAACGCTTGAGCGTCTCGAACACCCGCGCGCACTCGGGGCTCGACACGTCGAGCCTTCCTTTCGAGTCCAGGATGCCCCGTTCGCCCTTGTAGGCGGCCAGAAGCGGGACGTAGCAGTTCTGCGCGAAGAACCCGCGCTGTGCGAAGTTGAGCGCAATCGGCGCAATCTCGTTGCCGCTCTCGTCTTTCAGCCCCTTGAGCTTCTCGCAGGCCGCCTCGACCTCCTCCCACGTCTGGGGGACGCCCTTGACCCCGCGGGCCTTGAAGAACTCCCGGCTATAGTTGAGGGCCAGCACCTCGCCCATCCACGGAATCTCGTAGCTCCGCTGCGCGCCCGTGGCCTCGTCCTTCCGAGTGCAGCCGCCGAACATGGCCGGGACGAACGAGGCCAGTTCTTCTTTCGTGAGATACTCGCGGACGTCGACGATCAAGCTGCGCGCCGCGGGGTCGGGCGAGTTCCGGTTGTAGTCGATGAACGGAAATATCTCCTCGTCGGCCCACGCCAGGACCGCGTCGTATTCCGTGCGGCCGAAGTGCCACGACAGGAGCATCGCGTTCAGCGAGTCCTCCGGCAGCGTCGTGACCAACACCTTGACCCGGCCGCCCTGCGCCTCTTCATATCGGCGGACCGCCTCGGCGAAGGGGAACTCCCCCGCCTGCCACGACGCGATGCCCACGCGGACAACGCTGACCCCCTTCGCCCCCTCCGCCTCGCGCCCGCGGAAGACCTCGACGGGCGTGCGGTGCCAGATCAGTTCCGCCGCGCTCAGCGCGAGGATGACCGAGGCCAGGATAATGCACGTCCAGCGGACCATAAAGTCCCCTACGCCTTCAGCGCGCCCGCGGAGAGGCCGCGGACGAAGTATCGCTGAAGCAGGATGAACACGATCACGATCGGCAGGAACGACAGGAGCACCGTCGCGAAGAGCACGCCGACGTCCATGACGCCCCATTGCGAGCGCAGCATCGTGATGCCGACCGGCAGCGTCCGCGTCTCGGCGCGGAACGTGAACGTCAGGGCGAAGAAGAACTCGTTCCAGATGGAGAGGAACGTAAGGATGCCGCACGCGGCAAGGCCGTTGCGCCCCATGGGTATCATGACCTCCCAGAAGACCTGCCACGAGGACGCCCCGTCGATCATCGCGGCGTCAAGCAGGTCCTGCGGGATGGACTCGAAGACGTTGCGCATGATGAATATGACCAGCAGCAGGTTCCCCGCCACGTAAGCCGCCAGGAGCCCGGTAATCGTGTCGAGCAGGTGCAGGCGTACCATCAGCTCGAACCGGCCGATGAGCGTGACCTCGCCGGGGATCATGATCGTGAAGAGGAACAGGCCGTAGAGCAGCATGTTCCCCCGGAATCGAAACCGCGCGAAGCCGTAGGCCGCCAGGGTCCCGACGAGGAGCGACAGGAAGGTCCCGGCGACGGCGAGATAGACGGTATTCACGTAGTAGGTCGAAAGCCCGGTCACCTTCGTTGCGACCTGGCGGTAGTTGCTGAGCGTCACGTGCTCGGTGACGCCGACCGACTCGCCGGACGGAGCCGTCCGCTGGACCTGGTACGACTGCCACGGCCAGACGCCGTCCTTGCGTATGGCCTTCTCGTCCTTGAACGAAGCGGCGATGACCCAGACGAACGGCAGGATGCTCAGAATCCCCACGCCCAGGAGGCTGAGCCAGAGCACCGTCCGGGATATGGGGTTTCGCACCGCCATGCCTACTCGGCCTTCCTGTTAAAGCGCCAGACGAACACGGAGAAGACGAAGATGATCGCCGCCAGGGAATACGCCAGCGCTGAGGCGTAGCCCATCTCGAACGTGCGCGAGCGGAAGGCCAGTTCATAAAGCCGCATGACGTAGGTCTTCGTCGAGTCCGCGGGGCCTCCGCCGGTCATCACGTAGGGCTGGCCGAAGACCTTGAGCGACTCGATGACCGAGAGGAGCACCACGAGCACCATCGTCCCCCGAAGCTGCGGCAGCGTCACGTAGCGAAACCGCTGCCAGGCACCGGCCCCGTCGACGAGCGCGGCCTCGTACATGTCGTCCGGGATGCGCTCGAGGCCGACGAGAAAGAGGATGATGTTGATGGCGACGCCGTTCCAGAGACACATCAGCGCGATGCCCGGCATGGCCCAGGCCGCGGAGCCGAGAACGCCCCCGTCGGGCGCATGGTTCTCCCCCACGAACCAGACGATGGCCTTCTGCCCCAGGCCGAACGTGGAATTGTAGAACAGTATCCAGAGCACGGCGCTCACCGCCATGCTCACGACGACGGGGATGAATATCATCGTCCTCAGGAGGGCCGCCCCCCGCCGGACCTCGTGCAGCATCACCGCGATGACCAGGCCGACGAGCACGTAGGGAGGCACGAACATCACGGTGAACTTGAGCGTGTTGACGAACGGCTCGCGGTTGACGTCCTCGGTGGCGGCCTTCGCGTAATTGCCGAGGGCGACGAACTTCGTGTGCTCGGGCTCGAGGAGGTAGTAGTCGTAGAACGAGAGGTAGAACGACCTCGCGAGGGGCCAGGCGGTCATAAGGAGGAAGAAGATCACCGCGGGCATGACGTAAAGGTAGCCCAGGCGATTATGCTTCCTTCGCCAGGCGGACTCGCGGCCGAGGTGTGTGGCTTCAGGTGGCGCCATGGCCGTGCATTTTACACAATCCGGCCCCGCCTGCAAGAGGGGATTTCGGCGCATCTCCTCGAAGCCGCCGACGGAGGCTTTTCATTGACATTGCGCCCTTCCCGGCTACAATTCTCCCCCGCTGTCCAGATATCCTCCGCATCAGGCGGACACCACGCAAGGATTCCCATGAGCGCCCCCATCGACTTCGTCGTCTGGAGCCAGAACCGCGACGTCATCGGCTGCTACACGCTGCCCGACCCCGTGACGCCCGAGACGGGCTTTCTCCTCGTTGTCCACGGGCTGGGCAACCACCGATTTCAGTACGCGGCAATGATGGCCGACTTCTCCGCGCGGTTCAACCTCATCTGCGTGTCACCGGAGTATCGCGACAGCGGCCGCGACTCCGGGCGCGGCAAGATCGGCGGCCGCGATCCCTACGATTTCTCTCACCTGCAGGTGGCCGACGCGCTCAATTGCCTCAGGCGAGTCAAACTCGATTTCCCCCGGTGCGACCCTTCGCGCACCTTCGCCTGGGGCGGAAGCCAGGGCGGGCACATCGTCCTGTTGGCCGCGGAGTTCGCACCGAACACCTTCGCGCTCGCGATCAACGCCTGCGGCATCACCGACATGGCCGTGCCCCTCTCGCCCGACATCCAGGTCGATTTCAGGGGCGCACAGGCCGAAATCCGCTCGCCGGCCCGCTGGGTGGAGCGCATCCGGAACAAGGTCGTCACGCTGCACGGCACCGCGGACGATCTCGTCCCCGTCGAGCACGCGCGGGCGCTTGAGAGAGAACTCATCCGCCATGGGATCGAACACGAGGTCCATTACACCGACGGAGGCGACCACTTCCTCGGCCCCCGGACCAGCCGCGAAGCCGAGACGCTCCGCTGGTGCTCGGCCGACCTCCAGTCGCGCCGCATCACGGGACCGGATGATTTCGAGCGCGGGACCGTCTCGCGGTTCACCTGCACGGGCGCGGAGTGGCTCGCGTCGTTCGAGGGAGGATGGTTCGCGCTGAACCCCGTCACTTCGCAGCCGGACCAGCCGCCGCCTTCGCCTTGAGCCAGTCCAGCCACTCGGCCTCGATCTCATCGAGCGTCTTCTGCATCGCCTTCTCGACGAATTTCACGCCCGTCGGGTCCGAGGCGAGATTCGAGCGGTAGGCCTTGTAGAACGACATCAACTGGCCCTTCTCGTGCAGCCAGAGAAGGAACGCCCGAGCCTCCACGTCGTAGAGCATCCGGTTCGGCCCCGGCGTGTTGTAGGCGGCGAAGTCCATCTTCATCAGGTCCCGCAGCTTCGGCATCTTGCCGGCCTGCGCGAGGGCCACGGCCTGCGGCAGCCGCCAATCGGCCTTGATGACAAGCGAGCCGTCCTTGATGGGCGCCGACTCCATCAGCATCGCGATCCCTTCGTCGATCCACGGCGGCACCGTGCTCTTCGGCCAGTCCTCGCGGCCGAGGTCGGAATGCAGGAGCGCGTGCGTGATCTCGTGCTGCGCCAGCCACATCCCCCCGGCATCCATCTCGGCGCAGATCACGCGCTCATAGGGCAGGTAGAACCCGCCCGCCGGCATCACGGCGCTCTTCACGGCAAGCTTCTTCGCGTTCGCGCGGAGTGAGACGTTGTCCTTGAAAAGCGCGACCTTGAACACCCCGGTCGGACGCTTGACGAAGAAGTCCCTGTAGAGCGCGTCCTGAAGAGCAATCACCGACTTCTCGACCGCGGCGGCTGCGTCGCCCTCAAGGTCCGTGGCCACGACGAGGACGCCCATGCGCTTCACGGTGAAGCCCGCGCCCAGTCTCTCCTTCATCAGGTTGATCGCAGCCTCCTGCGCAGGCGTCAGCTTGGCCTCGTCGGGCGCCGCAAAGAGCGCCGCCGCAAGCGCAAGTCCCACAGCCAGAGTAATCCCTTTCACGCCCATCGGAAATGTCCTTTGAATCCGCCGCGCAGTGATGAATAATGTGACTATCGAACCGGCGCAGGAGGCCCACTCAATGATACCCCGCCGCGTGCAATCTTCAAGGGCACGGATCGCGGTCCCGGCGACCATTGTCCTCCTGCTCATCGCGGCAGCGGCGTTCGGCGAAATCGTCATCCTGCGCGACGGCCGGCGCTACCAGGGCAATTGCCGGGTTGCGGGCAACGAGGTCTCGTGCGCCACGGAGACGCGAACATCGTTCATCCCGCGAGCCGCCGTCGAGCGCATCGAGCTGAGCCCGGCCGAGAAGAACGAGATCGACCGCCTCAAGGGCGCAAGCCTCGCCGGTGGGGCAAACGGATTCTGCGCCGTCGGCAAGTGGCTCGACGACCACCTCCAGTATGAGGACGCCGACACCTACTACAATCGCGCCCTTGAGGCCGACCCCGACCATGCCGGAGCACGCGACGCGCTCGGCTTCCGTCGCGAGGGCAAGAACTGGGTCCCCGATCCGTCGAAGCAGATCGCCCGCGCGATGCTCGGTTTCGGCGACTCGGCCTCAGCCGCCTGCCTGCGCATCGCCAAGGACTTCGCGGCCAAGGGCCAGTCGAAGAACGCGGAGTTGGCCCTGCGCCGGGCGCTCATGGCCAGGCCGGAGCAGCCCGAGGCCCTCAAGCTCATCCAGCCGTATCTCGCCGAATACAAGCAGAAGAATGCCTACCGCCGGCCGCTCGACGGGAATCTCCTCGCCGCCGAAGGCGCCGACCATCACCTCACGGCTTACATGTATAACGCCATCGACTTCGTCAAGGTAAACGACGGGGGGAAGATCGCCGCAGGGAACGGAAAGAGTGTCGAGGACTACTACACCTATGGCGCCCCCGTCCTGGCCGCGGCGGCGGGCGAGGTCATTGCGGTGGTCGACGGGAAGCCGGACGCCCCGCTCGGAAGGCCCGGGAGCTTTCTCGATGCGAACTCCGTCGCCATCCGCCACGCGGGCGGGGAGTTCACGCTCTACGCGCACCTGAAGGCCGGCACCATCTCCGTCCACAAGGGCGACTCGGTCAAGGCAGGGCAGATTCTCGGCAAGGCCGGAAACAGCGGCTCCAGCACCGCCCCGCACCTGCACTTCTGCCTCTACGACATCGACGGGATCTCGCTGCCCGTCAGGTTCACCGACGAGAAGCCCGCTTCGACCGCGCCGTGAGTTCCGAGACGTCCACCTTCTGCACCGTTCGCGTCTGCGCCGACTCGCGCGCCTTGAGGCAGAGATAGGCGCTCAGGATTCCCGCCTCGATGGGCGAGCGCGACACCCGTCCGCCGCGCATGAGGTCGATGAAATTGCGAACCAGTTCCTCGTCTCCCCCGCCATGGCCGTCCACGTCGCCGAAGTCAAGGATGTCCGTCCGGCCACGGTGGTGCTTCACGACCTTCACCTTGCCGGAATACCAGTCGAACGAGATCGAGCCCTTATAGCCGATGAGCGTGGCCCCGCGGAACCCGGCCGAGCCGGAGACGAAGAAGTTCTGCGAGTAGGTCGCGTGCCGGCCGCTGGCGTATTCGATGAGCGCGCTGCCGTTGTCGGAGTAGCCCGGGTTGATGTCCTTGCTGAAGACGCACTTCCGCGCCTCAACGTCCACCTGTTCCCGGCGGAACCTGGGGAAGAAGTCGGCGTACGGGCTCTCGGGACAGGTCTCGAACTCCTTGCACTTGTCGCACGTGAGGCCTTTCGGCTTGCGGCGGCCGAAGACGCGCTGGGACTCCATCGCGAAGATCGTCGTCGGCTCCTCGCCCATGATGTAGTTGATGTAGTCGAGGTCGTGCGTCGCCTTCTGAAGCCACAGGCCGCCCGTCTCCTCGTAGTCGCGATACCAGTTCCGGAAGTACCCGGCGCCGTAGGGGACGTTGTTCACGGCCTGCACCTGTTCGAGCGTGCCGATCTCGCCCGCGGCAATCATCTTCCGCGGCACCTCGACGAGCTGCGAGAGGCGGAGCGGGAACGACACGACCACCCTTGACTTGGAGGTCTCGAACGCCCTGGCAAGCTTGCGCGCGTCGGCCATCGTCGTCGAAACGGGCTTCTCGAGATAGAGCGGCAGGCCGGTCTTCGCCACCTTGCAGGCCATCGTCGTGTGCAGGGAGCACCGTGTGCATACGAAAACGCCGGAGAGGTCCTTCTCCTTCGCGAGCATCGCGTCGGCGTCGGTGTAGAACCGGATGTCTTCCGGCTTGTCCTTGATGAACTTCTCCCCCGCAAGCCGCTTCCTCACCGCATCCTGCGCCGGGTCCGCGATGGCCACAATGCGCGCGGCGGGATCGAGCCGCTCCACGAGACGCACGACCTGGTTGGCACGGTTGCCGTATCCGATGACGCCGATTCGAATCACGATGGTCTCCTTGATTGGGCCCCAAGCGCGGCGTATTCTACCGCACTCGCCCCGGAAGCGCAATGGTTTCGCTCCGAAACCGGCGCGTCACGGGCCGACGCCGCCAATGAACCTCAGATACGTGACGCCCGCCTCATCGGCCGGCTTTGCGGTCGCGTAGTAGACGAGCATCTCGCCGCGGTTGACGCAGAAACCCGTCGCCCAGCACTCGGCTTTGAAGCACTTCGAGGCGATCTCGGCCGGAAGGATCAGCCTGGACGCGCTCGTCGACGCCGGGCGGCACCGGACGACGAACTGCTTCTCCGGGATGTCGGCGCGGAGGACAAGGTCGGCGAGCCGACGGTCGCCTCGGCTGTCGTAGAACCGGGAGAGATCGATGACCCAGTCTCCCGCCGCAGGCGCCTCGCCCGGGGTCTCGACGAGCGTCACCCGCCGCCCCTCGGTGCGTTTGAGGCCGAGGCGAGAGAGACCGATGGTCATCTCAATGTCGCTCCGGGGCGACACGAGAAGCTTGACGTCGACGACGCGGCTGAGGTCCATGATCTCCGCGGCGGCAAGAGGCATCTCGATTTCGCTCGGGCCGGGCTTGGCCTTGAAGCGGAACATCACCTCCTTGCCCGAGCGGTCGAGCAGGTTGACGCCCATCGACAGATCGCGCGTCAGCGGGTTCACACACCCGAGGACGAGGCGGTCGTAGCCCTGCCAGTCGGACGTCGGCAGCGCGTCGCACTCCATCGCGGCGTACGCAGGCCCCTTGCCGGCGCCGGGCTGGGGCTTCACGTTGATCTCAAACCACCCCTTCGGCCCCGGGCGCGAACCGGCGAGGCCCCCGCTCGTCTTCCACCCGTCCAGCCCGCGCTGCACGAAATCGGCGAGCGGAAACTCCGGCATGTCGACCGTCGCCTTCTCCAGCCAGACGCGCCGGATGCTGAGCGTCAGGTCCCTGGCCGGCTTTGCGACGAAGAGCGTCACCTTCGTCACCTTCGACACGTCGAGGCCGGGATTGTTGAGGTGCCCGTTCACCATGCGCTCGACGGAGACGCGCAGCGCGTTCGCCCCCGGCTGGAACATCAGTTCCTTCACCCCGGCCAGATTGAACCGCGACTTGAAATCCGCGTCCGTCGTCCCCACGCGGTCCACGCGCAGGTTGAACGCCACCGGCTTATCGGCATCAAGGATGAGGTCGAACTTGAGCGCGGTCTCGTTCGTCCAGTCCTGGGGGGCGTCAAACGCGATCGTCACCCCCGGCCAATCGGCGCCCTTCGCCAGCGTCGCCTTGATGCACTTCCCCTTGCCATCGGGCGCCGCGGCTCCCAACTCAACCTTCCCGACGAAGGTCACGCCCGAAATCGGCACGCCGTCGACGATCCACTCCTGCGCCGTCACGCCCGCCCACACCGGAGCGCACGCCGCGAGCACCGCCAGAACGATTCCCCCGCGCATGGTCCCCCTCGCCCGATTCCCGCGTCTTCCTCGGGAAAAACCCTATCCGATCTCCTCTTCCCACCGTGGTATAGTATGCGCACGGTTCGAAGTCCATCGGAAACCGCCGCAAGCACACGGAGGAGGAGCCCTCATGACCGCACGGGGATGGCAAATCGTAGCTGTCGCAGCAATGTCCGTTGCCGTGTTCGCCGTCGTCTTTTCGGTCTCCCAGCATCGCGAGGCGCAGTCCTTTGCCGCCGAGCCGACGGCCGCAATCGCGCCGCCCCCCGCGACGATGGTCTGCCCGATGCACGGGATGCCCATGCCCTGCCCGATGTGCGTGCAGATGATGGCCGCCGCGCGCTTGATGCCGCAGGCGCCGCACATGCCGCTCATCGGGGAGGCCGCCCCGGCGTTCAAGGCCGAGACCACCGCGGGCAACATCGACTTCCCGAAAGACTACGCCGGCAAGTGGGTGATCCTGTTCTCGCACCCGGCCGACTTCACGCCGGTCTGCACGACGGAGTTCATGACGTTCCAGTCGATGCTGGGCGAATTCGAGGCGCTCAACTGCAAGCTCATCGGCCTGTCGATCGACTCCAACTTCTCGCACATCGCCTGGCTGCGCAAGATCGAAACGATGGAGTGGAACGGGATGAAGAACGTCTCCGTCACGTTCCCGGTGATTACGGACATCAAGATGGAGGTTGCGGGCAAGTATGGGATGGTGCAGCCCTCGGCGAGCACCACGCAGGCGGTTCGCGCGGTCTTCTTCATCGACCCCGAAGGCAAGATCCGCGCGCTCATCTATTACCCCCTCTCCAACGGCCGCAACTTCGCCGAGATCAAGCGCCTGCTGATCGCGATGCAGACCACCGACAAGTTCAAGGTCTCCACGCCCGCCAACTGGCAACCCGGCGACGACGTCATCGTCCCTCCGCCCGGCTCCTGCGGCGCCGCCGCAGATCGCGTGAAGGACCCCGGCCCGGACACGACGTGCCTGGACTGGTTTCTCTGCTTCAAGAAGCTGCCTCTCAAGTAGGGGCACGGCATGCCGTGCCCCTACCTCAAGGCCGCCGCGAGCGCCTTGAACCGCTCGGCGTCGGATTTCAGCCCCTGCCTCTCGCAAAACTCCGAGAGCTTCGCATAACGCGCGGAGGGATCGGCGTGCGTGGCCCAGCACACCTTGGCCATGCACTCGGGGCAATCGGACAGAGGCCGGCGGTCGGCCTCGGAGAGGCTGTTTGAGCCGCACATGTTGCACTCGTAAGCCGTGCAATGCTCGATGGTGAACATGTGCCCCGTCTCGTGCGTGCCGGTGGCCATGGTCCGGCGCAAACACGAGCGGAATCCCTCCTCAGTCTCCGGGTCGCCGAAGCGCGCAATGGACCAGACGCCCACACGGTCGCGCAGGCTCGCCTCGCCGAAGACATAGTTCCACCCCGCCCCCGGCCACAGGTCGCTCGTCGTGAACGCGATCACCGCGAACGCGTCCTTCGGCACCTTCGGCTTCAGCAGTTTGTCCAGCACCCACGGCGCCAGGATCTGCTTGCCGCCCAGCGTCGGATGAACGCGCCTCGCCTCCTCCGGCACCACTGAGAGCGGCGTGTCCGGCAGCGTCTTCACGGGCAGGTTGAAATAGAGTCCCATGTACTCCGAGACGGAAGTGATAACCTTGCGCTGTTTCTCACTGAACGTCCCCAGCGGCTGCACGTAAAGCGTGCGGCGCTCGTCGGGGGGACGTTCGGCCGGCACTTCAGGTATTCGTCGAACGTTTGCCCCTTCTCCTTGAAGCGGTCGAGCCATTCTCCCGGCTTCGGCGGGCCCATCTTCTGATTGAGCGGCTTCGCCTTCTCCATCGCCGCCTTGAGCGACGCAACACTCCATGCCTCGTCGGGCTTGTCCTTCGCCGCCAGGGCCATCCCGCCGATCACGCACCCCAGCGCCACCAGGACGATGCGATGTCGCATGGCTCTCCCTCCTCATATGGCCCGATTCATTCTATCCCCATGCAAGCGAGTTTCAACCCCCGCCCCCCCAGCGCGCCACGTTTTGCTTGACCGCGCTCGGGCTTGTCGGCATAATCCCAACGATACCCCCGACAGGCAGGAATGTCGGCCCTACGAATCAAGAGGAGCAACCGTGAATCGCTATCCCGCTCTCGAAAAGCCGCACCAGCCCGACTCGGACGCCCTCATCGCGAACATCCTGCGCAAGGGGACGCCCAAGCGCGTGCATCACCTGGAGCTTTTCCACGACGACGAGATTCAGGAGGAAATTGCGGGGAGGTACAACCTGACGGCAAAGCTCGACAAGGCCGACCCGTTCTACGCGAGCGCGCGAGATATGGCCGTGCGCCGGTTCGTCGGCTTTGACTGCGTCCGCGCGGGCCTCCTCGGCTACGAGATGCCGCTCCGCTGGCAGCACGCGCAGGACACCGCCTCCGGCCCCACGGCGCGCGCGAAGGGCCGGGAGTTCATGGACGAGCACGCGGGCCCCATCACCTCGTGGGACGATTTCGAGAAGTATCCCTGGCCGGACGTTGCGAAGCACGCGCAGACGACACAGGTCGAGTGGGTCTCGAAGAATGCGCCCGACGGCATGTGCCTCGTCGCGCACACCGGCCACTTCGCCGAGTACCTCGCCTGGCTCCTGGGCTACGAGACGCTCTGCTACGCCCTCTTCGACGACCGCAAGCTCGTCCAGGCCATCTACGACAAAGTCCTCGCGATGCACGCCGCCGAGATGAAGATCATCCTCCAGTTCCCGCGCGTCCGGATGATCTGGGGCTCGGACGACATGGGCTTCAAGACGGGCCTCCTCATCTCCCCCTCCGACACGCGCGAGTTCGTCCTCAAGGGCCACAAAACCCTGGCGAAAATGGCGCACGACGCCGGCCGCGTCTACCTCCTCCACTCCTGCGGCAAGCTCTCGGACATCATCGACGACCTCGCCGACGACGTGAAGATCGACGCCAAGCATTCCTTCGAGGACACCATCGAGAACGTCACCGACGCCAAGCAGACCTACGGCAAGAAGATGGCCCTCATCGGCGGCATCGACGTCGACTTCATCTGCCGCTCCGACGAGCAGGCCATCCGCAAACGCGTCCGCGACACCCTCGCCGTCTGCCACCCCGGCGGCGGCTATTGCCTCGGCACCGGCAACTCCGTCGCAAACTACATCCCCGTCGACCACTACCTTGCGATGGTGGATGAGGGGTGGAGATACAGTATGTAGGAGCATTTCGATACGTCGGGACATGGTTGTTACAGTTGGATGTGGAGAATTATCATGGACATTCACCGAAGCGGCCGACCAAGGAAGCCAAACGCCACACCCCCGTCGGATGAAGGCCGTGTCCATTATGGCTCTTCGGGCAAACGGCAACCAACCGGTTCTCGCTAACATCGAGACTGGCACATAACTTGTGTTCGGTCCAACCAGGAGACCTCCATGCTGCTAGACGGCATAGGAATTTCGGGCTATCGCAGTTTCGGTGAAAAGCTCCAATTGATAGGGCCGTTCTCGAAGCTCAACATATTCATCGGCCAGAACAACTCCGGCAAATCCAACATTCTCGCGTTTCTCCAGAAATGCAATAGGCCGATGACGAGGGCCACGCGGGACGACGACCCACCACCTCAGTTAGCCCAACTTGACAGGCATCGCCCAATTGCTGCGTCCACGCCCACCTATGCGGTGGGGATCACTCTTTGTGGTGAGACGTATGAGGGCATCATGGCAGAGGCTGCCGTAGCCCCAGACGGTGCCACGAAGGTGGAGTTGCTGAAGAAGATGTGGAAGTCCAGGACTCTTGTCAGAGGCAGGCATCCACGAGGTCATTTTCTTCGCAGTAAATGCAACCCTGATATCTGAACGTGTGGTCTGCATGGAGGAGCCCGAAATCCACCTCCATCCGCTTCTTCAGAAGAGGTTGCTCAACTACCTACGCGAAAAGACTACAAACCAATACTTCATTGCTACGCATTCTGCCCATATCCTTGATACCCCCGACAGTGCCGTCTTTCATGTTCGGCTCGTGAACGGGGAATCCTTTGTCGAACCCGTGCATACTCCGGGCCACAGGTCGTTTGTATGTGCAGACATGGGCTATCGGGCCTCCGACTTACTGCAGACAAACTGCATCATCTGGGTCGAAGGGCCATCGGACCGAGTCTATCTACAGCACTGGATTCACGCGGCTGACCCAACCCTTGTGGAGGGTTTCCATTACTCAATC
>JBBIVY010000068.1:0-22341 GCA_037439485.1 Planctomycetota bacterium | reverse complement strand
ACCGGAACAGATGATATCCGCCCTCGCTCGTGACGTCAAGGCATCTTCGCCGACGGCATGCATTCCCGTTTCGGGGCCATGGTCCTCTGGCGAAGTGAAGAGAACATCAACCGCTGAGACGCGGAGGCGCTGAGAACAACAACCATAAAGGCGGGTTACAGCAGCAAAGAAACGGCAGAAACCGCCACGCGGAGAGAGCGGAGGGCCGATCCTGCTCCGCGCTCTCCGCGTCTCAGCGGTAAGCTGTCGTCCACGCCCGCTTGGATGTTGCCCGCGGGCCGCCGGGTGGCTACAATGTCGCCCGGAGGATGCCATGGCCGAGACCCCCGCCCCGCCCGCAGCGCCGCCTGCGAGACGCTTCGCCCTCATGGCCGCGGGCGTCGCGCTGCTCGCGATTGTCGTCGGCCTCGTCGGCATACGGTGGGGGCTCCCAAGCGCCGAACGCAACGCGCTCTACTTCGCGACCTCGGAGTCCGAGCGGGATAGTCTGGCGCAGTTGCCCGGCGCCGCTTCATCCAAAACACAGAACCCAGAACCCAAAATCGGGCCCTCGACGCGCTCGCTCTACAACCCTCTCCGCTCGTATCACCCCGACGAATACTACGCCTTCAAGATGCTCAGTCACATGCGTCCGTGGTCGCTCGAGGTCGACCCGGAATGGTATGTCATCGGCGGCGCCTACGTCTATCCGCTCGGGGCGGCGCTCAAGGCCTGCGACCTCGTCGGCCTCGTCACGCTCGGGAATGACGCCGGGGGGTATTTCCGAAACCCCGGCGAGATGGCCCGGCTTTACCTCGTCGGCAGAGCGCTCACGGTCCTCGCCGCGGCGGGTGCGGCGCTCTTCGTCATGGCCGCGGCCCGGAGGCTTTGGGGCATAGGCGCGGCGCTCGTCGCGGGCCTTGCGCTGGCGCTGGCGCCGATGGTCGTGATGCACGAGCACTTCATGTATAACGACATCCCCGGCATGTTCTGGACGGCGCTGGCGATATGGGCCTCCGTCCGCATCATGACCGGCCCGAAGCGACGAGACTACGTCATCGCTGGCCTCGCCGCGGGGCTTGCCGCGGGGACGAAGCTGCACCACGGATTCGTCCTGCTCTTTGTCGTCGCGGCATGTCTTGCGAGCCCCGGGCGAAAGGAGCGGCTGGGCGCGGGCCTCGCGACGGTGCTCGCCACGGCGGCGCTTGCGTTCGTCCTGACGAATCCCTTCTATCTGCTGAAGCCGGGCGCGGTGCTCGCGAATTACTCGACGCACGTCTGGACGGGATCGAGCTTTGCGTTCAATCTCAGGACGCTCGGCCTCGGGTTCGGGGTGCTGTCGCTTGCGTGCGCGTGCGGTGGACTCGTCGCGGCGATCGCCAAACGCCGGACGCCCGCGGTGATCCTCGGGGTCTGGGCGATTGCCTTCTTCATCGTGATCTCCCTGTTCGGCAAGCAGTTCGCCCGGTTCGCCATGCCGCTCCTTCCCGCGGCGGCAATTCTGGCCGGGGGGCTCGTGGGCGCTCTTCGCCGGCCGGTGGCGGTGACGTGCGTGTGTGTCGCGCTGGCTCCATGCGTGTTCACCGACGGCGGCATACTCGCGTCGCTCTGCCGGGAGGATTCCCGGACGGTCGCGGCACGGGAGATCGCGCGCATCGTGCCGCCGGGCTCGACCGTCGTGGTGACCGAGGAGCCGTGGCAGTTCGAGATGCCGCCTTTGGACCTTGCGAGATACCGCGTCGTGGCCACGGGTTATGACGAGAATGCCCTCGACGCGGCCCGGCCAAGGGCGTTCGTCTACAGCGACTTGCAGAGCGACGAAAATGTGATCGCCCATCCGGAGGTCGCGGGAGCCGCGCAGTTCTGGAAGGGCATCGAGCAGGGCCGCCTGGCGGGGAAGTGGAAGACGGCGTACGAGACCCCGGCCGATGGAAGATGGCCTAAGTTCTGGTCAGGCCTTGGGTTATGGCGGAACTTGCCGGAAGACCTGCGGTATATCTCGCCGAAGGTGGTGGTCCTGGAGCCCGCCGGGCTGTCTCCGTAAGTGTTACGCCTGCAATGTGTTATGTTGATCACGATGGCGCGCTGGTGTCTGGGCCATTTCCCGTGCCGGAGCCTGAGCGGCGGGGTATAAGTGGGTGTCAGAGATGCACCTGCCAATAGGTGCTGGCCTGTTAGGACGGGAGATATCGATGCTCGAAAGCGAAGCCATCCAGGGTTTCTGCCTGAAATGCCGCGAGACGAAGCTGATGGTGGGCATTCTTCTTACGACGATGGGCAACGGCACGCCCGCGATCCGGGGAGAGTGTCCGGACTGCCACACGAAGATATATAAGTTGCTCCCCAAGCGCGCCCGCGAGGAGCGGCGCAAATCGGCGCGCATCAACTGCGATCTGGCGCTGAAGTTCCGCAGGCTCAAGACCGCGGGCCTCAGCGAGGAGGAGCAGATCTACCACGACGGCTCCGCCCGCGACCTGTCGCAGAACGGCATGTTGCTCGATGTCCCGTTCGATCTGCCCGAGGGCCAGTTGCTCGATATCTACGCCGTTTGCCAGCATCCCGTGGCGGCGTCCGTAGGCATCGCGAAGGTCATGTGGCACAAGGAGGCCGAAGGCAAGCACACGGCGGGCATCCAGTTCATCGTGAAGCAGGACATGTAAGGAACTCCAACCCAGCAATGGGTTCCGTTACGCGCGCCCGCCGACCAAGCCCCGGCGGGCGGCTTTCTGTACGGCCCCGACGGCTGCCTGCCCGCGAAATGGAGAGAAATCAGGTCGTGCGCTTGTCAATCCTCGCCGGGCGGATAGAATCTCCTTGGCAAGCGACTTGGAGGAGGCGGGGATAGCACACGGGTATTGGGGGGGGAGGGCTGGGTGTTCCCGGACCCCGCGCCGGAACCCATTGAAGTAAGGCAGAGGGAACGCTCAATGAGCGACGCCGTGTCAGCGCAAAAGCCGAAGAAGAAGCGCCGGTGGCTGAGGCGGCTGGCGTGGGGGCTGGTCATTGCGGTCGCGGTGGCCGCGCTGGCGAGGGGGGTCGCGGGGATGTGGGTGCGGCACGAGTTCAACGCCCGAGTGGCCGCGCTGAGGCAGGCCGAGGTGCCTGTGGATCTGACGGAGATGGCCCCGCCTGCGGTGAGCGAGGGCCGGAACGCGGCGCCGCTCTATGGGGAGGCGCTCAAGCGGCTTGATGTCCTCACGAAGAAACAGGTCGAACGCATCGGTTGTCTCGGGCGGAAGCTTGAACCGCTGGACGAGAATGAACTTATCGACGCGCGCGGGCTTCTGGCCGAGACCGAGGCGAGCGTGGATGAGCTGATGCGCGGCGCCGAGCGCCCGGCGTGCCGGTATGACGTCGATTACTCGGCCGACCCGCTGCGCATGAGGCTGCCGCACCTGAACAAGCTCCGGCTCGGCGTGGCGCTCCTGCGCGTGGCGGCCGAGGTGGACGCGGCGGACGGCCGGACGGACGAGTCCTTCGCGCACACGTCGGCGGCGCTGCGCGTGGCGCGGTCGGTGCGCGAGGAGCCGATGCTCGTGTCGATGCTCGTGGACCTCGCGGGGTCGGCCTCGGCGCTGAGGGAACTGGAGATCGAACTCGGCCGCGAGGAGCCCTCCGACGCGGCCCTCGCGGCGGCGGACCGCGCGATCGGCCCTGCGATGACGCGGGAGCGGTTCATGCGGGCCATTCGCGCGGAGCGATGCGGGGGAATCGCCGTGATGCGGCTCGTTATGGACGACCCGAACTCCCTTGCCCGCTACGCCCGCGGGGGCGAGACGGGGGCGGCCTTCCGGTTCTGGGTGAGCGTGGGGGTGACGGTCGCGGAGCCGTATATCCTTCACGACGGCCTCGCGTATCTCGACATCATGGACAGGATGGAAGGCCTGGCCGCGGAGCCGTTCCGCTGGGGCGCGGCGGAGTGGCGCATCGTCAACCGGGACAGCAACGACCAGGCGCTGCGGCACTGGATCGCGCACCCGTTCCTGCGCGTCGAAATGCCGTCGCTGCCGCGGGCGATGCAGGTGTTCGACTACGGCGTCACGCGCGCCCGCGAAGCGCGCATCGCCGTCGCGCTCAGGCGCTGGCGCCTCGCGCACGGAAGCTATCCCGACTCGCTCGACGATCTCGCCGCGCTGATGCCGGAGCCGCCGACGGACCCCTTCAGCGGACGCGCCTTCCACTACCGCCGTGACGGCGCCGGGTTCCTCATCTTCAGCATCGGCCCCAACGCCCGCGACGACTCCGGCGAGAACGCCGACACCGCCGGCGCCGCGGACGACATCGCGTGGCGCTGCGGACGTTGACGACTCCGCGCTTGACTTCCCTTCCCCGTGACGACACAATTCCCGTTTCCAGGCTAGAAGCTGTTTCAAAACCGCTGTTTCATGTAGCTTAGCCCCTTGCGGGCGTGGGGATGAGCCCCCCTAGTGGGGCTCAAAGGCCCTATCTGCGGGGGTCACAAGGACCCCCGCGACCCACGGGCACAAGGCCCTAAGCTACAACTTCGCGTGCGCAATGGGTTTTGAAACGGTCTCCAAACGCGGCGTGGCGATTTCTGTCGGGGGACGCGACATGAACAAGATTCGCTGGGGAATTCTGGGAACGGGAAACATCGCGAAGAAGTTCGCGACGGGCCTCGCGGCGTGCGCGGATGCCGAGTTGGTGGCGGTGGGGTCCAGGAAGCAGGAGACCGCGGACGCGTTCGGCGGGCCGTTCAACGCGCCGCACCGTCATGCGTCGTACGAGGCGCTGGCGGAGGACGCGGAGGTGGACGTGATCTACGTCGCGTCGCCCCACGCGCTGCACAAGGAGCACTCGATCCTGTGCCTGGAGGCGGGCAAGGCGGTGCTGTGCGAGAAGCCGTTCACGATCAACGCGAAGGAAGCGGCCGAGGTGATCAAGGTCGCGAGGAAGAAGAAGCTGTTCCTCATGGAAGCGGTCTGGTCGCGCTATCTGCCGGTGCTCGTGAAGCTGCGCGAGCTGATCGCGGCGGGCGCTATCGGCGAGGTGAAGATGGTGCAGGCCGATTTCGGCTACCGCGCCGGGGTCAACCCGACGAGCCGCCTCTTCGACCCGAACCTCGGCGGCGGGGCGCTCCTCGACGTCGGCATCTACAACCTGTCGCTCGCCTCCATGCTCTTCGGGCCCGCGAAGGAAGTGAAGGCCCTCGCGCGGCTCGGCGAAACCGGCGTCGACGAGGACGCCGCGATCATCGCGATCTACGAAGGCGGGCGGCTGCTCGTCTCGTCTACCGCCGTGCGAACGACGACGCTGCACGAGGCGGTCGTCTTCGGCACGGACGGCTGGATCCGCATCGACCGGCCCTGGTGGCGCTCGAACGGCCTGGTGGTCACCACGCACGCGAAGGGCGACAAGCGATACGAGACGCCGATGACGTCGAACGGCTACAATTACGAGGCCGAGGAGGTCATGCGCTGCATGAGGGCCGGCCGGCTCGAAAGCGACGGCATGACGCTCGACGAGACGCTGGCGACGTTGAAGACGATGGACCAGATCCGCAAGCAGTGGGGGCTGAGGTACCCGATGGAGTGATTGCTGTCTGTAGGACCCCGACGCGTCGGGGCCTGTCGCCTTAGTGTCAGACAGGAATGTCTGACCTACAGTACAAAAGGACAACACGATGAAATACGCGAAGGTCGAAGGCGTGACCCAGCCCGTCGCCCGGATCGTGCAGGGCGGGGTGATGCTGACGACGAAGGAGCTGGACAAGAGCTTCTCGCTCCTGGACGCGGTGTTGGCGCTGGGCGGAACGACCATCGACACCGCTCATGGCTACGGCGTCGGCGACAGCGAGAGGACGCTGGGGAAGTGGCTCGAAGCGCGGAAGAACCGCGACAAGGTCGTCATCATCACCAAGGGCTGCCACCCGAACGCCGACCGCGAACGCGTGACGCCCTACGATATGACCTCCGACCTGCACGACTCGCTCGCGCGGCTGAAGACCGACTCCATCGACCTCTACCTCCTTCACCGGGACAATCCGAAGCTGCCGGTGGGGCCGATTGTCGAGATTCTGAACGAGCACAAGAAGGCCGGGAAAATTCACGCGTTCGGCGGGTCCAACTGGTCTTCCGCGCGCATCGAGGAGGCGAACGCCTACGCGAAGCAGAACGGCCTCACCGGGTTCGCCGCGTCGAGCCCCAACTTCTCGCTGGCCGACCAGATCAAGGAGCCCTGGCGCGATTGTCTCACCCTCAGCGGCCCCAAGAACGCCCCCGCGCGCGAGTTCTACGCGAAGACGAAGATGCCGCTCTTCGTCTGGTCCTCCCTCGGCGGCGGGTTCTTCTCCGGGCGATTTACCCGCGACAACCTCGCGACGTTCACCAACTACTTCGACAAGCTCTGCGTCGATTGCTATTGCACCGAGGACAACTTCAAGCGCCTCGACCGCGTCAAGCAGCTTGCCTGCGAGCGCGGGCTCTCCGTGGCCCAAGTCGCCCTCGCCTGGGTGCTCAATCAGCCGCTCAATGTGTATACGCTCACCGGCTGCAACACCGCGGATGAGTTCAAAGCGAACGCCGCGGCGCTTGACGTTAACTTGACGGCTAAGGAGCTGGCATGGCTGGACCTGCAATCGGACGCGCGCTAGCGCGGCGGGGTTGAAGGTGGAATGTTGAAGGTTGAAGGTTAACGGAAAAACGATGGCGGCGTGGAGATCGTTCGAGGAGATCGATGCGTGGAAAGAGGGATGCCGGCTGGTCCTCGAAGTCTATAGAAGTGACGCGGGAGGGCCCGGTCGCTCGGGATTTCAGGTTTCAAGGGCAGATCCGCGACGCGGCCGTTTCGATCCCGTCGAATATCGCGGAAGGCTTTGAAAGGGGATCGAGGAACTGGTTTATCCAGTTCCTCCGTTACGCCAAGGGCTCGTGCGGCGAATTGCGCACCCAACGGTATCTTGCAGGCAGTCTGAATTACATTAGTTCATCCCGGATGAGCAGGCTGGTGAAGAAGGCGAAGAAGGTCGGCGGCATGATCGGGCGCCCTCATCAATTACCTTGAAGGACAAGGCGACCGATAGCGGGTTCTTTCCTTCAACCTTCAACCTTCAACCTTCAACCCGAAACGGAGCCGTGATGCCAAACGTATCGTATGATTCCCGCGCCGTCGTCGTCGATGGGAAAAGACAACTGATCCTCAGCGGCGCCATTCACTACCCGCGCTCGACGCCCGGGATGTGGCCGGAGCTGATGAAACGGTCGAAGGAGGCGGGGCTCAACACGATTGAGACCTACGTCTTCTGGAACTTCCACGAGGCGAAGCGGGGAGTCTACGACTTCTCCGGGCGGCTCGACGTGCGGGAATTCTGCCGCTGCGCGCAGCGCGAGGGGATGCACGTGATCCTGCGCATCGGGCCTTACATCTGCGCCGAGACCAACTACGGGGGCTTCCCCGCGTGGCTGCGCGACGTGCCGGGAATCCGTTTCCGCACGAACAACGAGCCGTTCAAGCGCATGATGGAAAAGTGGACGCGGTTCTTCGTTGGCTACATGAAGGACCTCTTCGCCCCGGCGGGCGGGCCCATCATCCTCGCGCAGATCGAGAACGAGTACGGCAACGTCAAGGCGCTCTACGGCGCCGAGGGCGATAAATACGCGCAGTGGGCCATCGACATGGGGCTTTCGCTCGACATCGGCGTGCCCTGGATCATGTGCGTCGGCGGCGCGCCGGGCGCCATCGAAACGATCAACGCGTTCAACGGCTTCCCCGAGATTGCCGGCCACTGGTCGCGCAACCCCGAGCAGCCCGCGATCTGGACCGAGGCGTGGAGCGCGTGGTACGACGTCTGGGGCGTCGCCCACCACGTCCGCTCCGTCGAGAACATGGCCTGGAGCGTCGCGCGCTTCTTCGCCGAGGGCGGCGCCGGAATCAACTACTACATGTGGCACGGCGGCACCAACTTCGGCCGCGAATCGATGTACCTGCAGACGCCCTATTATTACGAGGCGCCGCTCGACGAGTTCGGACTCCCCACGACCGCCTCGAAGCACCTGGCGCGGCTGCACAAGCTCCTCGCCGATCACGCCGAGATTATCCTCTCGAGCCCGCGCCCGACGCCCGTGCGCCTCGGCGAAAAGCAGTCGATCAGCGCGTTCGGCTCCGGCGCGCAGTCGCTCGTTTTCCTTTCCAACGACGACACGGCCGCCGCGGCGGAGATACCGTTCGAAGGCAAGTCCTACGCGGTGCCCGCCAGGTCCGTGACGATCCTCGCCGGCGGGGCTCCGGCGTTCAACACCTCCGAAATCTCTCGCGCCTCGGCGGTGCGTCGGAAGCTGCGTTCCGGCGCGGCGCGCTTGTCGCCCTTCGTTACGCGGGTGGAGCCGATGCCGTCGAAGCGCCCCGCGGGGCTTGCGAAGGTCGTGGCGCCCCGGCCAGTCGAGCAGCTCCTTCTCACGAACGACGATTCGGACTACTGCTGGTACGAGACGAAGCTCCCCGGCGGCGAAGGGGAACTGCGAATCGACGGCGCCGGCGATGTCCTCTATGTCTTCGTCGACGGCAAACTCGTCGCGGTGTCTCCGGTGCCGACGGAGGACCGCACAGGCGAGCGGTTCAAGGCGTCGTTCCTGCTGAAGCTCAAGCCGGGGCGGCGCGATTTTGCGATCCTGGCCTGCGCGCTCGGGATGATCAAGGGCGACTGGTCGCTCGGCAATCGCAATATGGCCGAGGAGAAGAAGGGCATCTGGGGCCAGGTCACCTGGCGCGGCCGCGAGCTTCCCGGCCCTTGGACGACGTCTCCCTTCCTCGTCGGCGAATCGGCCCGGCTCTTCGCCGAAGGGGCTGTGGTGGCGAAGTGGTCGAAGGCGACGAAGTCCCTCGCCTCGAAGCCGCTGCGCTGGCACCGCGCGACGTTCAAGCGCCCGGCCGGCAACTCCCCGCTTGCCCTCGACCTCGGCGGCATGACGAAGGGGCTCGCCTGGCTCAACGGCAAGTGCATCGGCCGCTACTGGCTCGTCTCGGGCGCGGACGCGGCGCAGCCCTGGATGAAGGCATTCGTCAGCCTCGCCAACGTCGGCGAGCCGTCGCAGCGTTACTACCATCTGCCCAAGGACTGGCTCGCGGACGTCAACACGATCACGCTCTTTGAAGAGGTCGGCGGCGATCTGTCGACGGTGAAGGTGTGCGAGTGGCGGTGACTTGTCAACGGACGTTGCGGGTTGAAGGTTGAACGTTGAAGGATAGAGGCCCACAACGTGAACGTGCGTGAGTGGGCTTCGCCTTTGGCGTTCTGTGGCCTTCAACCTTCAACCTTCAACTCGACGGTGAGGAGATCCAGCGAATGGAGAAGACGAGCTATCGCGGCTGGCCCAACTGCGTGAAGCTGTCCAACGGCAAGATCGACTTGGTGATCACGACCGACGTCGGCCCCCGCATCATCCACGTGTCGGCCGCGGGCGGCGAGAACCTGTTCAAGGTGTATGACGCGATGGCGGGTCAGACGGGTGGGGGCGCGTGGAAGATCTATGGCGGCCACCGTCTCTGGCACGCGCCCGAGGTGGCGCCCAGAACCTACGCGCCCGACAACGCGCCGGTGAAGGCGAAGGAGACGAAGAAGGGCGCGCGCATCAATCAGCCCGTTGAGCCCACGACCGGCATCGAAAAGCAGATCGACGTCGCCCTCGTCGACGGGCGCGCCGCCGCGGTGGTCACGCACAAGCTCACGAACCGCGGCTGCTGGCCGATCGAACTGGCCCCGTGGGCCCTTTCGGTCATGGACGTCGGCGGCAAGGTGATCCTCCCGATGCCGCCGCGCGGGACGCATCCGGAGTGCCTGCTTCCCGCCAACACGCTCACCCTCTGGCCCTACACCGACATGCGCGATGCGCGCTGGACGTGGGGGTTCAAGTACGTGATGCTGCAGCAGGACGCGGCGTCGAAGCTCCCGCAAAAGGCCGGCGTCATGGTCCCGGACGGCTGGGTGGCCTGCGCGGTGAAGGGCTGCCTGTTCGTGAAGCAGTTCGATTTCGCCCCCGGCGCGACGTATCCCGACCGGGGCTGCTCGGTCGAGACCTTCACCAACCACGAGATGATCGAGATGGAGACCGTCGGGCCTCTCGTCACCCTCGCCCCCGGCGAATCGGTCGAACACGTCGAGCGATGGAGCGTCTTCACGGGCGTCGCCGCGCCGATGACCGACGACGAAGCCGACCGGCTCGTCCTGCCTCTCCTCCCTGCGTAAGGGCGCGATCCCGACGCGTCGGAATGTCCGTCTTGCTGCTTATGTGGCACACCCGCCCTCGGGTGTGTCTTTCTTCTTCCGGGTTGTGGCGCCGGCGCCCTCGTTTGTGGAAAGAAGAGGACCCGGCCGAGGGCGGCTGGGTTACACCAACAGCAATCATCCCGATGCATCGGGATGCCACACAAGAAGAACTGAAGGACCCCGGCCGCCGTGCAAGAGACCTTGACAATCCCCCGCCTGCGGGTATCGTTGATATCCTTGTGACATTGAGAACCGGAGAGCGCGCGCTGAGAAACCCGCTGGGATACGGGGTGGCCGGAACGGGCGGGTGGGGCGCTCTTCTTTCAAAGGGGAATGGATGCCCATCAAGGTGACGACCGACATCCCGTTCGGCAACGCCGCCGACGTCGTGGTGACGGAGCCGAAGGGGCTCGCGGAGGTGAGCTTCACCGCCGACCCTCACGGCGGGCCGGAGGCGCTGTGGTTCTGCTTCCGCGTGGAGACGGGGCGGGCGAAGACGCGGCCGAGGCTGAGGCTCGTGCTCAGGAACTCCGAGAACATGCTGGGTTGCGGCCGGCCGAGGTTTCTCCGTCCGGTCGTTCGCGCGGAGGGCGGCGACTGGGAGCGGCTGGGCGCGGGCGAGGTGACGGAGCTTGCGGACGGTCGCGCGCTCGTTGCGTGGACGCTTGACGCGCCGAGGGGATATCTCGACGTCGCGATGTGCTATCCGTACGGCCGCGACGAAGTCGACGCGCTCCTTCGCGAGACGAAGGGGTTCTACTCCGCCGACGTCATCGGCGTGAGCCAGGGCGGCCGGCCGATGGTGCGGCTCTCGAACCTCGTGGGCCCGCGCGGATCGGATCGCCCCGGGCTTTACCTCATCGCCCGCCAGCATTCGGGCGAGACCGCGGGCGGATGGGCGCTCGACGGATTCCTCCGCGAGATCGCCTCGATGGGCGAGTCGGCGCCGCTCGTGTGGGCCGTGCCCCTTTCCAACATCGACGGCGTCGAGCAGGGCGACTACGGCAAGGACAACTTTCCCTGGGACCTCAACCGTGCGTGGGGCTCGCCGCCGATGCGGCATGAGACGCTGATCCTCCAGCGCGACGTGAACCGCTGGAAGGGCCGCTGCCGCGCGACGCTCGGGATTGATTTCCATTCCCCCGGCGGCACTGAGACTGTCGGCGTTTACGCGTTCGTGCCGAATCCGGGCGGGCCGGGCGACATGCACCGCACGGCCGTCGCGTGGTCCGCCGCGGCGCGACAGGCGCTCGGCAGCGACTTTGCGGCGGAGGATTTCGACCGCGTGGCGACCTATGCCTCGCGATGGGAGACGCCGAATTTCACGAACTACTTCTGCGAGGCCGTCGGCGTGTGCGGCATGTCGTTCGAGGTGTCTTACGCCCTCGCCGGCGAGCGCGTGCTCACCCGCGAGGACTACCGCGAGATCGGCGAGCGCATCGCGCGAGGCGTGGTGGGGCGGCTGCGTTGTTAGGTTGTAGGGGCACGGCATGCCGTGCCCGTCGTGCTGTCTCTTTCTTCTTCTCCGTTGTGTCCGTCGCCGTAGTCCGGGAACTGAAGGGCGGGCGAGGCGTGCCTCGCCTCTACATTAAGAAGGGGCGTCCCGACGATGAGCAGCTACCTTCGCACTCGACCCGACAAGGTTCGCAAGATACTCAACCTCATCGAAAGCCGCATCGCGCGCGAGAGCGCGCCGGCGACGGCGATCCGCCGGGTGGAGCCCGCCGACGGGCGCTTCGATCCGCCGCCCGACGACCTGCCGTGGAAGCTGTTCGACCTCCATCAGACGTGGGGCACCAAGCAGCGGTGGACCTATTTCCGCGGGCGCGTCACGATGCCCCGTCGCTGGAAGGGCGGCGCGGTCGAGCTGAGGCTCGTCCCGTTCGTCCGGTACACCGAGCGCGCGGCCGACGCGACCTACCCGGCCGGGCCCGAAGGACAGGTCTTCATCGACGGCGTTCGCGTCGGGGCGATCGACCGGCAGCACACGCGCATCCGCCGCTGTTTCCGACCCGGACGCGCCTACGACGTGCGCGCGGTCTTCTTCGCCTCGCGCGGGACGTGCAAGCACGAGCTGGAGCAGTTTGCCGCCGTGTGGGTGGATGTGCCCACGGAGCGGCTGTATCACGATTTGCGGGTGGCGCTCGACGTCGTGGGGGTGCTCGACGAATCGGCCCCCGCGCGCGAGGCGCTGCTTTCGGCGTGCGAGTCCGCGGTCGGGGCGCTCGACACGAGCGGGCTGGGCGGGGAATTCGGCCAGCTTCCGCGCGATCCGCGGAGTTCCGAAGAGGCCGCGTTCTACGGCTCGGTGCCGAAGGCGCAGCGGAGTTTCGATGCCGCGGTGGCGGGGATCGATCGGCCCTCCGACGCGCCGCGCATCGTCAGCGTGGGCCATGCGCACATCGACCTCGGCTGGCTCTGGCCGGTGACGCAGACGCGGCACAAGTGCGCCCGCACGTTCGGGACGCAGTGTAGGCTCCTCGATCAGTTCCCCGACTGGACGTTCATCCAGTCGCAGGCGCAGGCGTATAAATGGACCGAGCAGGACGCCCCGGACGTCTTCGAGCGCATTCGCGGGCTCGTCAAGGCCGGGCGCTGGGAGGCGGAAGGCGCGCTCTGGTGCGAGTGCGACACGAACGTCCCGTCGGGGGAGTCGCTCGTCCGGCAGTTGCTGTACGGCAAGCGGTACTTCCGCGAGAAGTTCGGCCTCGATTCGAAGGTGCTCTGGCTGCCCGACGTGTTCGGATACTCCGCCTGCCTGCCGCAGCTTATGAAGCTCGCGCGCGTCGCCGGGTTCGTCACGAGCAAAATCTCGTGGAACGACGTGAACCGCTTTCCGTACGACGCGTTCCGCTGGCGCGGGATCGACGGGAGCGAAGTGCCGGCGCACTTCATTACGACGCCCTGCGACGGCCCGTTCTATACTTACAATGCCAAGATGACCGCGCAGGAGTTGGTCGAGAACTGGAAGGCCTGTCGCCCGAAGACGGGCGGGTTCGAGTCGCTGCTGACCTTCGGTTTCGGCGACGGCGGCGGCGGGCCGACGGAGGAGATGCTCCAGACCGGCGCGCGCCTGGCGCACAAGCTGTCGGTGGGCGGACTGCCGCGGGTGAAGCATGAGAAGGTCGGCGTGCTCATGTCGCGCGTCGCGAAGGCGGCGGCGGGGCTGCCGGTGTGGGATGGGGAGCTTTACCTCGAATATCACCGCGGGACCTACACGACCCAGGCCTGGCTCAAGCGATCGAACCGCAGGAACGAGATGAGGCTGCACAACGTCGAGTGGCTTGCGTCGCTGGCGTCCGTCGCGGCGCCCGGCGCGTTCGACCTCGACCACGGCAAGATGGACGCGCTGTGGGAAGACCTGATGCTCGACCAGTTTCACGACATCCTGCCGGGCTCGTCGGTGAACGAGACCTACGCCGAGGCCCGGCTGACCCAGGCGCGCATCGCCGACGGTGCGGATGCCCTTGCCGGACGCGCGGCCGAGGCGCTGGCGAAGCAGATCGACACCTCCGGCGCGAAGAAGCCGGTGATCCTGTTCAACACCCTCTCGTGGGAGCGGCGCGACCCGGTGCGGTTAGCCGACGGCACGTGGCGCGACGACGTCGTCGTCCCCGCGGCGGGATGGATTGTCGTTGACGCGAAGAAGAAGCCCGCGCGCGCGGCGGGCGCGGAGGTCTCCGTCAGCGACGACGGGCGGCATCTTTCGAACCGCTTCTGGGAGATTACCCTCGACGCGAAGGGCCGCATCGCGAGGCTTTTCGACCGCCTGGCGGGGCGCGACGTGCTGCCGAAGGGCTCCGCGGGGAACGAGTGGCAGCTCTTCCGCGACCGCCCGCTGGGGAACGACGCGTGGGACATCGACGCCTTCTACGCCGAGTCGCCGCTTCCGCCCCCGGCGCTCGTGTCGATGCGCGTCGTGGAGAAGGGGCCCGTGCGCGTCGCGGTGGAACTTCACTGGACCTTGCCCACGAGCCGCCGTCGTCCGAAGAGCGCGCTGACGCAGCGGCTCGTTCTCTGGGCGACGTCGCCGCGCATCGACTTCGAGACCGAGGCCGACTGGCACGAGCACCATCAACTGCTCAAGGTCGCGTTCCCGGCCGACGTCCGCGCGACGGAGGCGGCGTTCGAGATTCAGTTCGGTCACGTCCGCCGGCCCACGCACCGCAACACGTCGTGGGACGAGGCGCGCTTCGAGGTCCCGGCGCACCGCTTCGCCGACCTCGGCGAGCACGATTACGGCGTCGCGCTCATGAACGACTGCAAGTACGGCTACGACGCGAAGGACAACGTTCTGCGCCTGACGTGCATCAAGTGCGCCCAGTCGCCCGACGAGCGGGCCGACCAGGGGCGACACGAGTTCACCTATTCGCTCCTGCCTCACGCGAAGACGTTCCAGGAGGCGCTGGTCGCCCGCGCCGCGGCGGAGCTGAACGTCCCGGTCGTCGCGCGCGAGACGAAGCCGAGGAAAGGCGCGCTGCCGGCGCAGTTCTCGCTCGTCGAATGCTCCTCCGACGCGGTGATCGTGGACACGATCAAGCCCGCCGAGGATCGCAAGGGGATCGTGCTGCGGCTCTATGAATCGCACGGCTCGCACGCCGACGCGACGCTGACCTTCGGCGTCGAGATCGCCGGCGCCGAGATCGTCAACCTGCTCGAAGAACGCATCAACGGCCGCCTCGACATCCTCCGCGGGAGGGGAATCGAGCTGTCGCTGAAGCCGTTCGAGGTGGTTTCGCTGCGGGTAAGAACGTAATGCGGGCGCCTGTGAAGATAGAGATATTGAGCCTGCTCGAAGGCGCCCGGCGCGCGGAAGGGACGGTGGTGATTATCGACGTCCTGCGGGCGTTTACGAGCGCGGCCATCGCGTTCGAGCGCGGGGCGAGGCGCATCGTCATGGTGGCCGAGCCGGACGAGGCCCTGGCGCTCCGGCGTCGCGGCGTCGGGGACCTCGTGATGGGCGAGGTGGCGGGGAAGATCGTCGAGGGGTTCGATTTCGGAAACTCGCCCTGGGAACTTTCGCGCGCCGACGTGCGCGGCAAGGTGATCATCCAATCCACCCGCGCCGGCACCACCGGCATCGCGGGCGCGAAGCGCGCGAAGCGGATCTACGCCGCGTCGTTTGCCGTGGCGGGCGCGACGGCCCGCGCGATCCTCCGCGAGAATCCGCCGAAGGTGAGCCTCGTGGCGATGGGGCAGGACGCGGCCGAGCGCAGCGACGAGGACGAGCTGTGCGCGATGTATCTTCGCGACCTGCTCGAAGGCCGGCGGCCGGATTTCGCCCCGATTCGGCGGATCGCGCTCCGCTCAAAGGCGGCGGACAAGTTCCGCGACCCGTTGCGTCCGTGGTTCCGGAGGCAGGATCTGTCACTCGCGCTTCGGCTCGACATGGCCGACTTCGCCATCCGTGTGCGCCGGAAGAACGGGCTTCTGGTCGCCGAGCCGGTTTCGGCCTGAAAGGTGCGTCATGCGCAGACTCGCCGCGTCCGCCGTGATGGTGTTCCTCCTCTCGGGTTGCGGCGCCCGCGCGCAGATCCAGCCGGCGGATGAGGTCACGTTCTTCCCCACGTATTCTTACTACGAGCCCGCGACGCCGCGGAACCGGTGCGTGTTCGAGGTTCACGGCTGGATCTACGAGCCCGAGCGCGAGTCGGTGAAGCGCCGTGCGCTCCTCGCGCTCCTGCGCAAGACGCTCGGCATCGAGGGGGAGGACTCCGCCGCGCTCTTCGACGAGCGGGCGAGGGGGTTCCTCGTCGAGGGCAAGGAGCATCGCCGGCTGAGCGTCCGCTTCGGCGACGAGGTCCGCGATCTCGGCGTGGAGTCCGACGAACTCGGCCATTTCCGCGCCAAGCTGAACGGCTGGGAGGGCAGGGAAGGGGACATCTCCGGCGAGCCGAGTCTCAAGCCCGGCTGGGTGAAGTTCGAGGCCGTCACCGCCGACGGCGACGCGCGCAAGTTCACGGGCGAAGTGCTCCTCATGGCCCGCGAGGGCGTGTCGGTGATCTCGGACATCGACGACACGATCAAGATCACCGGCGTCGGCGACAAGAGGGCCGTCGTGCGCAACACGTTCGAGAAGGAATACGCCGACGTGAGCGGCATGGCCGGCCTCTACCAGGAGATGGCGAAGCGGGGCGCGTCGTTCCATTACGTCAGCTCGAGCCCGTGGCAGCTCTATCCGTCGCTCCGGGAGTTCATCGACGCGAAGAAGTTTCCGCTCGGCACGTTCCACCTGCGCGATTTCTCGCTGGGGCATTCGGAGTTCTTCAATATCTTCGAGTCGCCCCAGACGTGGAAGCCGACCCAGATCGAGCCGTTGATGGAGCGGTTCCCGAAGCGCCGGTTCATCCTCATCGGCGACTCCGGCGAGAAGGACCCCGAAATCTACGGCGCCCTCGCCCGGAAGCACCCGGAGCAGGTCGCGGGGATATTCATCCGCAACGTGACGAACGAACCCGCCGACGCCGAGCGATTCAAGAAGGCGTTCGACGGCGTCCCGCCTGGCGAGTGGAAGGTCTTCAAGGACCCCGACGAGGTGCTGGGGAAGGCGATTGAGCTGACGAAGTGAGCCTGCTTGTCTTTCCTCTCCCCTCGGGAGAGGGCCATCTTCTTCTCTCCCTCCCCCTCCAGGGGAGGGTAGGGTGAGGGCAAGAGGTGTAGCGCGCCCATCCCATTCGAACGGCCCCTCACCCCGTCCCTCTCCCGGAGGGAGAGGGGGATGAAGAGGAGGCCTTCAGCGTCATCAGCTTCTCGACGATATCCTTCGCCGCGTCGGGCTTCGCGAGGCGGCGGACGTTCTCGCGCATCGAGGCGAGGCGGGCGGGGGCGTCGAGCAGGCGGTCGATCTTCCAGGCGAGCGCGGGGAGGTTGTTCGAGCGAATCGCGGCGCCTTCCTCGAGCAGGTGGTCGGTATTGCGCGACTCCTGCCCGGGGATCGGGTTGACGATGACGAAGACGAGGCCCTTGATGAGCGCCTCGGACATCGTGAGCCCGCCCGGCTTTCCCACCAACATGTCCGAGCAGCTCATCAGTTCGTCCATCTCGCGCGTGAATCCCACCACCTTCACCCGGACGCTACCCCCCGGCTCAACCCCGGCGGCCAGCGCCTCCATCCGCGCCTTCAGCGCCTCGCTCCGCCCGCAGACGGTGATGATCTGCGCCGGGTGCTTGAGATGGAGCAGCGACCGCATGATCGACTCCACCGGCCCGAGGCCGAACCCGCCCGCGGAGATGAGGATCGTCGTCACGGCGGGGTCGAGCCCGTGCTTCGCGGCCATCGCGGCGCGGTCCTTCTTCTCCAAAAAGACGGGGTCGGTGGGGATGCCCGAGACGGTGATCCTGTCGCGCGGGACGCCCTTTGCCGCGAGGTATTCCTTCGACTCGTCGAGCGAGACGAAATAGTGTTCGCAGTCGCGGCTGAGCCACGTCTCGTGGACGTCGAGGTCGGTGACGACGACGGCCTGGGGCGAGGCGAACTTCCGTCGGCGGCGCATATAAGAGACGATCTCGGGCGGCATGAAGTGCGTCGAGACGACGAGGTCCGGCTTCTCGCGCTCCAGACGCTTGATGAACCGGCCGAAGAAGAGGCGCTCCAGGAACATCCGCCAGCGGTAGCCGCGGCCGGGCCGGTCGGTGTGGTCATAGACCCAGGCCCACCAGTTCGGGAACCGGTTGACGAGCCCGGCGTAGCCCTTGGAGTAGAACCAGCGCATGAACGGGTTGGTGTCGACGAGGATGTCCAGCGACTCGACGTTCCTCGCGGCGCCCGCGGCGCGCAGGGTTTTTTCCATCGCCTCCATCGCGCGCACGTGCCCCGCGCCCGCCGAGGCCGAAACGAGGATCACCTTGTCGAACATGAGTCCCTCCCCCGGGGTGTCCGAGCGAGTATTATACCCGCCTCCTCCCTTCGCGCAAGGTCATGCCGGGATTCCCGCGATTTATGTTGACGCAGCGCGCAAACGTGTCCAATCTATGCGCTTCACGGGCGATATCCGTGTGGCAGGGAGGCACGCATGAACTGGGGCGGCGTGACATTCCGGACGAAAGGCACCGGCGGCCGCGTCGGCGGCACGATCTTCGGGCTCTTCTTCTGCCTGATTCCGCTCGTCATCATCTGCGTACTCCTCTATGGCGTCCGGCAGAGCCTCGCCACGCGTTTCTGGACCGAGACGCCTTGCCGGATTCTCGAAAGCTGCGTCGAAGTCGTCCCCATCACGGTCGAGAAGCCCGAGACCTACGCCTTCCGGGCGCGCTACTCCTACGAGTTCGGCGGCAAGAGTCGCGTTGCCGAGACCGTCAGGCACGGGTACGAGCCGTCCGAGAACCGGGCCGACACGCTTGCCCTCGCCGGGCGGTTCAAAGAGGGGACCGCCGCGACGTGCTGGGTCAACCCCGCCTCTTGCGACGAGGCCGTCCTCCTTCACGAGGGCCTCGGCAAGCCGGCGCTGCTGCTCCTCGTAACGCTCTTCCCGATGCTCTTTATCGCCATCGGCGTTTTCGTCATCATCGCAAGCTGGCGCGCCGACCGGCCGCAGCCGATCTCCTCGAAGGCCGCGGGCAAGCCGTGGGTGATGCTCGCGTTCTTCGCGATCTTCTTCCTGTTCGGCGCGGGGTTCCTGTGGGTGATGCTCGCCCACGAGGCCCTCGACTACGTCCGCTCTTCCTCGTGGATCGCGACCCCGTGCGAGATCGTCGATAGCCGGGTGCTGCATTCCTCCGGCAAGAACGGCGGCACCTGGAAGGTC
This sequence comes from Planctomycetota bacterium, assembly GCA_037439485.1. GTDB lineage: Bacteria > Planctomycetota > DG-23 > DATKVD01 > DATKVD01 > JBBIVY01. Next base: position 3,399 of record JBBIVY010000068.1, on the reverse strand, counting down.
GGCGTTGTCTATCGCTATGAATTCGGCGGCGGCGTGCACTGCTGTAACCGCTATGCGCTCTGGAGCGCCTATTCGAGCGGGTACGACGGCAAGAAAGCGGTTGTCGACCGGCTGAAACCGGGCTCGAAGGCGACCTGCCGGGTGAACCCGTCCGACCCCGACGAAGCCCTCCTGGTTCGGGAACTCGGATGGGAGGCGCTCATCGCGCTCCAGCCGCTGACGTTTGCGGCCATCGGCTTTTTCGGCATGCGTTGGGCCTGGCGGCAGATGCGCTCGAAGAAGGCGGGGAAGGGGGCTCCGACGGGGACGGGCCTGTCGGAGCGGCATGAGCCGACCGGCGCTCCGGCGACGCTGAAACCCGAGACGTCCGGGATTGTGAAGGTCCTGGGCTCAATCGGCCTCGCGGTCTTCTGGAACGGCATCGTCTCCGTGTTCCTCTTCGAGGTCATCAGGGAATGGCATGAGGGTCACTCGCCCTGGGGCCTCACGCTCTTCCTTGTGCCGTTCGTCGTCATCGGTCTTGTCTTCATCGGCGCGGTATTCTATTACATGATGGCGCTCTTCAACCCGCGCGTCCACCTGGAGGTGAGCGCGAAGGAAGTCACGCTCGGCGGAACGGTGGACGTGGCCTGGGAGATTATCGGCAGCGCCTCTCGGTTGCGGCGGCTCGACATTTGCGTGGAAGGGCGCGAGCAGGGCACCGCGCAGTCCGGAAAGAGTTCCGTGACTGAGACCTCCGTCTTCGAGCGCATCGTTCTTGCTTCGGTGGAGGACCCCGCGGGCGCTCGCGAAGGGCGCGCGCAGTTCGTGGTGCCCCCCGAGTCGATGCACACGTTCAAGGCCGATCACGCGAAGATCGCATGGCACATCGTCGTCAAGGGCGACGTGCCCTGGTGGCCGGACGTGAAGGACGAATACGAACTCACCGTGCTGCCCTATGACCCGAAGGAAGTCCTCCATGAGCACGCTCAAGCTTGAGACGGAAGGCCGCCGGGCCGCGTTTGCCCCGGGCGAGGAGCTTCGGGGCGTCGCGCTCTGGGAACTCGACCGCGAGCCGAAGTCGGTTGAGGTGCGCTGCTTCTGGCACACGAGCGGCTCCTGCGACGAGGACGTCGGCGAGCCGCGGGTCGTGGCGTTTGACGCGCCGGGGTCGATTGACCGCCGAACGTTTGCATTCCTTCTCCCCGAGGGGCCTTACTCCCTCCAGGGCAAGCTCGTCCACATCTCCTGGTCGCTCGAACTCGTCGTCAACTCCGGCCGCGTCAGCGAGCGGCTGGACTTCGTCCTCTCGCCGACAGGGGAGGCGGTGGTTCTTTCCGAGGCGCCGAAGGAAGACGCGTAGGTCTCTTCAATCTCCGCTCCTATCGGCGTCCATCCGCGTTCATCGGCGGCTGATTCTCCTTCCGTTCTTTCATTCGCCCCGCAAGCGTCCGGCGGACTACAGGGCGAGGTTCGATTCTTCAAGTCTTTTGACGCGCTGAAGGGGGAGCTTGGCCACTCATATGGTCTACCGGTTTGTTAGCTGCTTTGGCCGTTTCATTGACTTGGAGTCTTGTCTCCTGTATGGTTAGGAAATAAACAAACTCGTGGTTAACTTGCCACCATTCTTGCCACATAGCGATAAGCTTCTTGTGGAGAGGATTATCGGGTTTTGCCCAGAGCAGCGCAGCATATCGCTTGGAAAACTCTGATCGCTCAGCCTCGTCTACGGCCAGCAACGTCCAACGCAGCTCCTCGGTTGAAATCTGCGCTGGCACTCTCTGCGAAACAAGATTTCCCCCCAGACAGAGTCCGAATAGTTGCTGAAGATATGTTATGCTCATGGCAGCATTTATGGGGACATCACTTGCTGATGCGTTAATGAGCACATCTATTGCATTGAAATCATGGTGCTTTGATATCACGAAATACGCTGCCGATATTCGGGAGATGCCGCCTTCACCGTTATTCGCCATACTCTTTAGGATAGATGCTACCTTGGCGCACGAACCGTTCTCCCATCGCGAAAGCGCCAATGCGACCGAGCATCTCACGCCGCAATCGGGATCGGCCGAAAGCGTCTCCATTGTTTGCAGGGAGCGGGCGGTTTGCCAACGGCCGAGAACAACCACAACCGCTTCACGAACAACCGACGCAGAATTCTTTGAGAGGGCTATTTTCTGAAGATCGACTGTGTGCTCTGAGTTACCGGTTTCTCCACATTTCGCCAGCAGATGCAACAATGCTACCTTCACCCCGTCATCATCTGTTCCCAATCTCTCCATGATAGATGGCAAGATAGGAAATGCGCGTTCTGTATAATGCTCGACAGGATAGGAGTCCTCGGAGGGGCCAGGTAACAGGTCGTTATTCTCTCTGTAAAAGTCCCAAATTGCCTCCTCTGCCTTCTTCCTTCCTGCCGGGTTAACAAGTTCTGCCATCAAGTTGGCCAGTTTGGTAGATTTGCTGGTCGAGAGCACTTCTCCTCGAGCAGAGGCCATCCCTTTGGAAAACGCGATGCTCAAAATCAGAGCCGCTAATACGGCTAAGAGCACGATAAGACAAATCCCGGCAATCCGCTTATTTGACCGCACATAGATCGAGAACATAAGACCATTCCTCCTAGAGTTCCGGGGACGCCATATTAGTTAGGGAAATCGAGAGTTGAATGTGGTGTCCCCAGATAGCCGGATGGTGTCCCCAGATAGCCGGAACCAATAAGAACCGCATGCCGTCACGCCGATTCTCACAGCTTTTCCGGACGGATGGACTTTTCGGGAGGCACAGCAGGATGTTCTTCTGCTCTCACTCGCCTTCTGGAGCGTCGGACTTTTCTGGAGGCACACGGACGACATGGCAAAGAATGGCCCCGGCCAAGGAAAAGACCATCATGAGTAGTGAGCACAGGCAACAACCCCAAGCCCCGACTCTGACATAGCGAAGCAGCGAGAAGGTGTCATTCGGATCTAAGCGCAAGAACAAGGCGAAACAGAACCAGACTGTGGCCATAATTCCGGAAGCAAGAAGCAAAGATACAACATACGACCTCCGGGTGGACGCCGAAGAGATCCATATCGACAAAAGCGACAAGAGGGGCACAAGTTGGATAAAGGATGTCAGATGTGTCCTTTCGTCCATTATTGTGAGCGATTTCTCCTGGGGACAAGGACTGGGTCCAGCCTTCCATAGAATGAAAGCAAGGTTACCGCCTATGGCGTACCCCGGGAGCCTGCTATCCCCAATTTGAACCCATGGAAGACAATACATCACCAAGACGACTGTCGAACTCAATATGATTCCCCAACGCAGCAGACAGAGCGTCCCAATAGGTGTTTTTCTATTCATTAGGCAATCCTCCTCGCAGGTTCCGGGGACCCCGTACTTAACCCTTCTTCCCCGCCCGATCACGCGTCGGTTCCG
>JBBIVY010000067.1:19230-22463 GCA_037439485.1 Planctomycetota bacterium | reverse complement strand
CAGAAAGACACACCCTATTTGGCTCCGGAAGCCTTCACCGCTTCCGCGATGATGCTGTGCCACTCGACGGTCTCAACCACGCCCGAACTCGGGAGGATGCGAACCGGGTAATCGCGGATATTGACGCAGGTATCCCACGGCCGCCACGGGCTTCTGACGTGAACGCGGCGGTCGTCGTCGACGCCTTCGGAGGCGGAGAGCGTGACGACGTTCGCGCCCGATGCGAGCGCCTTCTCGACGTCCTTGCGCGGATAGTCGAGGTAGCCGATGTAGATCAGCATGTCCCCCGCCTGCAGCACGGCGTCGCGCCATTCCCACGGGCGGCCGTACATCGTCAAGCGGGCGAACTCGCGCGGGACGGCCGAGCCGAGGACGTGGATGTGCCCGGCGCACACCACGAAGACGTTCTTGCCGGATGCGAGCGTCGCGGCGATGCGCTCACCCGCAAGGCGCGTCTGCTTCGCCTGGCCCGATTCGAGGAACTGCGCGACTTGGTTGCGGCAGGTCATAAGGTAATCCTTCGCCACCTGGCCCGCCGGAATGGGAGGGATCGTGAACTTCGGGTTGACGTTCATCCCCTCGACCGACTTGTCCCACCGCGGGCCCGCGGGCTCGACGTCGCTGCCGAGCGTGGCCAGCGTCTTGCCCTTGCGCGAGGCCGCGGCGAAGATCTCGCCGGAGAGCGCGTGCGCCATGGCCGCGGCGGACATCTGGTCGAGCGACACATCCGACCACGAGCCGCCCAGCGGCGCGCGCGTGTCGATGATGTGAAGCCGCCCGCCCCACTTCTGCTTGACGATCAGCGGAACCGTCCGCGCGACCACGGGGTAGTTGCTGCTCGAAATGTAGATCACCGTCCCCCGCATGTTCCATCCGCCGCCGCAGGCGAGCGTGGGCAGGTCGATCATGCGCTCGGTCTCCTCGCGCGGAGTGAGGTGGCCGATGAGGAGCACGTCCTCGGGGCGCAGGCGTTCGCCGCGCCACGCCACGAGAAACCCGAACCCTCCCGCGCGGCCGTACAGCTCCTGCACGAACCCCGGCGAGCCCGCGGCGTAGATCTTGCCCCCGGCGATGATGCCGTCCGCGGCGGCCTCGGCCGCGGGAGTCAGCTCGTCAACGTGCGAGAGCGCCTCGCCGAACCAGGCGATCGCGGCGCGGCAGATCGTCTCCGTCGGCCCGTCGCCCGGCTGGGCCGCCGTCGGCGGAAGCGCGACCGACTCCACGACCGGAGGCGGCTGGGTGGAGTTGCGCGTCCATGGGGCCCAATCCGGATGCGCCTCCTGGGCGAGGCACGGCGCGGCGAGCGAAGAGGCAAGGCAAAGCAAAAGCGCGACGGAGGCAGTCCTGGCAAGTTGGGTCACTCAATCACTCCTCGTTGATGGAATTGCTCATTTCGGCCGGTGCTATTTATGTGGGCCGGATGCCCTCGTCTGTGACAGAGAAAAGGGAAATGCCGAAAGACGGAAGGACGCCGTCTTCGGACTGCGGCCGGGTCGCCCGGCGTTGGCAATATGCTTGACGCCGCGGGCGGACGGAATTAGATTGAACGCCGTCCAATCCATCCGAGGGAACGCCATGAAGGTCGCGCTCGCCCAGATCAACCCCATCGTCGGCGACATCGAGGGGAACGGAAAGAAGATCGTCGAAGGGATGCGCAAGGCCGAGGCCGCCGGAGCGCGCCTCGTGGTCTTTCCGGAGCTGACCATCACCGGCTATCCGCCGAAGGACCTGCTCGACCACTCGCGCTTCATCGACGCCAACCTCGAAGCCCTCGAACGCATCGCCGACGAGGCCGGCGAGACCGCCGCGGTGGTCGGGTTCGTCGACCGCGACAAGTCCGGCCGCCTGCCCGGTCTCCTCAACGCCGCTGCGGTGCTGAAGCACGGGCGCGTCGTCTCCATCCACCACAAGAGCCTCCTGCCCACCTACGACGTCTTCGACGAGGTGCGTTATTTCTCCGTCGCCGAAGAAGTCCACGTCGTCAACCTCACCGAGCAACAAGGGCATACCGAGCTTCGCGCCGAAGGCAGCGTGCCGAAGCAGACCGTCGACGGCGTCGCGGGCGTCACCATCTGCGAGGACTGCTGGAACGACCCGGAGTTCTGGGGCCGGCGGCGCTATGCCATCGACCCGGTCTCGGCGGCGGTGAAGAAGGGCGCGCAGTTCCTGATCAACCTCTCCGCCTCGCCCTGGGAGTTCGGCAAGCGCGACCTCCGGACGAAGATGCTCTCGGGCCTGGCGAAGCGGCACCGGCGATTCTTCGTCTACGTCAACCAGGTCGGCGGCAACGACGAACTGGTGTTCGACGGCAACTCGATGGTCTTTGCCCCCGACGGACACATCATCGCCCGCGCGGCGGAGTTCCGCGAGGACTTCGTCGTCGTCGAACTCGACCCGGCCGCCCCCACCGTCGACGTGAAGCCGGAGGACATCGGCAGCATGCACGACGCCATTGTCTGCGGCCTTCGCGATTACCTGCACAAGTGCGGTTTCAAGAAAGCCGCGCTCGGGCTATCAGGCGGCATTGACTCCGCCGTCGTCGCCTGCCTTGCGGCGGAGGCCCTCGGGCCGGAGAACGTCCGCGCGGTGTCGATGCCGTCGCCCTACTCCTCGCAGCATTCGCTCGACGACGCGGCGGCGCTCGCGAAGAATCTCGGCTGCCGCTACGAGGTCGTCCGCATCGACTCGGCGTTCAAGGCGATGCTTGAGACGATGGCCCCCGCGTTCGCCGGAAAACCGCCCGACCTCGCCGAGGAGAACCTCCAGGCGCGCATCCGCGGGATGATCCTCATGGCGATCTCCAACAAGTTCGGCGAGATCGTCCTCGCCACCGGCAACAAGAGCGAGCTTTCGACCGGCTATTGCACGCTCTACGGCGACATGTCCGGCGGCATCGCGCCCATCGGCGACGTGCCGAAGATGGGGGTCTATGCGATCGGCCGCTACATCAACCGCGAGCGCGAGATCATCCCCGAGAATACGTTCACCAAGCCCCCGTCTGCGGAATTGAAACCCAACCAGACCGACCAGGACACGCTGCCGCCGTATAACGTGCTCGACGACATTCTCCAAGGCTACATCGAGGAGATGAAGAGCCCCGAGGAACTCGTGAAGGGCGGCCACGACGAGGCCACGGTGAAACGCGTCATCCACATGCTCTGGCGCAGCGAGTACAAGCGCAAGCAGGCCGCCCCCGTCGTCAAGGTCACCAGCAAAGCCTTCGGCGTCGGGCG
>JBBIVY010000067.1:0-19130 GCA_037439485.1 Planctomycetota bacterium | reverse complement strand
CGCCGGCGCTTTCCGCCGGCGCGGTGAGCGGAACGAGGGTCATGCCCCCGTTGTTCTGAACGCGGATCTCGTAGGTCATGTTGGGCATGGCCCGCACGCCCACGGCGTCAATCTGGAGGACGCGGACGCCCTGGGCGTCGGCCTCCTTCGGGTGGTTGGCGTAGAACCAGAAGCGGCTCCAGAGGTCGCGCTCGACGTCCGAGGGATTCGGGGAAACGCGGTAGATGCTCGGGATGCCTTCGCCGGAGGACATGCCGGGGTCGATGGGGATTCCGGCCTCGGGCGCGGTGGCGGAGCCGAACATCCGGCGGAAGAGGATGACGGACTTGCCGCGGAGCGCGTCGCCCTGCTCGACGTATTCGCTCTTGAACTGGATGACGAGAGCCTCGAAGTAGCACTCGTCGCCCAGGAGCGTCGCGGCGAGCGGCTCCATCGGGCTGCCGTCGCGGTTGAGTTCGCGGAACTCGACCGTGGTGACCGGGCGGCCGTTCTCGTCCAGATGCCGGTCGCGCACGAGCACCTGGGCGACGCGGTATTCGGCCTTGAGCCGCCCCACGACCTCCTGGAGCTGCCTCATCTGCTCGCGCAGCCGCTCCTCGCCGCGCCAGTAGTTGTATGCGAGGACGCCCGCCACGACCACCAGCGCGACCAGAACCCCGGCGAAGAATTTCTTCATGGCGGTCCTCCGGAGATCCCTGTCCCGGGCGCGAATCGGGCTTCTTCACACCTCCCCCTCTCAGGGGGAGGGTAGGGTGAGGGTGAAGGCTCGCAAGCGCAACGAGGCATTCGACAACTTGAAAGCCCCGACCCTCACCCTACCCTCTCCCTGAAAGGGAGAGGTAGAAGAAACAGAAGAACGCCCTACGATTTCGCCTTCGCCGCCAGCTCGTCGATGACCTCGATGGGCACGGGCAAGCGCGTGCCTTCGGGCAGCGGGTCGATGTACTTCGCGCGGTACGCGGGCGTCTGCATCCGGCAAGTCTTGTGGTGGATGCGGAAGTCCGGGTGCGAGATCATCTTGTTCCAGATCACCTGCACGGGCAGGTCGCGGACGTTGCCGAACGAGACGGGATTGAAGTCGCACGGGTTGATGTCGCCGTAGGCGGTCATGTAGAACTGCGCGAACGCCCCGAAGCACCCGGCGCCCTCGGGCGAATTGACCTTGCTCTGCGCGACGATGCCGATGGGGTAATCGCCCTCGTGGTACTTGTCGTAGAGCGCGTAGATCATCTTGCGGTCGTCGGGCGTGAGGATGAGCGACGTGTCCTTGAGGAACCGTCCCGACGGGATGCAGTCGAAGATCGTCACTTCCTTGAATCCGCGTTCGAGCGCCACCTGGATGAGCTTCTCCACCGAGCCGTCCACGAGCGTCTCGTGCGTCGCGTAGGTGGAAAGGCCCACGAGGATGCCCGCGGCCATCGCGCGGGAGCCCCCTTCGAGCGCCTCTTCGTAGAGGTTCGGCACCTCCCGGTACGCGTTGTGCTTCTTCGCGTCGACGTGGTCGATGGAGATGTTGATCGTGCCAAGGCCGGCCTTCGCAAACTCCTCCACCTTCTTCTCGGTCAGGAACTGCCCGTTGGTGAAGATCATCGGCATCGCCTTCGACTTGTCGACGTGGGCGATGAGCTCGGCGAGGTCGCCCCGGAGCGTCGGCTCGCCGCCGGTGAAGATGACGATGTTCGCGCCGAGGTCGAGCGCGCCGTCGACCACGGTCTTCAGCTCCTCGGTGGTGAGCTCCTCGCGCGACGGGTTGACGAACGGGTCCGCGGAGCAATGCCGGCAGCGGCACTGGCACTTGTGCGTCACGGCGAGGTTGGCGGTCGCCGGGTAGAGCGTCTTGAAGAGCAACTCCTTGACCTTGCGATCGAGCGCCCGCATCCCCGCCTCGGTCGGCTGCGGCGGATTGTAGAGGTTATAGACGTTCGCCTCGCCCTTCTTCGCGATGACTTTGAGCGAGTTGAGGACGCCGAAGAACCGGTCCACGAACGGCTTCACCGAAGGCGCGAGATGCCCCCCCGCCTTCGCGATGATGCGGTTGCCCTGCATCCGAGTTTCGATGTTCAGAAAGTCCCACGTCGGCATGTCTCTCTCCCCACCCCTCCAGCCTGATATTCTACCACTGATGCTTCCGCACGGCCTTGAGAATCCGCTCGGCGGCTTCCATCGACCGGATGCCGTCGTCGCCGGAGACGAGCGGCTCGGCGCCGGCGCGGACGCTATCGACGAACGATTTCAGCTCCGCCTTGAGCGGCTCCTCGCCATCGAGGTTCAGCTCGCGGATGTCGAAGAACTTGTCCATCATCAGCGAGCGGATCTCGTCGAGCGGGCGCTCCTTGAGCGACTCGACGTCCAGCTTGTCGAGCGAGAACTCCGGCGACTTGCCGATCATCAGCCCGTACTTCTGGTCGAAGTCGAGCGAGATGTACCCCTGCGGCGAAAAGATGCGCACCTTGCGCATGGTCTTCATCGCGACGCGGCTGGCGGTGAGGTTCGCCACGCAGCCGTCCTCGAAGGCGAGCCGCGCGTTGCAGATGTCCTCGGTTTTCCCCACGATCGCCCCCGCGACCGCGTCCACCTTCACCAGGCGCGAGCGCGTCAGCTCCAGCACCAGGTCGATGTCGTGGATCATCAGGTCGAGCACGACACCGACGTCGAGCGCGCGGAAGCTGAACGGCGACAGGCGGTGCACCTCCACGAACCGCGGCGCGATCTTCATCTCGCGCACCGCGACGATCGCCGGGGTGAACCTCAGGATGTGCCCGATCTGGAGCGCCGCTCCGGATTTCTTCGCGGCGGCGCGAATCTTCCTCGCCTCGGCCAGCGTCGCCGCCATGGGCTTTTCGACGAGCACCCCGACGCCCTGCTTCAGCAGGCCGCAGGCCACCTCGGCGTGCAGCGTCGTTGGCACGGCCACGGTGACCGCGTCCACCTGGCCGGCCAGCTCGCGCCAGTCGGCGAAGGACTTCACCCCGAGCGGCTCAGCGACAGCACGCGCCCGCTCGCCGTCGGCGTCCGCGACCCCGACGAACTCGACGTCCTTCAGCTCGGAATAGACGCGCGCGTGGTTGCGGCCGAAATGACCGACGCCCACGACACCGACGCGAAGACGCTCACCCATACGCGCCTCATCTCCAGACTGCAAGGCCGAAGGTCGAAGGTCAAAGGTCGAAGGAGAAAGCGGTGAGGCGGTCGCTTCAGCGTCTTCCTTCGGCCTTCGCCATTCGGCCTTCGGCCTTTCCTTTACGGCTGCCTCGCCCTTCCCTGCTTGCCCGCGATGCTCCGGCGGACGAATTCGGCGAGGCGGCGGATCTCGGGCGACGTGATCTCGGTTTCGAGCTGCTCGAGCGCCTCCTTGCGCGTAAGCTGCGAGCGATAGACGAGGCGATGCGCGTGCTTGAGCTGCTGCACCTGCTCGGCCGAATACCCCGCGCGGCGCAGACCGACGATGTTGATCCCGCGCACCTTCGACGGATTGCCCTCGACGATCATGTAAGGGGGCACGTCCTGCACGATGCGCGAGAGGCCGCCGACGAACGCGAGCGTGCCGACCGTCACCCAGTGGTGCATCGCGGCGCCGCCCGAGACGATGGCGCGGTCGTCGACGTGGATGTGCCCGGCGAGGAGCGAGTTGTTGACCAGCTCGACATGGTCGCCCAGCACGCAGTCGTGCGCGACGTGAGAGCAGGCCATGAAGAGGCAGTGATTTCCGATGCGCGTGGGCCCGCCGCCCAGCTCGGTGCCCGTGTTGACGGTGACGAACTCGCGGAAGGTGTTGTCGTCGCCGACGACGAGGCCCACGTTGCGGCCGAGGTCCTTCAGGAGCTGCGGCTCGCCGCCGATAACGGAGTGATGGAGCAGGTGATTGTTGCGCCCGAGGCTCGTCCTGCCGACGACGACCGCGTGCGACTCGATGACCGTGCCTTCGCCGATCCGGACCTCCGGCCCGATGACGCAGTAGGGCCCGACGACGACGCCGTCGGCCAACTCCGCGCGCGGATCGATCTCGGAAGTGGGGTGGACCTGTACCATGTCAGTCCCCCTTTCCGGCGGCGGAGCCCGCGGGGGCGCCGCCGTTGGAGCGAACGGGCTCGTCGAAGTCGACAAGCATGAACTTGATGACGGCCTCGGCGGCGAGCTGGCCGTCGACGGTGGCGCGGCACTTCACCTGTCCCGCGCGGCTCTTGATGCGCACCGCCACGGCCTCCAGCACGAGCTGGTCGCCCGGCACCACCTGCCGGCGAAAGACCACGTCGTCCAGGCCCATGAGCACGGCGAGCTGGTTAGTGCCCTGGAGGCGTCCGCGCAGCAGCACGCACGAGAGCTGCGCCATGGCCTCGATCTGCAGCACTCCCGGCATGATCGGCCGTCCGGGGAAATGCCCCTGGAAGAAGTGCTCGTTCATGCTGACGTTCTTGATCCCGACGGCGCGCACCCCGTCCTCCAGCTCGATGACACGGTCGACGAGGAGGAAGGGATAGCGGTGCGGCAGGATCTGCATGATGTCGCGGATGTCGAGCTTGACGAGATCGGCCTGCTGGTCTTTGTCGCCCATGTTCCGGCTCAGAGCCTCCACGAGTCTGGCATTAAGAGCGTGTCCCGACCGGGCCGCGCGGACGTCGCCCAGAAGCGAGCGTCCGAGAAGCGCCAGGTCGCCCATGAGATCGAGCACCTTGTGGCGCGCCGGCTCGTCGGCAAAGCGGTAGGCGTTCCCGATGGGACCGTTCGCGCCGATGACGAGCGTGTTGTCGTACGACGCGCCGACCCCCAGGCCCCGCGCCTGCATCGCCGCCGCCTCCGTCTCCAGGCAGAACGTCCGAGCCGGGGCGATCTCCTTCAGGAACACCTCCGGCGTCACCCGGAACGACACCTGCTGCCGCCCGAGCGGCGGGCCTTCGTAGTCGAGCGTGTAGTGGATCGTCAGCTCCGGCGCCGCGCCCGGCGTCACCTCGATGCGCGCGCGACCGTCCTCCACCGCCACCGGCGTCGTCAGCCGGAAATACCGGCGGTACCGGTCGAGCGTCGTCAGCCCCGCCTCGGAGAGCGGCGTCGCGAACGTCAGCGCCGAGCCGTCGCCCACGGGAAGTTCGCCCTCGGACATCTCCACGATCATGTTGTCAATGCCCAGGCCCGTCGCGCAGGCGAGGACGTGCTCGACGGTGTGGACCTCGGCCTCGTTGGCCTTGAGCGCGGTGCGCCGCTCGACGGACCCGAGATAGCCGGACCCCGCCGGAATGCGCGGAGAGCCGGCCAAGTCGGTGCGGACGAAGACGATCCCCGTATCCGCCGGCGCGGGCTTCAGGCATACCGTCACGGGCCGGCCGGTGAAGAGGCCCACCCCTTTCACCTCGACCGGCTTACGGACGGTCGTCTGCTTTGCCCTCAAGTTCACGGAGTTTCGTCTCCAGTTCTTTCATGCGTTCGAGAAGCGTCGGAACTCGGCGCAGGCACGCCCTCAGCCGCAGCTCCTGCACGTGCTCCTGCGCCGGGAAGCCTGAAATCCGGCTGTCGTCCGGGACGTCGTGCGTCACCCCGGCCAGCCCGCCCACCAGCACCCGGCTGCCGATCGTCACGTGCCCGTTGACCGAGGCCTTGCCCGCCAGCACCGTGTAATCGCCGATGTGGACGCTGCCGCAGAGCCCCACCATCGCCACGAGCAGGCAGTGCTCGCCGATGACGACGTTGTGCGCCACCTGGACGAGGTTGTCGATCTTGGTGCCCTTCCGGACAAGCGTCCGGTCGAACCGCGCGCGGTCGATGGTGCTGTTGGCGCCGATCTCGACGTCGTCCTCGATGACCACCGTGCCCGATTGCGGGATCTTCTCGTGCCGTCCCTGCCGCGTCTGGTAGCCGAACCCGTCGGCCCCGATGACGACGCCCGGGTGAAGGATGCAGCGGTTGCCGATGGTGATGCGCTCGCGCAACGTCACGTTCGGGTAGACGATGCAATCCGCGCCGATCGTCACGTAGTACCCCACGTAGACGAGCGCCATGATCCGCGTGTTGTCGCCGATGACGGCGCCCGCCTCGATCACCGCGTGCGGCCCCACGGAGACGTTCTTCCCGAGAAGCGCCTCCTTCGAGATGACCGCCGTGGGGTGGATGCCCGTTTCGTGTTCGACCGGCTCGGGGGCGAAGAGACCGACGATCTTCGCGAACGCGGCGTCGGGGGACTTGACGCGGATGACGGGGAAGTCCGGAGGGACCTCGGTGATTTCGCCGACGACGGCGGCGGTGGCCTTCGTCTTCGGCAGGAGGAGCGCGTAGCGCGCGTTGGTCACGAAGGTCAGGTCGCCGGGCCTCGCCTCGCGCACGCCTGCCACGCCGGTGATGACCGTCTTCGGGTCTCCGGCCGGTTTCCCCTCCACCAGTTTCGCCAGCTCGCCCAGCGTGATAGACTTCACGACGCACTCCTCACAGGGCATTCCGAGAACCGCGGCGTCCGTCTGGGGCCATCCGGCCTGGTCAAACGCTCCCCGGGGGAACCTGCCGCCCGGGTCCGCACGCCTGCGGCGCAGATCGTCATTTCGCCGGCGCGGCCGCCTTGTCCAGCGCCTTCTGCTTCTCGTAGCGGGCGTTGAGCGTGGCGATCACGTCCTTGGTGATGTCCAACTCCTCCGACGCATAGAGCACCTGCCTCAGCTTGATGCGGAGGTCGAGGTCGCGCACCGAGGGCGACGAGAGGTCCAGAAGATCGGTCTTGAGGACCAGGTTGAACCCGGCGGCCTTCGCGCAATCGGCGCTCGCGCGCTCGATGTCGGTGTAGACGTCGCGGATGATGGAGCGGCCGCGCTCCTGCATCTCGCGCATCTTGAGTTCCTGCCAGGTCTCGAACGCGACCGTAGCCTCGGTGATCTTCTTCTCGGTCTCGGCGTAGGCCGGGCTGCCCGGCTGCCGCATCTTGAGCGTGTCCTTGAGCTTGTCGATCTCCGCGGCGCGCGTCTTGGCGTCGTCGCGGATGCGGTCCTCCGTGTCCTTCATCACCTTCTCGGAGTCCTTCTCGCGATTGTAGTCCTGGAGGACCTTCGTGAAATCGACCACCGCCACGCGCGTCGGCGCCGCGGGGGCCGAGGGAGCCGCCGTCACGTAAATGGCCGTGGCCAGAATCGCCCCCGCCGCCGCGGCCGTCATGAGCATCGTCCACATCCTCACGGAAATTCTCCTTTGAGTTACTAGAACTCCGCCCCGAGCGAGAAGCTGAAGAACTGCGTCTTGTCGCCCGGCTCTTTCGAGATGGGGAAGCCGACGTCGAGAGCGATGGGCACCTTGCCCAGGGCCGGGATCACGAGCCGCACCCCGAAGCCCGCCGACGCCCGCATCTTGTCCGCCCCGATGTCGTTCAGCTTGTACGCCACCTTGCCGACGTCGAGGAACAGCACCCCGCGGATCATCTCATACGGCTTGCCGCGGTAGTCCGACTGCCACACCGGGAAGAGGTATTCCACGCTGCCGAGGGCCATGAACTCGCCGCCGACGAACGTGTCGCCCTGCTTCGGGCCGACGCCGCGATAGGCAAACCCGCGCAGCGAGTTGCGGTCGCCCGCGTAGAACCGGTCGAACGTCGGGACCTCGTCGCTCGATCCGAACGGCTTGACTGCGCCGGCGCGGCCCGTCAGCGCGAGGACGTGCTTGCGGCCGTCGGCGCGCGTGTAGAGCGTCTGGTAATACGTCCCGGCGCCCTGGGCCTTCACGTAATGCCAGTCGCCGACCGCCGTCTCGAACGACCCGCCGAGCCGATATCCCTTCGACGGCGTCATCCGGCTGTCGGTGTGGTCGTAGTCGAGGGCGAAGGTGAGGCTCTGGATGTGCGACTTGCCCTTGACCGCGAGGACGTCCGCGGGAGCGCCGGAGTCGAGCTTGGAGATTTTCACCTCTTCGAGCCTCAGCGACAGCTTCGCCAGCAGGCGCTCGGTGATCTGGCGGCCGAAGGTGTAGCGAGACCCGAAGCGCGCCTCGTCGTAGCTGTCGCGGGTGCGCGTCCAGAGGTAGAGGTCGCTGGCGAACGAGTAGTGCGTGTCAAAGAGCCGCGGCTCGAAGAAGTAGATGCGCCCCTGGTTGAGCTCGGTGCCCGGCTCGAGCTGGATCGACAGCTTCTGCCCGCCGCCGACGAACGAGTTGCCGTTCCACAGGTCCTTCCAGCTCTTCGGCCAGTCCGAGATGTCGAAGTTCTCGAGATCGAGTTCCAGCAGGCCCATCACGCCCGCGTCGCTGCTGACCCCGCCGCCGAAGCCGATGTGCCCGGTGCGGCCCTCGTCCACCTCCACCACGAGGTCACGCTCGTCCGGGTACTCCCCGCGCCTCACCGTCGACTCGACCTTGCTGAAATAGCCCAGCCCGCGCAGCCGGTCGAGCGCCAAGTCCACCTTCGACTGGTCGAAGAGGTCGCCCGGGTAAACGTCGAACTCGCGCCGGATGACCTTGTCCTTCGTCTTCGAGTTGCCGCGGATTTCAATGAGCCCCATCTTCGTCTGGCGGCTCTCGCTCACGACGAACGTTACGTCCACGACACCCGGCTCGGGGAAGCTCTGCTTCACCTCGACACGGACGTCCGAATAACCCCGGGCGCCGTAGCGTTTCACGATCGCCTGCACGTCGCGGTCCAGGTCCTCGCCGCTGAACACCCCGCCGCTCTTGAGCTTGAGATCGCCCATCAGCTCCGACGACGAGATCGTCTCGTTGCCCTCGATCGCGATCGACCCGACGCGGTACGGCTCGCCCTCGGTGATCTTCACGATCGCCGTGATCTGCGTTTTGTCGGGCGAGTACTCATAATCCCCCGTCACCTCGGCGTCGAGGTAGCCCTGAGATCGGTAGAACTGCCGCACGCGGACGAGATCGTCCCGGAACACGCTCTCGTCGAAGATCTTCCCGCCGGACTCGGACATCTTCATCTGGCCGAGGAGCTTCTTCGAGTCGAACGCCTTGTTCCCCTCGAAGCGCACGCCCTTGAGCGCGACCTGCGGGCCTTCCTTGATCGTGAAGACGATCTCGTCGGTGTTCCGCGGGCCGTCGACGTTGTCCTGCCGCGACACCTCGACGAACTGATACCCCTGCGCGCGGTAGAGGTCCTCGATATTGCGCGTCGACTCGCGCGCGCGGCCCACGTCGGCAAAACCCCCGGCCTTGAGCCCCACGGCCTCCAGGAGCTTGCCTTCCTTGAACGCGCGGGCGCCCTCGAACCTGAGCGCGGAGACGATCGGCTGCTCTTTCAAGTCGAAGATCAGCCGAACGCCTTCCTGGAACGGCTCCCGGCGCACGTTGATGCCCGTCGGCAGGAAGGAGTTCATCGCGGCCAGGCGGCGGATGGCCTCGTCCACCGCGCGGGCGCTGAAGGTGTCCCCCGGCCTCAGCCGGATCGCTTCGAGCGCCTGGTCGCGCGAGACGCGCGCGAGCCCGTTGACCTGCAGGTCCGTGATGCGCTCAGGCGCCACGACCGCTTCCTGCGCAAAGACGAACGCCCCCGGCGCCATGACGGCGGCCGCGGCAAACGCTATCCATGCGCATACGGTCAGGCGCGATCTCACGCCGGACTCCCCCTGGTGCTCCGCCTACGCTTCCACTTCGGCCGCCCTCTGTGCCGAGAGGTTCTGGAAGCGCAGGATGTTGCCCTGGAACTGAAGGTTCACGGTGCCCGTCGGGCCGTTGCGCTGCTTCGACACGATCGCCTCGGCCTTGTGACGGTGCTCCGGATTGTTCGGCTGATAGTACTCCTCGCGATGCACGAAGATGATGACGTCGGCGTCCTGCTCCAGCGACCCTGACTCGCGGAGGTCGCTGTTGCGCGGACGGTGGTCCTCGCGGTTCTCGGGGCCGCGGTTGAGCTGGCTGATGGCCACCACCGGCGTGTTGATGTCGCGCGCCAGGGCCTTGAGGCCGCGCGACAGCTCCGCCACTTCGCGTTCGCGGCTGTCAAGCGAGCGGGTCTGCATGAGCTGCAGGTAGTCCACGATCACCAGGCCGATGTCGTGCTGCGCCTTGAGCCGCCGCGCCTTCGCCCGCACGTCGAGGATCCCCAGCGCCGACGAATCGTCGATGAAGATCGGCGCCTCGTTGAGCCGCGCCGCCGCCTCCATCAGCAGGCTGAACTGCTGCTCGTCCAGCAGGCCCTTGCGCAGGTGGTCGGCGTCCACGCGCCCCTCCATGCACAGGAGGTTCTGCGCGAGTTGCTGCGCGCTCATTTCCATGCTGAAGATGAGCACGCCCGCCGCCGGGCTCAAATCCACCGCGGCGTGCCGCGCGATGTTGAGCGCCAGCGTCGTCTTGCCCATCGAAGGCCGGCCCGCGACGATGATCAACTCCGAGCCCTGAAGCCCTGTCGTGAGGTCGTCAAGCTCGTAGAACCCGGTTTCGAGCCCGCGCAGCCGGCCCTTGCGATTGTGCAGGTCGTCGATGGTCTTGAACGCTTCCTTGAGGACGACGCGGATGGGCGAGATGAACTCCTTCGCGCGGTCGCCGGCCACCTCGAAGATCATCTGCTCGGCGTTGTCGAGGAGCGTGCCCGGGTCGGCCGCGGGGTCGTAGGAGTCCTGGAGGATCTTCGTCGCGGAGCGGATCAGGTTGCGCAGCATCGCGCGGTCGCGCACGATCCGGGCGTAATGCGCCGCGGAGGCCGCGGACGGGACGGTCTCTCCCAACGCCGCAAGGGCCGACGAGCCGCCGACCACGTCGAGGAGCTTCCGCCGTTCGAGTTCTTCGCGCAGGGTGATGACGTCGATGGGAGAGCCATGCTCGTACATGTCGCGCATGGCCTGGAAGACGTGCTGGTGCTCGGCCTTGTAGAAGTCCTCGGCCGCAAGCCGCTCGAGGACGATGCCGACCGAGTCGGCCTCGAGGAGCATGCACCCGAGGACGGCCTGCTCGGCTTCGATGTCCTGCGGCGGAACCCGCCCCAGGAGCGATTCCTGGGCAGATTCGCCCGCTTTGCGCGCGCTCGCCACGACTGTCCCCTGTCTTTCCAGACCGCTCGCGCCCCGACAAGTCGGGGCTATCGGACGTTCCGGCTCCGCCAGGCTTCAACGTGGCAAGCCCTGGCGGCGGGAATGCGTCCGGGGGAGCATCAGTGACTCATTCGCCGACGATCCAGACCTTCACCACGGCGGCGATGTCCGGGGCCAGTTGCACCTTGACCTCGGTGACGCCCAAATCCTTGATGGGCTTCTCCAGCACGATCATGGACGGCTCGATCCCGAAGTTCTCGGCCTTGAGCGCGGCGACGATCTCGGCGGGGCCCACCGAACCGAAGAGCTTGTTCTCTTCGTTGGCCTTGGCCTGGATGGTCAGCGAGAGCTTGCCGAGCGCCTCGGCCTGCTGGGAGAGCGTCGCCAGACGCTTCTGATCCTGCACGGCCAGACGCTTCCGCTCCTGCTCGATCTGCTTCAGGTTCGACGGGTTCACCGCCACCGCAATACCCCGCGGCAGCAGGAAGTTCCGGCCGTACCCCGCCTTCACGTTGACCACTTCCCCGCGCTTGCCCAGGTCCTTCACGTCCTGCGTCAAGAGAAGCTGCATGGAGATTCTCCGGGAAAAGCTCGTGTATCCACGGCGTCCCGCTCCCCCGCCGCGCGGGGGTCAGGGACTCCACATTGCTCATGCAAAGCAGCAAGACACACCCGAGGGCGGGTGTGCCACACCAGAAGGACTCAGCCGAGGGCGGCTGAGCCACACCAGCCACGCCAGCGCCCCCTCGCCCTGACCCTCCCCCGGAAAGGGGAGGGACTGTTGAGGGAGCCTTCTATCCGACGTACGGAAGCAGCGACATGAACCGCGCCAGCTTGATGGCACGGCGCATGGCCCGCTGGTGGAAGGCGCAATTGCCGCTACGCTTGCGCGAGAACATCTTCCCCTGCGGGGTCAGCAGCTTCGACAGCGTCGGAAGGTCCTTGTAGTCGACGTATTCGGCCTTGGCGCGACAGAACCGGCACTTGTTGTCGCGGCCGAACGCCGACGCCTTTCGCTTCTTGCTCTTACGACGCTTCTTGCGAGTCTTTGCCTTGCCCTTAGCCATGGGACTCCTCGGACGCTAAAATGGAATGGACTCTTCCTGCGAATCGAAATCGTTGCCGGCCGGCGGCTGATCCGGCCCCGGCTTCTGCGGCGCCGCGGACTGACCGGGCGCTGCGGGTCTCGCCTGCTGCGGGCGGTTCACCGGCGGGCGAGCCCCGCCGCCGGAACTCTGAGCGCCGCCGCCCGGCTTGGAATCCATGAACCCGAACTGCTCCAGCACCATCTTCATCTTGCTCCGCTTCTGCCCGTCCTGCCCCGTCCACTCGTCCATCTTCAGACGCCCCTCGACGAAAATCGAGCGGCCCTTCTGAAGATACTCGCTGATCGTCTCGGCCTGCTTGCCGAACGCCGTCACGTCCATGAACAGCACTTCTTCCTTCATCTCGCCGCTCTTGTCGCGCCGCTTGTTGTTGACGGCGACGCCGAAGTCGCACACGGCGGTCCCGGTCTGGAGATACCGCAGCTCCGGGTCGCGCGTCATGTTGCCGATCAACAGCACCTTGTTCAGGTAGGCCATGCCCGTCCCCCTCTGTCACAACCGCGTCGACCGCTCAACCCATGTGCGGGCTGACCTGTCCGACCGCGGCGAGTTCCGCGCGATGCTTCGCCAGCTCTTCCTCCGTGGGCTGCGCCGGCACCGGAAGCTCCCACAGCAGGATGAGCTGCCGGATGACGAAATCGCTCAGGTCGCAATCGCGGCGGATCGGGGCGATCGCGTTCGGGTCGGCCTTGAAGTAGACCAGCCAGTAGGCCCCGCGCTTGTGCGGCCCGACGTTGTAGGCCAGCTTCCGCTCGTCCCACTTGTAGTTCGTCAGGACTTCCACCCCGTGCTTCGAGAGGATGGCCTTGACGTGGGCCAGCGCCGCGTCCCAGTCCCGCTTCGCCTCGACCGCGTCCAGCATGAAGAAGCCTTCGTACGTTTTCAAGCTCTGTCCCTCTTTTATTGTAGGTCAGGCATTCTTGCCTGACCGTTTTCATCTCGCGCTCAGACAGGCCCCGATAAATCGGGGTCCCACACTAGCCGTTGAACTCATTCATGCACTCGTCGATGCCCTTCGTCAGCCACACCGACACGCCCCGCACGGCCTCGATAAGCGACTCCTCCATCACCTTGCGCTCGGCCGACGAGAAGCGTCCGAGCACGTGGTCGACGAGGTCGTCTCCCTCGCGCCGGCCGATGCCGACGCGCAACCGGGCGAACTGCTCCGTCCCCAGGCAGGCAATGACCGAATCCAGCCCGTGGTGCCCGCCGCTCGAACCATCGCGCCGGAAGCGAATCTTCCCCGGCGGCAGGTTCGCGTCGTCGCAGACGATCAGCACGTCGGCGACGTCCATCTTGTAGAAATCCACCGCCTGCCGCACCGCGCGCCCCGAGAGATTCACGAACGTCTGGGGCTTCATCAGCATCACGCGGCGCGAGGCGATATTCCCTTCGCCCGCGAGCGCCTCGAACCGGCGCTTCGACACCTCGATGCGATCGGCCTTCGCCAGCACGTCCACGACGTCGAAACCGACGTTGTGCCGGGTGTGCTCGTACTCGCGCCCCGGGTTGCCGACGCCGACCACCAGCTTCAAGGAGCCTTCCGTCACGCTTCCTTCTCGCCCTTTTCGGCCTTCGGCTTCTTCTCGCCCTTGCCGGCCGCCGCCTCAGCCTCGGCCGCCGCCGCCGCCTCTTCACGCTCCTTGACGCCGATGACCTCAGGCTCCACCGGCCCTTCCGCAGCCTCCGTGGCCGGAACCAGCTCTTCCTCGGCAATCGGCGGGTGGACCATCGCGACGACCTGCTCGGGAATATTCAGCACCGTCACGCCCTCGGGCACGACGAGGTCCTTCACGGACACCATCATGTCGATCTCGAGGTGCGCGACGCTGACGCGGAACTCGTTGGGGATGTTGAGCGGCAGGCAGCGCACGCGCAGCTCGTGCAGCGGCTGGTCGAGCACGCCCTTGGCGAGGGTCACGCCCACCGGGTGCCCGGCGAGCACCACCGGCACCGTCACCTCGACCATCTCGGTGAGGTCGACGCGCAGGAGGTCGACGTGGATGATCTCGTCGCCGTACGTGTCGTACTGCAGGTCCTTGACGAGCACCTTCTCGTCCGGACGGCCCTCGACCTTGAGGTCGAACATGCGGGCGCGGGTGTGCAGCGCCTTCACGAAGTCGTGGCCGTTGACGGCGATGCTCAGGCCTTCCTGGCCGTGACCGTAGACCACGCCCGGGATGATCCCCTGCTGCCGAAGCTTCCGGTTCGCGCGGGTGCCGCTGTCTTTGCGCTCTTGCGCCTTGATGACCGCTTCTACCATGACTCGGTTCAACTCCAAATGAAGACCCGGTTATTTCCCTCGCCTGTCGAACAGGCTCGACACGGACTCGTTGAAATGGATGCGGCGGATCGCCTCGCCCAGAAGCGGCGCCACGCTCAGCACCTTCATCCCGCCCTGCGTGAACTCCTCGGGCACGGGGATGGTGTTCGTCACCGCGATCTCCTCGACGGTCGCCTTCGCCAGGCGCTCGCGGATGGGCCCGCAGAACACGCCGTGCGTCGCCACCACCCAGACGCCCTTCGCCCCGTGCTCCCTCAACAGCGCCGCCGCCGACAGGATCGTGCCGCCCGTCGTGATCATGTCGTCCACCAGCACCGCGTTCTTGCCCTTCACGTTGCCGATGATGTTGTTCGTGCGCACCTCGGCCCCGCCCAGCCGCTCCTTCTCGATGATCGCCAAGTCCGTTCCGAACCGCTGCGCGTAGCCCAGCGCCATCTTGCTGCCCCCCACGTCCGGCGACACCACCACCATGTTCGGAATCGCCTTCTTCTCGATGTACTCCTTCACCACCGGCCCGGCGAAGAGATGATCGACCGGGATGTCGAAGAAGCCCTGCACCTGCGCGGCGTGCAGCTCGATGGTGAGGACGCGGTTGGCGCCGGCGGAGGTGATGAGATTGGCGACGAGCTTCGCGGTGATCGGCACGCGGCCCTCGTCCTTGCGGTCCTGGCGCGCGTAGCCGAAGTACGGGATCACCGCCGTGATGCGCGCGGCGGAGGCCCGCTTGAGACAATCGAGGACGATCAGCAACTCCATCAGGTTCTGGTTCACCGGCGGGCAGGTCGACTGCACCACGAACACGTCCGACCCGCGCACGTCCGACTCCACCTTCACCATCGTCTCGCCGTCGGGGAACTTCCCGATGGTCATCGGCGACACGCTCAAACCGAGGTACGTCGCGATCTCTTTGGCCAGGTTCTGGCTGGCGTTGCCGCCGAAGATCTGAAGCCTGTGGTCTTTCACCCGAACCGCTCCTTGATGTCGACTCAGCCGCCGCACGCCCGCCGCCGGAGGATACCCTCCGCCTCGGCGAGCTGCTCGGGCGTATTCACCCCGAGCACTTCCGTCGGGTCGTCCGCGCGCTCGGACAGCACCTTCTTTCCCGCGCGGCGCATCACGGCCACGACGTCCGTCAGCAGGTATTCCTTCTGGGCGTTGTTCGCCCCGATACGCTTCAGCGACTCGAAAAGCGACCGGGCGTCGAAGACATAATTGCCCGAGTTGATCTCGCGAATCATCTTCTCGTCGGCCGAGGCGTCCTTCTCCTCGACGATGCGCGCCACCGTGCCGTCCGCGCCGCGCACGATCCGTCCGTAACCGAACGGCTCCGGAACTTCCGCCGTCACGATGGTGCATGAGGCGCCCGACTTCCGGTGCGTCTCGATCACCTTCGCGACCGTCCGGCCCTTCAGGAGCGGGCTGTCGCCGCAGACCACGACGACGTCTCCGTCGTATCCCGCGAGCGCCGACTCGGCCGTCATCACCGCGTGGCCGGTGCCCTTCCGCTCCGTCTGCACCGCCCATGCGAGCGACGCATCGCCGGGGAACGCGGCCTTCACTTCCTCGGCGCGGTAGCCGACGACGACGACGTGCCTCGCAATGCCCGCGGCACGCATCGCGTCGAGCACGAACGCGAGAATGGGCCGGCCCAAGGCCTCGTGAAGCACCTTGGCCTTCTCCGACTTCATCCGGACGCCTTGCCCGGCGGCCAGAATAATAGACACAACCGACCGCGACTGCGGCATTCGGCCTCCCGAACCCGCCTTAATAGCCCTGCGCGCCGACACTGCGGGCGTCAGAATCGAAGAAGGTTAACAGCCCGCCCCCCCTCTTGTCAAGCCCAAAGTGGGCCGATTCAAAGGCTAAGAGACTTGTCTTTGCCCCGCGAATTTCACATTTGGCCTGACCGCCCGCAGACACACGACAACCATATATTGCGGTCGCCCCCTCGCCCATCGCAGCACCGACGGCACCCAACACAACATATAGTAGACAACGCCGACACGCTTCCGTTATTGACAATCTCCTCAGACCGCGCTAACTTCTAGTGGTGGCCTTCCGCTTCCCGCTCTGGGGAACCCCAACGTGACGAAGAGCCTGTCGCTCGGCGCTCGGGAGATCGGCCGGCTGTTCCTCGCGGTGCTCCTCGCGGGACTGGCCTGGCGGTGCATCCGATACGCCCTTGGCTTTCCCCTCTGGGGCGACGAGGCGTTTGTCGCCGTCAACTTTCAGACGCGCGACTGGCTGACACTCTTCCACCCCACCGACTACCGCCAGGTCGTGCCGCTCGGGTTCATGGAGGCAACCCTCGCCTCGGTCCGCGCGTTCGGCATCAACGAATACTCGCTGCGCCTCGTCTCGTTCCTGGCCTGCCTCGCCTCGCTCGGGCTTTTCGCCTGGTTCGCCCGCCGCATCCTCGGCCGCCGCGAGTCGCTCGTCTCCGTCGCTGTCTTCGCCGCGAGCTACTACGTCGTCCGCCACGGCACGGAGGTGAAGCCTTACGCGGGCGATCTGTTCGTCGCGCTCGTCCTTCTCGTGCTCGGATGGAACGTCGTCCGCCGGCCGAGCGCACTCCGATGGACGCTGCTCACGGTCTTCGGCGTCGTCGCGGCGTGGCTCTCCTACACCTCCATCTTCATCTCGGGCGGCATCGGCCTGGTGCTCCTCGTGCGTTCGGCGCGGTCGAAGTCGCTCGCATTCGTGGCCTTCG
The DNA here is from genome assembly GCA_037439485.1 of Planctomycetota bacterium. Lineage (GTDB taxonomy): Bacteria > Planctomycetota > DG-23 > DATKVD01 > DATKVD01 > JBBIVY01. Next base: position 2,096 of record JBBIVY010000067.1, on the reverse strand, counting down.
CCGTCCTGGTCGCCGGCAGCTTCGCGTTCATGATGCTCGTCTACGGCCTGCCGCACGCGCATGCGGCGCAGTACATGTGGGAGATCGACACCTGGAAGCCGTTCTTCCCGCCGGTGCGGGAGCCGCTCCAGTGGCTCCCGTGGCTCTGGAAGACCCACGCCGGCAACATGCTCGCCTACCCCGTCGGCGGCCCCAACGGCGCTAGCGCCCTAACGCTTGCGCTGGTCATCCTCGGCGGCGTCCGGCTGTGGAAGGCCCGGCAGCGCGCGCTGCTCGGGATATTGCTCTGGCCGCTGGCGCTCCTCTTCGCGGCCTCGCTCCTCGGCCGCTATCCCTATGGCGGCAGCGCCCGCGTTACGCTCTTCATGGCGCCCTCGTTCTGCATCCTCGCGGGGGTCGGCGTCGCGTGGATGGCGCGGAAGCTCGCCGGTTCCGCCCGCGCGTGGACGCTGCGGGGCGTCGTCGCCGCGATGGCCCTGATCATCGTCGTCGGCGCCGCGATGGACACCGCGCATCCCTGGAAGGAGCGCCGCGATCTGGAGAACCGCCGCGCACTGGCGTCACTCGGCGCGCACGTCGGCGCGAAGGATTCCGTCGTCTCGTTCAACTCGCGCGAGCCGGTTCCCTGGGCGCCCTGCCTCGACAACGACGGCGGCACCGGCGCGTGCTACCGCTTCTACCTCGTCGAGGATTCGCCCGCGGCGGTGGCGTGGTCGCCCGCGCCCGAGACCGTCGCGGCGCCGCCCGGCGGACGCGTGTGGCTCGTCGCCTTCCGGCACAAGCGCAACCCCTTCCCCGAGGACGCTCTCTCGCGCTACGTCGACGCACTTTCCGCCCGGCTCGGCGCGCCGAAGCCCCGCGCGTTCCCGCTCCAGGACGGGGACAACGGAATCCGCGTGTGGGAGTTCCCCGTCGCCAGGCCCCGGTCATCGGATTCCCCGCCCTGAGCGCAAACCGGTCGCGGTCGCCGGGATAGGTGAGGCATCCGCCGGAAAAGGCGGTATAATCTTCCCGCCGGGAAACCGCGGGGCGGAGAACATGCACGAGCTATCGTATGCGGAGCAGATCCTGAAGGTCATCGTCCGCGAGGCCGAGAAGCATGGCGCGCGGAAGGTGACCGTCATCCGCATCATCGTGGGCCGGATGTCGGGCGTGGACCGCGGGAGCCTGGCGTTCTGCCTGGAGTCGATCGCATCCGGCACGCGGATGGAAGGCGCGCGGATCGACGTCAAGCAGGTCGATCCGGAGCTGGTGTGCGCCGAATGCGGACGATTCCCCATCGGCGAGGCGCTTTCGCCCGTGTGCCCGAGGTGCGGCAAGCCCGCGGAGCTGTCGCCCGCGACGGACGTCTACGTGGAGGAGATCGAAGTCCATGACGACGAAGAAGATCAAACTCGAACGGAAGATTGAGGCGCGCGGGAAGAAGATCTCGACGGCGCTGCGCGACTGGTTCAAGAAGCGCGGCATCTACGTCGTGAACCTCATCGGCTCGCCCGGCTCGGGCAAGACCACGCTCCTCGAGGCCATCGCGCCCAGGCTCAAGGGCCGCGCCGCCGTCATCGAGGGCGACCTGGAGACCGACCAGGACAAGCGCCGCATCGAGGCCGCGGGGCTTCCCGCTTACCAGATCAACACCATCAGCGCCTGCCACCTCGACGCCGACATGGTGCGCGAGGCGGTCGAGAGCCTGTCGCTCGAAGGCGTGCGCTTCCTTTTCATCGAGAACGTCGGCAACCTCGTCTGCCCGGCCAGCTTCGAGATCGGCGAGGACGTCAAGGTCGCGGTGCTGTCCACCGCCGAGGGCGACGACAAGCCGTCGAAATATCCCGTCGCGCTCTCCGTCTCGTCGGCGATGGTCATCACGAAGATCGACCTTCTGCCCTACATCAAATGCGATCCCGCGCGCATGGAGCACGACGGCCTCGCCGTCAACGGCGGCATGGCGCTCTTCCGCGTCGCCGCGACGAAGGGCGAGGGAATCGACGAGTTCGTGAAATGGCTCGAAGCCAAAGCCGCATCCCGCGACGCGACGTGACCCGCGACAGCGCCTCCGCCCTGCTCGCCTCTGAAAACTGGCTACCCGGCCAGGATTCGAA
>JBBIVY010000066.1:12800-22668 GCA_037439485.1 Planctomycetota bacterium | reverse complement strand
TCGTGCTCTGCACGTCGGCCATGAGCGCAATCGAGCAGGCGTGGAAGTGCGTGGACAAAGGCGGGGCCATTGTCTTCTTCGCGGTCCCGGGACCGGAGAAGAACGTCGTCGTCCCGCTCAACGATTTCTGGACGAAGGAGGTCCGCATCCTCACGTCGTATTACTGCGGCCCGCCCGACCTTCAGGAAGCGCTCCAGTTAATCGCGGCCGGGACGATCCAGGTCGACGACATGATCACGCACCGGCTGCCGCTGACGGAAGTCGTCCGCGCGTTTCAACTCGTGATGGACGCGAGGGAGTCTATCAAGGTTATCCTGCGTCCGCAGGAGTGAGTCCAGCAATGAACCTGCGCCACGTCGGCCTGGTGTGCAGTTCCGAAGCGAACGCGGATCGTTTCTTCGGCCAGGCTCTCGGGCTGAAGAAGGCCGATCCCAAGCCGCTGCCGCGAGCCTTGTCCTCGTCGCTCTTCGGCATCGACCGCGATCTTACCATCATCAACTACATCGGCGACGGCGTCCACATCGAGGTCTTCATCGACGCCCAGTGCCCGCGCCGCGCGGCCGGAATCGACCACGTCAGCCTCGGCGTCCCGGACGTCGCTACGTTTCTCCTCCGCTGCCGCGACGCTGGCGCCACCGTCACCCAGGTTCCCAAAGGCGACGCGCTCCTGACCTTCGTCCGCGACGCGGACGGCAACCTGTTTGAGATCAAGGAGTAGAAAACCGCCTGAACGGTTCCACCGCGAAGTCCCGGCCCCGCCCGTAGCCCGAGCGGGCAAACGGGGAGAACGCGGCGCCTCTCCTGAACCAAGGGCAGGAACGCACAACGGTACGGGTATCCGAGACGCGATTTCGTACGCTCATGTGGAGGACGCTCGGCATGCCATGGGAGTTCATCGATAATCACCAGACTTACCTTGTACAGAGAATTCGGGGTCTGCTTGAGAAGTCGAACGCTGCCTTTATGGCGGTCGGCTTCATTAGGGAGAGCGGGGTGGATTTGCTGGCCGATGGCATCAAGCAGATGATGGCCAAGGATGGCAGTCACCTGCACGTCCTGTTTGGCAGTAACTTCTGCTACACCCAGGCTGGTGCCGTCGAGAAACTGAGAGATCTCGGCGCACTCGTGAGGTGCTACAGGTCCGAAAATGAAATCTATCATCCGAAGTGCTATTTCTTCAGAGGCAGTGGCGAGGACACAGCGATCGTCGGCTCTTCGAATCTGTCTGCCTGCGGCTTGTCGTCCAGCCGTGAGTGGAGTCTTCTGGTCCGAGGGCCGACAACTCCGGCTGGCAAAAGCCAAGTTGGGGACTTGCGCGTGATCATCGAGGAGTTCAAGAGGCTCTGGGCGGCCGGCGCAGACGTAACGCCCGACATCATCGAGGAACTTCGCAAACCCATACCGGCTGAGTTGCTGCATTACGCCCATCGTGAGGACCTGTCTAACGACGACTGGGGTAACCGGTTCGACGGTGACCGACACTATGTAACGTTCGAAAAAGACTGGTGGTTTGACCTAGCTCTCAGCAAGCTTCAAGAGAAAGTCAGGAGGAACGCAGGTCGTGATTTTCTTGTCACGTGCTGGGATGGGAGATCCAAGCAGTTGTACTTCGCAATTCCTTACAGCCATTTGGCCAAAGAGGTCTTCCTGCACATAGAACCTTATCCTCGGGACAAGACACACGGCCCTAGGTACATGCTCGATATTGATCCACCAACAGAGGGCACCATTCACTGGCGTGATGGAAGGGGTGGCGTCTATCCAACAGATGGCAAGCCATTCATGAACTTGTGAAGCAAGGGAACCAAGTAGGCAGACGTAAATACCCCGGAGGAAATTCGGGCCACAAACCTTCTCGTGGTTTGCGGCCGTGTGTTGTCCGCTGGGGTCCGCAACGGCGCAGAAACCCCGTGGAAATCGGTCCCGCCCTGTGGTATCATGCCTGCCGGTCGGCTTACGAACGTCATCCACAAACAGGGAGCGCGCACCCATGTCTGAAGCCCAATTGCGTCGTGTCATCGTCGACGTGTGTAAGCGGCTGCACGAGAGGGAATACGTTGCGGCGAACGATGGGAACGTGAGCGCGAGGGTCGGCAAAGATCGGTTCCTCATGACGCCCAGCGGGGTGTCGAAGGGAGACGTGACGCCGGGGTCGATTATCCTGTGCGACATGAACGGACGGAAGATCAGCGGCGCGGGCAAGATCACCACCGAGGTGATCATGCACCTGACGGTCTACCGCGAGCGCCCGGACGTCGGAGGAGTCATCCACTCACATGCGCCGTATGCGACCGCGCTCACCGTGGCGGGAGTGAAGATGGACGCCCCGGTGTTCCCCGAGGTGGTCGTCCATCTCGGCCGCATTCCGACGGCGCCTTACGCGACGCCCGCTTCCGCCGAGGGCGGACGCGCGGTGGCGAAGCTCATCCGCACCTACGACGCGCTGCTCCTCGATCGCGCCGGCACCCTCACCGCGGGCCGCGACCCGTATGAGGCCTACTTCCGCCTCGAACGGATGGAGCACGCGGCCCAGATCGTCTTCCTCGCGAGCCTGCTCGGACGCGTCCGCACGATGAGCAAGAGCGAAATCAACCGCCTCGTCGAGGCAGTCAAGGGCCACGGCATCACGGCGAAGATCGCGAAAGAGAAGAAGTAAGGATTCATCCGCAGATTACGCAGATGGACGCAGATTCAAAAGGGGCCAGAAGTGCATCTTGGTGTGAGACTGCCGGAGGAAGCAGCGTGAAAAAGAAACAAGATTAGGTGGATTCCGGAGTGGCGCCGAACCCCGATCCGTGAATCCACACAATCTCGTTTCTTCTGCCGCTTTTTCTTTGCGCTGTACCCCAAGTTACTGCCGTTTCTAATCTGCGCAATCTGCGGATAACTCTTCTGTTCCTGATGTGAGGCCCAGGGGGCATGACACGCCTGCGATTTCAGAAGTCCGACCGGCTGCGTCGCCCGGCCGATTTCGAGGCGACCTACGGCGCACGCAAGTCCGCGCGCGACGGACGGCTCATCCTCCACGTCCGAGCGAACGGCCTCGCCGTCTCGCGCATGGGACTCAGCGTCTCCGGAAAGTTCGGCGGCTCCGTCGAGCGCAACCGGTTCAAGCGCCTCTGCCGCGAGGCCTTCCGGCTCAATCGCCCCGAACTCCCGGCCGGCTTCGACATCATTATCCGCCCGGCGAAGAGCCTCGACGTCACGCTCGCCCAGGCCGCCGAGTCGCTCCTTGCCCTTGCGAAGAAGCTATGTGCCCCATCGCCATGATCGCTCGCGTCTACATCGGCACACTGTCGCTCGCTTCGCGCGCGGCGACGTGGGCGCTCGTCGGGCTCATTCGCGGCTACCAGGTCCTCCTCGGCGGGCTCCTCGGCGGCAACTGTCGCTTTCAGCCCACCTGCTCCAACTACGCCCTCGACGCCCTCCGCCATTGCGGCCCCATCAAGGGCGTTCGTCTTTCCGCCTGGCGCGTCCTCCGCTGCAATCCCTTCTGCAAGGGCGGTTACGACCCGGCCCCGCCGCATCCGGACGACGAGGCGCCATGAGTATTTGAATTCGCCGGCGCCGCGGGTATAATCGGCCCCGTTGCGTTCTGCATTCCACGGGCAGGGCATGAGCGAACAAACCACCGAGAAGAAACCGGAATTGCGCCCCGCCGCGGGACGATGGACGCGGGCGGATGGGTGGGCGTTCGCGCTCATCGTCGCGGGGACGCTGGCGCTGAACGCGTGGTCGCTCGATCGGCCGCTCGTGGCGAGCCACGACGCGAAGTCGGGCCTCATCGACAAGCAGATGGTCGAGCAGGGCCGGTGGTTCGTCACAAACGTCGAAGTGGGCTGGGTGAATAAGCCCCCGCTCTTTTACTGGGCGGGCGCCGGGATATCGCTCGCCACCGGCGGCCTCAGCGAATGGGCCGTGCGGCTGCCCAGCGCCATCGCCTGCGCGCTCTGCGCCGGACTCGCCTTCGCCCTCGCGCGCGAACTCTTCGGCCGACGCGCCGGGATCATCGCGGGCGTCGTGCTCGCAACGATGGTCCACTTCCACCTTCTCGCCCAGGCCACGCGGCTCGACTCCGTGGTGATGCCCACGGTCCTCGGCGCCGTCTACGGATACGTCCGCGCGCTCTCGGCGCCGGGCGGCTCAAAAGGCCGCTCAAGCTGGGGCTGGGCCTTCTTCGGCCACGCGTCGCTCCTCCTCGGCGTCCTCGCGAAGGGGCCGCTCGTCATCGGACTCGCCGGACTCGTCATGCTCGGCTGGCTCATCGCGCGCGCACTGACACGCCGGAGCAATGAGGGGACAGTCCCCCATGACCTGAAGCGCCTGCACGTCGTCACGGGCGCGGTCTTCATCCTGGCCGTCTCCGTGCCCGTCTTCCTTGCAATGGACTACGCCTCGGGGCACCGGTTCCTCTCCTTCTTCTTCCTGCACGAGCACCTGGCGCGCGCCGGGGTGTCGATGGAGGACGTCGGCGACTTCAAGCAGCACACGTATCCCTTCTGGTATTACGCCGTCACGATCTGGTTCGGCGCGGCGCCCTGGAGCGTGCTCCTGCCGGCGGGGTTCGTCGCGGCGTGGCGCGCGCGGGAATACGGACGCTCCGCGCGACTCCTGCCGATCATATACTTCGCGCTGCCGTTCGTCTTCTTCTCGATCATCGGCTACAAGAAGTGGCCCTATCTGATGACGGTCTATCCGCCGATGGCGATCCTCATCGGCAAGTTCATCGACGACGCCACGCGGGGCGCGGCGCTTCCCGCGGCCGAGAAATGGCTCGCGCGACTGGCCTCGGCGGGGTTCCTCATCGTGACGGCCATGACGCTCGTCTCGGCCTGGGCCGTGGCGGACGACCGCGTGCTGCCGGCGATCTCCGGGCCGGAGGGATTCATCCACGCCCGGAGGCCGCTCGGACTGCCGGACGAACTCGACGCAATCAGGGGCCGCGTCTGGGACGGCACGCTGCCGATCATCGTCGGCGCCCTCACGCTCGGCACGGCGGCGGTCTTGCTCTGGCGCTCGCGGATCAAGGCGGCGGCGTGGACGATCCTGGCCATCGCGGTGGTCGGATCGGTCTACTTTGAGACGATCGTGCGCCCGGCGCTCGTGGCCCGCACGTCGCAGATGTATTTCGCCCAGCGCGTCAACGACCGCGTTCGGGCCCGCGCGCTCATGAGCAGCCCGCGGCCGGAGGCCTGGCTCTGCTCGTGGGAGGCGTTCGAGCTGCGATATTACCTGCTCGCCGAGGTCAAGAGCGCCAAGGTTCCGGATTTCAAGGACGAGGACGCATTCTTCAGGTGCCTTCGCCCCGCTGACTCGCGCGAGGGAAGGTGGGTCGAGGTCATCATGCTCAAGAACCGCCTTCTCCAGGTGGAGAAGATCATCGGCCCGTTCGACATCCTCATGTCCACCGGGCCCAACGAGAGCATCGACAAACCGGTCGTTCTGGTAGGCGCCCGACTGGTTCTCCCGGCTCGGACTGGGGCCGAAGGGGCGCCGCCATCCCCATCGATGTCGCCGTAACAGCAGCCGCCACAGAAGGTTACAACATCGTTCATGGCACGCAACCATCACCCTCCCTATTTTTCTTGAATTTCGCCGGTCTGATGCACACAATTGCGTGTTATACGCAGTAATTGACCGATCCGGGCGTCGCATCGTGCGACGCACATCTCAGGATGCAGCGCAAGCGGTACCGACACACTTCTTGAAGGAGAGGGACGTGAAGACTTGGACGACGTTGCTGTGCGTAGTGCTGGCTGTTGCCTTCGCGACGGGCGTGGCTCTGGCTGCTGAGAAGGGTGCTGCCAAGGCCGAAAACCCGACGGCCAAGGGCAAGGTCAAGGAAGTGGCTGCTGACAGCAAGAGCATCACGGTGACGGTGGGCGAGAAGGAAGAGACCTTCGCGGTCAACGCCGAGACTAAGGTGATGCAGGGCACCGAGGCCAAGACCGTTGCCGACGTCAAGGCCGGCGAGCGCGTGACCGTTTCCTACAAGGAAGCCGATGGCGCCAAGACGGCGCTGGTCATCCACATTGCGGCCGAGAAGCACGCGAAGTAACTCGGCTCATCCGAGACGATGCAACTATGTTGTCACTGACGGGCCGGTCCCGGCAAGCGCCGAGGCGCCGGCCCGTCTTCTTTCCCCCCGATGAGAAAATCCGCCCCAAAGAAGGAGGATTTCTTCCGGATTTATCGCGACGAAGAGTCCTTCCGTGCGTTAATAAGGGCTAGGTAAGGCAGGGGCAATATCTCCTGCTTTGTCAGTCTGGCTGCCAAGAAGCCCTCCAAGGAGGTTTCCGATGCGCAAACTGCTCGCTTTAGCCATCGCTATCATGGTCACAAGTGCTTTAGCAGAAATGAGTTACGCTGCTCCGCGCGGCGGCGGGGGGCGGGGTGGGGCCGGTGGTGGCGCATTCGGCCCGGGACCGGGCAATAATCAGAACAAGCAGGATCTCAGCACGATTGACGGCGTCATCAAAACGGTGAACGCTACCGGGGAAGGCGTCGTCGTCTCCATCGTCGTGGCAGCGAACAAGAACAAGGACGGCAGCGACGGCCCGGTCGTTACGATGGTGATCATCCCGACCACGCAGGTGTTCAACGGCGAAGAGCCCGCAAAGTCGAGCAATCTGGCCGTCGGCAAGAGCGTTTCGGCGGCGTATTCCAAGACGCCCGACGGGGGCTTCTCATTCGCAGTGCTGATCCGCATCGTCAAGACCCCGGAGCCGTCGAAGAAGGAGACCGCCAAGGATGCGCCGAAGGGCTCCGCGAAGGATGCCCCCAAAGATGCACCCAAGGACGATCCCAAGGACACCCCCAAGCCGGCTCCCGATGACAGCGGCGTGACGACGATCAAGTGACCGGCGCCCCATCCGCCGAGCACTCGCTCCGCAGAATCGATGCGCCGGGAGGAGATTCGGTGAATGGTCTTCCCCCGGCGCCGTCTATCAGAGTGGAAATCGAACCCCGGGCGTCCGTCCGGGACAATCAGGAAAGGGGAATGCGATGAACATGCTGACCAGGATGCTCGCAGGCGTTGTGGTGCTCGGGCTGGCCGCGGGGCTCTATGCTCAGGCTCCGAAGGAAGGCGCCAAGGATAAGCTGCCGATGGCCATGGGCAAGGTCGTGAAGGTGGACGCCACGGCAAAGACGCTGACGATCAAGACGATGAAGCGCGGCGAAGAGGGCACGGAGATGACGTTCGAGATCACCGACACGACGAAGGTCGCCATCCCGGGCCAGGATAAGGCCGGCAGCCTCGCCGACGTGAAGGTCGACGGCCGCGTGAGCGTCCTCTACAAGGCGGCTGAAGGCGGGAAGAATCCCGTCGCCCTCAGCATCCGCGTCATCCCCGAAGGCTCCGGCAGGGGCGCGCCGAAGACCGGCGGGTGATTTGATCTTGGGTTTTGGATTTTGGATTGCAGCGCAAGAAGCCTGAAGAAGAGCCGCGGGCGCGGGATCATTCGCTCGCGGCTCTTTCCGTTTCCGCTGTAACCCAAAATCCAAAACCCAGAATCTAAAATAGTGTTTTGGCCTGTCCCGTGGCCTCGCGGAGGATGCGGAGGAGGCGCTCGCGGAGGTCGGTGGCGACGGTGCCGGGAGGGAAGAGGGAGAGGTGCCGGGCGAGCAGGTCGTCGCGGCGGAGTTCGTCGTGGAAGCGAGCCTTGAACCGGCGGACGAGCGGGCCCTTGAAGCCGCGCGCGATCGCGAGATAGAACGCCAGCTCCTCCTGCTCCCGGGCCTCCTCGCTGAGGTCGCGAGGCGCCACGTCGCGTCCGCCGAAGATCGCGTAGAAGCGCGCGTCGCGCGCATCGGTCATCGCGCGACACGGTCCCACGGAGCCGGCCTCAGCGCCCGCCGCGCGCGCGAAAAGCCCCGCGCGGGCGCACGCCGCGCAATCGGCGCAGGCGCCGGACTTGCCCGGCGCTTCGCAATCGAGCAGCATCTTCGCCAGCCCCGGATATCGCTGCGCCAGCGTCCTCATCACGCCGAACCCCGTCAGCGGCTCCACGAGGCTCATCGTGCGGATCGCGCCCTCGGTCAGCGTGCGCGTCAGGAGGTCGAGCTGTATGACCCACCCGCTCGTGCGGTCGAAGGCGGGATAGGTGAGGAAGCCGTCGTGGTTGGCGAAGGAGAAGTTGTTGTCCTGGTCGGCCGGCACCGAGATGTAGCGCGCCGACGCGGCGTAAGCCACCGGCAGCGCCAGGAGCGCCGCCGCGGAGGATTCGTGCATGCAGCCGAGTTGGGCAGGTTTCTTTCCGACGAGCGCCCCGGCGCGATTGACGATGAGTTCGGCGCCGAATCCCGCGGCCTTCAGCGCGTCGAGCGCCGAGACAAGCGCCCGGCTCTTCGCGGGCGACGCGCCGTCGTCGATGCCGAGGGCGATCGGGTCGAGCCCCATCTCGCGCGCGAGGCCCAGCGTCGCAAGGCTGTCGGCGTCGGGCGAGAAGATGACGACCGCGCGCTCGCGCGTCTCGCAGCGCGGCGCGGCGGGCATGCGGGGGACATCGGAGGAGAACTCATAGCGGAGCGCGCGGAACTTCTCGAGCGTCTTCGTCGTGCTCCGCTTCGACCGTTCCACGGCCTGCGGAATGCCGCCGAGGACCATGACGCGGAACTGCGTCCAGAAACACGGCCGCGGCCGGTCGAGAGCGATTCCCGAGGCGCCCGCGGCGAACGGAAGGTCGATGGTGAGCAGGTGGGCGAGGTTGTCGGCGAGCGTCGCGCGCAGCGTCGGAGGGAGCGCGCTCCACGTCCCCTCGGGCCACTCGACCGGGCATCGCTGCCGCCCGTGGACGAATTCGAGGCCGTTCGAAGTCTCCGCAACCTTCAGCCGGATCATGCCCTTCACGCGCCTGCCCCCCCCTATACGCGCGGAACGAATCCAGACTATCGGCCCGGAGCCGCAATGTCAATGGCCAATCCGCACTCACTCCGCCGCGCGCACCTCGAACCGCGAATGCGTCGAGACGATCGCCAACTCGTCGGGAAACGTGTGGAACGTGCGCACGCTCAGAGATCGGTGCTTCGGCAGGAACCCCACCGCCGTCATCAGCGGCAGCCCTCCCGCCCCGCCCGTCTCGAAGACGCGCAGCACGCCGTCAGGGATCACCGCGTGGCGGATATCGCGCACCTGGTCGAGGAACTTCGGCCTCGTCCAGGTCCGGCGGTCGAACTGCACGTCGTAGGCGATGCCGTCGTCGTAGCGGAACGACCTCTGCAGGTTATTCGCAAAGCGGACCGAGGCCAGGCGATGCTGCACCGGAAGCTCCTGGTTCGAATCGGCCAGCACCTCCGTAATCGTCTGCTCGCCCGCGCTGAACGACACGACATGCGACGACCCGATGACCCAGAAGGTCGCGCTGTAGCAGTCGCGGAAGATCTCGAGCTCGTCGTAGATGTTGAAGATCTCGGGATGCAGTCCCCGCAGGTAGAGCGAGAACCGCTGCTCCCGGACCTTCCTCGATATGCGTTCGACCGTCATGGCGGCCCCCCGGCGAAACGACCCGCTTAATGATAGCCGCAAAACGCCGAAGCTTCAAGCGCCTCCCTCACGGCGGGTGCATTAGCGTTTTGGGGGAGCCGACCACATCACAGGACGCGGGTCTGTCAGCCCGCAAGGGCGTTTGGTTCCAACCTCGGGCGCAAGCCCGTGGGGACAGGAGCAACGCACGCCTCCGCCTTTCTTCCGTTTGAGTCCCGATTCACCGGGACGACTGAAGCGGCTGTCGCGCGGCTCAATCGCCCCGATGAATCGGGGCTCAGAGGAAGAAGAAGAAGAAGAAGAAGAAGGAAACGTGGCGGACGCGGGTCGTTGGCCCACGGGCTTGCGCCCGAGGCTGACACCAATCGCCCGCTACGCGGGCTC
>JBBIVY010000066.1:0-12700 GCA_037439485.1 Planctomycetota bacterium | reverse complement strand
GTTGGCCCACGGGCTTGCGCCCGAGGCTGACACCAATCGCCCGCTACGCGGGCTCTGAAGGAGTTACTTCCCCAGAACGTTTATGCCCTCCCTCACGGCCCGCTTTTGGCTCGCCTCGGAGGTTCGCTTTGCCGATGATAAGAAGTGCGTAAGCGCGGCGGTTGGACACTATCGTTTGAAGCGGAGGGGAGCCATGAGGCGGACGGCATGGGCGGTCCTGGGCCTGGCGTGTGTTGCGCTCTTAGCGGGCGGGTGCGAGCCGCCGAACCACGTCGATGCGTCGCCGGACGGCTCGACGATGTACTTCTCGTTCGGGGTCCTCGCCCGGTGGGGCATCGGGCAGGGCTCGCAGCTCTATTCGTTCGACATCGAGAACTGCCGGCTCAAGTGCCTCAGCGACAACCCGTGCATGAACACCTGGGTCACCGCCTCGCCCGACGGGTCGAAGTTCTCCTACACCCGCTGCCTCTCGCAGAGCGACTTCAACGTCTTCGTGCAGGGCATGGGCGCGGCGGAGCCGAAGAAGCTCGGCGAGGTCTATAACGCCTACGGCGCCTCGCAGTACATCCCCGGCGACGGCTGGCTCGTCGCGGTCGAGGGGCGCGCGCTCGCCGACATGCGCTGGGTGGCGTTCGATCCGTCCGGCAACGCGCACGCGCTCGGCGTCGACAAGGACCTGAAGGCCCTCGGCACCGACACCCTCGGCCTCGACAAGAACCGGTGCGTCGTCGCCTGCTGGGGGCTCATCCCGGAATACTGGAAGACAAACCGGAAGCCCTACGGCATCCGCGTCTACGTCGTGGACTTCTCGGGCGCGGAGCCGAAGACCACGCTCGCGGCGCTCTTCGATTGCCAGTACCACGAGATCCCGATGAACTTCGTCGAGAGCGTGTCGATGGACTTCGCGTTCTCGCCCGACGGCAAGAAGATCGTCGCGTCGTGGTACTCGCTGACGAAGACCTCGTTCTACGAACTCGACGCCTCGGGCAAGGAGACGCCGAAGCTGCTCTTCAGCGACGCGAAGGCGCACCGCCCGCAATACATGTCCGACGGCGCCGGCGTCGCCTACCTCCGCGAGCACCCGGACCCGGTGAAGTGGAACGTAATGCAGCTCATGCTCAAGCGGCCGGGGCAGGATGCTCCGGCGGAAATCGCGCAGATGCCGGGCCGCATCCGCGACTGCGGCACGGCGTTCCGCCGCCTCGCCGACGGACGCCTGCGCGCGATGCACCTGTCGAACGACGGGATCGCGATCATCCAGTGCAACGCCGACGGCTCGAAGGCGACCTCCTGCACGATCGCCTCGGACAAGCTGGAGAAGCAGCGCCAGCTCGCGCGGTTCGAATATGTCTTCAAACAGAACCCCGTCATCAACCAATGGCAGGCGCCCTATGACGTCGTGAAGTTCGTGCCGGTGCCGACCGCCGCGGGGGCGAAACGCGAGGAGGATGTGGCCAAGGCGCTGGAGAAGGCCTACGAAGAAACTCGCGCGTGGAAGTCCGTCGCGGGCGCGACGCCCGCCGCCGTCGCAACGACGACGACACCGACGCCTGCGCCGATTCCTGCGCCGGTCCCGGCGCCTTCCGTTCCGACGCCTCCGATCCCGGCGCCATCGATCGAGACGCCTTCGATACCGACGCCACCGGTGCCGTCAGTCCCGTCGATCCCGCCGGTCCCTGCGCTTCCGGCGCCGACGGTCGAGCCGCCGAAGCCCGTGCCGGCGCCCTCCACGTCGACCGACGTTCAGCGCGGGCGGCTGGTGAAATGCCCGCATTGCGGGCAGACGTTCTTCCTGGCGGACGACAAGTAGGATCAGTCAAGGCAGGCACGCAAACGAGGCGCGGCGCCACACAGGCCGCGCCTCGGCTATTCCCCGGCGCCGTTGATTCGCTTGCCGAGGCTCTCGCCCAGGCGCTTCAGGGCGGGGGAGATGTCGTAGGGATCGAGGTCGACCTCGATGAGCGAGAAGCCCGTGCGGTCCGCCATGGCCGACGTGAGCGCGGCGCGGACCTCGCCGACGGTGCGGACGAAGTATCCGCGGCCGGCGCCGAGAAGCTCGGGCAGCCGCGCGAAGCGCCAGTTGAGGATGTCGTTGAACGGCCCGTCGAGGATCTGCCGCTCGGTCGAGTAGCCGTGGTTGTTGAGCACCACGACCACCGGGTCCATCGCGAGGCGCGCGATCGTCGAAAGCTCCAGGCCCGTCATCTGGAACGCCCCGTCGCCCACGAGTACGAGCGGCCGGAGCCTGCGGTTCGCCGACTGCACCCCAACCGCTGCGGGCACCCCGAAACCCATCGACGTGTAATACGCCGGGCTCAGGAACTCCGTGCGCCGGTGCATCCGCAGATCGAGCGCGCCGAAGAGACAATCGCCCACGTCCGAGATCACCACCGTGTCGTCGGCGAGGAAGCGGTTGATGATGGGGAAAAGCGTGCGCATCGTGATGCGCTCGGAGTCTTTGGCCTGCGGCGCCGTCGCGGCGGGGCGCTTCGGAATCCTCGGCGCGGCCCGTCGGCGCAGGTCCGCGTTCACGAGCGCCTCTATGAAAATCCGGAACGGCACCTCTTCGAAGACGTGCCGGCTCACGGTGATCTTCTCGCTGCTCGCCGCGACGGTGCGGCGCGGGTCGAGGTTCGCGGTGTAGATGCCGAGGTTCATGTCGGTCATGAGGCAGCCGAGCATCAACAGGCAATCGGCCGACTCCACCGCGCGCCGCACGCGCGCGCCGCTCATCGCGCCTTCGTAGACGCCGACGTAGAGCGGGTGGGACTCGCCGATGACGGACTTGCCCAGGATCGTGGCCGCCACCGGGATGCGCGATCTCTCGACGAGTTTCACCAACGCATTCTGCAGCCCGAAACGATGGAGTTCGACGTCCGCGAGGATCACCGGCCGCTTCGCGCGGTTCACCATCGCGGTCACCTCCGCCATGCACTCGGCGAGCGCCCCGGCGTCGGTCATCTCCTCGAGGCTGCGGTCGCGGTGCTCGTGCGCGTGCGTCACGGAGACCCTATCGCGAGGGATCTCGATGTAGCCCGGACGCTTCCACCGCTCGACCGCGTGCAGCACGCGGTCGATCTCGTCATACGCGGTAAGCGGGTCCTCCAGTCTCGCGGCGGCGACGGTGAGATGGGAGAAGATGTCGAACTGCGTGGAGAAGTCGCGCACCTTGTGATGGAGGAGCGGATTATGAACGCGCTCCTTCAGGCCGGGCGCGCCGCTGATGACGACGACGGGGGATTTCTCGGCCCACGCGCCGGCCACGGGATTCGTCGCATTAAGCCCGCCGACGCAATAGGTGACGCACAGCGCGCCCATCCCCTTCACCCGCGCGTAGGCGTCCGCCGCGAATCCGGCCGCGTCCTCGCGCGTCGTGCCGATCACCTTCAGCGGCCCCTTCTCCATCAGCGCGTAGAAGCCGAGAACATAGTCGCCCGGCACGCCGAAGACGTGCTTGACGCCGTGGCGATAGAGCTGCTCGATGAGGTACTCGCCGATGGAGAGTCGCTTCGTCATGCACGCTCCTTTTATCTTCCATCGCCCTCTCCCTCCGGGAGAGGGTAGAAGTGAGGGTGCTTCTCGCGTGCGAACAGCATCCCTCGCCCTATTCCTCTCCCGGAGAGAGAGGGGATCATAACGTCACGCCAGGCGGCGGACGCCCGATGGACGTAGATTCTATCGTCAATCAGCCGGGCAATCAACATTGGCGGGGATCAACATGCAAAGATATCGCGTCAGCAGGCGGGCGAGGTAGCAAAGGCATCACAGGCGAGTTCGCCGCGAAAGAGCTCCCGGGGGCCCATCCGCCTCATTATGGGAGACTCCTTCGCGACTTCTCAAAAGCTCCCAGACCGTCGAAACGGCCTGTTTTATCTTGCAAGCCGACGGATGGATGCCCCGGATCGGGGGCAGTCCGCCTCGGGGCCATCCATTCGTCGCTCATTCCGATTGTCTGCGCAAGAAGACAATCAGTAGACTCGGCTTAGACACCAGCAAAAACCGTGCCAATCGACGGAATTCCAGCGACGATTCTTGGACATCTCGGCCATAACACGTTGCGTAGCAAGGCATTACACAGATAGGAACAATCCTGATAACGCCCGGTTCGCGGCGATTTGGCGTTGCTGTCGAAGGCCAAGTGACGAAGTCTCGACACCAATGACGCCCCTATTCTCACCAATTATCGCGTAGGCCACGAGCGGCCTTCGTGCGTTATCTAACAAGTAGGTGTGGCGATCTCTAGGCGGTGGCGATACGGCGCTTCACGGTGGGCGGCTTCGCCATCAGGGGGCACGAATCCGCCCGGCAATGCGAGATTCCTGGAATTGCGAGGAATTCCGAAGGAATTCTGGCGCCATTTGGCAAAAGGGGCAGAAGACTCCTCTGGAGTTCATCGCCGGAAAAGGCGCATCTTCCAGCCTCGGCATAACGGCGATCGCCCAGCAGCGACAATGCTCCGGATCCGTGACTTTGGCTTGACCTTTGGGATGCGGGGCGATATTCTTCCGGGGCGCGATATGCCCCGGGCTACATATTCAGGTTAGGAGCGAGTGATGAAAAGCGCGATGACGATCCTGGTGGTCCTGGCGCTCGTGGTGTCGGCAGGATGCACCTCAACGAGCGTTGACAATTCAGCGCAAACTCCGAGGGCGCAATCCACCGCGCCCGTGCCGCCGCCACAGTCGCCTTATGTCGGCCCCGCAGCAACGCAGCCCTCGTCGACCTTCGTGCAGGGAAAGGTCTTCCGCGTATGGCCGTTCGAGAACGGCAAGCTGATGGCTTACCTCGGCGCCGAGGACGGCATCCGGGCGGGCGACCGGCTGGCGCTGCTCCGGGGCGGCGTCATGATCAACACCGTCGAGGTCGTCGACGTGGAGCAGGACATTCTCACCGGACGCGTCGTCGACCGCAAGGACGAGGGCGCCCAGGCGAAGGAAGGCGACATCGTCATGCGAGTCCCGCCGACGAGCCGGTAAGCATCGCCGCGACGGCAGGAATCACGGGCGTCCCAGCCATCGGGAACGCCCTTTTCATTTCAGGGCCGACGAGCCACGCGCTCGTGGCCTTCATGCGCCGCTGGTCGCGGTGATCGAAGGGGCCCGCCGGTTCAACCTGTGCATCGTGGAGGGCTCCTGCCGGCGTTCCGCTTCGAGGGAGAACATCGCGAACTCGTGCCGGCGGGAATGGAAGAAGCCGCCGAGGCCGCGAGCCGCGCGTTGAGCGAAGGAGGCCGGAGAACGGAGGTCCTGACATGGGCGCAAGGTGGGATGCGCTGAGGGAGAGGCTGGCAGGATGGGAGGGGCCCGCGACGAGGCTCGTGTCGGCGGATTCACGCCGGGCCGGCCGCATCGCGCTCGTGACGCTGATCGCCGTCACGACGCTGGCCGAGGCGGCGCTCTGGACGACCGGCTGCACGCACCAGTACGCGATGCCGTGGGACTCGGCCTATCTCCTCGAGATGGGGTGGCGGGTCCACACGGGCGAGATCCCGCACCGGGATTTCGCGACGCACATCGGCATGGTCCCGTCGCTCCTCACGAGCCTGACGTTCACGCTCACGGGGGTGAACGCGAAGGCGCTCGTCTATGGGCCCGCGATGCTCTTCCCGCTCATTGTCTTCGGCGGATGGTGGCTGGCGCGCGCGAGGTTCCCGGCATTCTTCGCGCTCCTCTTCTCGCTGCTTGCGGGATTCCTTCTCGTCGGCATGTTTCCGCTCGGGTTCCCGGGGGTCGATTTCCGGCTGCCGTCGTTCGCGATGCAGTATAACCGCCTCGGCTGGGCGCTCATCTCGCTCCTCGCGCTCCAGGTCTCGCTGCGGCCGAGGGTCGAGCCGACGCGGGCGCGCGAATGGGCCGAGGGAATCGCGTCGGGCGTCATCCTGGGGATACTCCTCTTCCTGAAACTCAACTACTTCGCGGCAGGGATCGCGCTGCTTGCGACGGGGTCGATGGCGCAGCGGCCGAAGTGGGGAAGCGTCGCGGCCGGTTTCGCGGTGACGGCCCTGGCGCTCCTGGCGTGCCTGCGGTTCGACGTCGGCGCGATCATCGCGGACGCCGGCGAGGCGGGCCAGGCCGCGGGCGCCGGAAGGCTGCTCGTGATCCTGACCGTCCTGCGCGAGAGCATGGGCGAGATCGCGCTGCTCGTCCTCGTGGCGCTTTTCCTCGTCCGGCCCGCGGCGGCGCGGGGAGGGATGACGCGCCCGTTTGTCTCGACGCTCGCCGTGGCGGCGCTCGGAATTATGATCTGCGCCGGGTCGAACCAGGTGAGCCGCCTTCCGCTCCTCGCGGTGGCGGCCATGCTCCTGGTCGAGCACGCATCGAGGCCCGGCGCGACGGAGCCGTCCCGCTTCGCGACCCATCGCCTGTTCGCCGCAGCGGTCGCCGTGGTTCTCGTGGCGGGGACGCTTGTGCCGGATGCGATGAGCGTAGGGAACGCCTGGCGGTGGCGATGGTTTCACCTGAGCCACGCGACCGCCCCGGCGCGGGTCGATTCCCCGGCGCTCGTCGACATGGCCTGTCCGGCGCTTCCCGACGACCCGAAGGACGCCGCGGGGACCGTCGACAAGCTCCTCCACGGCGGCGATTACCTGACGCCCCGCGCGTGGGCGGTCTCCGTAAACGACGCCCTGCGACTCGCGAGGGCGAACCTCCAGAGCAACGACCGCGTGGTGATGCTCGAGTGGTATAACCCGATGCCGCTCGCGCTCGGGATGCCGGCGCCTCGCGGCTATTCCACGGCACGGGGATACGGGAAGATCCCGCCCGAGAAGCGCGAGACGATCTACCGCGAGATATTCGCCAACGTCACGCTGGTGCTGGTGCCGAAGTATCCGCCCAAGAACTGGGGCGCGAAGACGCTTCGCGAGGCCTACGGGGCGCTCATCGCGCGGGATTTCGAGAAGGTCGCCGAAAGCGAGCTGTGGGATCTCCGACGCCGATCCGGCACAGGCAGCGTCCCGGGAAGCCGGTAGCTCGCCTCAGCGGAGCTTCAGCACGCAGAACTCGTACGGACCGAGTTCGATGGCCTCCGCAGGCTTGAGCGTCGTCACCAGCGACAGGTTCTCAATCGAGTTCGGCGCCTTCGCGCAAGAGAGCGTCGGCTTCACGGTGCGGTCGGTCATATTGTAGAGATAGACGAGCGTGCCGCCCTCCTTCGCGGCGACGGCGCGGCATTCGAGGCCGGGGATGCGTTTCTTCGCCGCGTCCACCGCGCGAACCGGCCGGGCCACCTTCGCCGCGGTGTAGGCGCCGTCCAACAGCTCGGACAGGCTCGGGTCGTCGAGCTGCATCGCGACGTAGACGACGCGGCCCGTGCCGAGGCTCCTTTCGGCCACGGCCGGAGTGCCGTCGTCGTAGGCCGCCGTCGCGCGCCAGTCGGCCGAGAGCTTCACGGCCTGGCGGATGCCCTTGCCCGCGAGGTCCGGCTTGCCCGCCCGCTTCAGCGCCGCCTTCGGCTCGTCCTCCACCACCGTCGGCGCGATCGGCCCCTGGATGAAGTCGTACTCGCTGCCGGCCTGATCGAGGCCGGATCGGGCCTTCCCCGCAAGGTACTTCGGCACGGTCTCCTTCACGATCTCGACGCCAAGTTCCTTGAGGTAATCCACCCGGCGGTCATATTCGTCCGCGACGAACGACGTGGGCGTGATGACGACCGTTCCGCCCGCCTTCGCGAAATCATACGCCGCCTTCACCTCGTCCTTGTCGGCGAAATACGCGCCCGGAATGACGAGCACCTTGAGGTCCTTCGGCATCGCCTTCGTCAACATGCGCGTCGTGACGAATCCCATCGGCGTGTCGAGCACGGTGCCCGCGCGGTAGCACTTCTGAAGTTCGAGGGTGTAGGGCGTATCGACGCCCTGGTGGCCCGGATGGTTCTGGATGAGCGACGCGCGCGAATAGAGCACCGCGGCCTGACGCGTCGCCTTCGGGAACTGCGCGACGGAGTCTTCGAGGCGCCGGACGTCAAGCGTCCCGCGGATCATCGCGTAGCCGTCGGCGAAGCTCTTCGCCACGTCCGCCTTGTAGCCGTAGACGTCCATCACCCCGCAGCCGTGCAGGAACATGAGCGCCAGGTAGCCGCCGGTGGAATGGTACTCGGGGTCCAGGATCATCTTGTCCGGCGCGATGGAGTGCTGCAGGTCCATGAAGCTCGCCGTGCCCCAGGAGCGCGATCCGGTCTCCGAGAGCCACACGTCGTCAACGCCTTCGACCATGAGGTATTCCTCGTCGATGGCCTCGCGCCAGAAGTCGGTGCCGAACGGCTGGCCTCCGCCGACGCACATGGGATATCCGGGGCACTCGGCCGCGATGACCTTCTTCGCCCAGAGCAGGTAATCGGTGAAGCGCCGGCAGTTGAACTCGCCGTAGTCGTAATACTTGGCGGGGTTATGCTCGCGCAGGTGCTGCACGGGCGGCAGCGTCACGTCGTCGAAGCTCTTGAAGTCGGTCTTCCAGACCTCGTTGAGCTTCTGGACGGTCGCGTGGCGGTCCTTAAGCCACTTCTGCCAGAGGACCTTCGTCGCGTCGTCGTAATTCATGTAGGTGAATTCCCAGTCCATCGTGAGTATCCTCGCGCGGCCGGCGTTCCTCTTGTACTGAGCGCACTCCGCGACGATGGACTTGCGCACCGCTTCGCGCATGGGCGGATAGTCGAGCGAGATGATGCACTCGGTCTTGCCGCCCTGACCGCCGTCGGACCACCGGTCCTTGATGATGTGCCCGCACCAGCCGCCGTCGTAGACGCGGTGCGACTTCGGATCGTCCTGGTAGACCTTCCAGATGGGCGTGTCCTGGTAGTTGTAGCGCGACGCGCCCACGGCCGAGACGATGCCGTAGAGGTCGCCCCTGCCGACGTAGCGCGGGTCCCAGGTCCCGCCGCCGGAGTTGCCCGCGGTAACGATGAGCCGCGGTTTGCCGCCCTCGGCCAGATACGCCCCTTCGAGCTTGAGCTTCGCGTAATCGGGAATGGGCGGAACGACGCGCGGGTCGGGCTTGCCGGCGAGCGCGGCGGTCAGCCGGTCGGTCTCAAACTTGATGTTGCGCAGGAGAAACGCGGCCCAGTCGTCGCGGCGGTCCGCAAGCTTCGAATCGTTCCAGCCCTTCTCGACGAAGTCCTTGCCGACCGTCAGCGGGATCTCGGCGTAGAGCGTCGGAATGTTCTTCGCCCTGGCCTGATCGACAAGGGCCGAGAGGCCGTCGAGCGACTTCCTGACCGTGTCGGGCGTCGCCTGCGCCTCGGCACGCGAAACCCACAACGCCATGCACGCCGTCACGACCGCAAGCATCGTCCTCATGACTATCCCCCTGGATTTCAACGAAGCGCTGTCTCAGGAACCGGCCGACAGACCGCCCTATTTGTGGGGAACAAGGAACGTTTCTTGCGGAACTTCCCACGACGCGGCGGGTCCAATGCGGCAGGGCTCCGATTCATCGGGGCACCTTCGACGCCACGCCCAGCCGTCCCTGGATCCCGCCGGAAGGCGGCTTTTTCGTTGCCTTGCGTCGGCGGCGTGGTAATCTCGTGGCGGCGTCGAAACGACGTTCCCCGTGCCCCGGTAAGGAATCGCGCCATGACGCGCATAAGACGCGCCGCATACGTCCTGATGCTCGCCGCGACAGCCGCGTGCGCCGTGTCGTGCGCCGGCATCCAACCCGACGTCGCCGGCCAGTCCGAACGCCACGACATGAACGTCGTGCATGGCGTCCGGTACGCGTCGGATGGCCCGCTCGACCTCACGGGGAAGCACCTGCTCGACATCTACCGCCCGAAGGACGCCAAGGGGGCGCCGGTGCTGATCTTCGTCCACGGCGGGGCGTGGCGGTTCGGAGACAAGATCCTGCACGGAAACGTCGGGCGGACGTTCGCCGAGCGCGGCCTCGTGACGGTGGCAATCGATTACGGACTGGCGCCGTTCGGAAAGCATCCCGCCCAGGTGCGCGACGTCGCCCGGGCGTTCGCCTGGGTGAAGAAGAACATCGCGCAGTACGGAGGCGACCCCGGCGACATCTTCATCTCCGGGCATTCCGCGGGCGGCCACCTCGCCGCGCTCCTGGCGCTCAATGACAAGTACCTCAAGGAGCAGGGGTGCTCGAAGGACGATATCCGCGGATTCATCGGGTTGTCCGGGGTCTACCGCATCGACCCCATGAACCCCGTCTTCGCGGGAGTCTTCGACAACAATGAGGAGACGATCCGCGACGCGTCGCCCGTCCGGAACGTCGGCGACAAACAGCCGCCGGCGCTGCTTGTCTACGGGGACGCGGACATCCCGGGACTCGGCGACCTGGCGATCGAGCTGACCAACGCGCTGCAGAGCCGCCGCTCGCCGGTGAAACTCGTCCGCGTCCCGAACCGCACGCACGACATGATCGTCCTCATGATCGGCACCCAGGACGACCCGGTCACGAACGAGATGATGGAATTCATCCGCGCCCATTCGAGCCACGGCCGATGAGCAAGACCGCGCCCGACCCGGTCACCACGAGCGCCTCAACGGTTCGGACGATCCGAGCCCTCGCCGCGGCCGTGGTCGTCGCCGCGGTGGCGCTCGTGGCGAACGGGCTTTTCATCTCCCGCAACGAGCCGGCGCTCAAGGACGACCCCGCCGCCGCTTACGCGTTCTACGAGGACCGATTCGCCCCGCTCAAGGACGCGCTCCCCGCAACCGGCTCCGTGGGCTACTTCAACAACCTCCAGGACCAGACGCGGCCTTATTACCTCGCCCGCTACGTGCTGGCGCCGACGCGCATCCTCTACGAGACCCCGTGCGAAATCGCTATCGGCGACTTCTACCCCGTCCCGCGCGGATATCCCGGCAAGGACGTCAACGCCATCCTCCGCGATAACGGCTACTCCGTCGAGCGCAATTTCAAAGACGGTCTCTATCTCCTCCGGCGCAAGCCCGGCCCCGCGCCGGCGAAGGAGGCGACGCCATGACCCTCGCGATGCTCTCGCTTCTCGTCTCCGTCGCGACGGGTGTCCTGCTCGTCGAACTGTTCTGGAGCCGCGACCGGCGCGGGCTCGACGACCTGTGGCTCAAGCTTGCCCTCGGCGCCGGCCTGGGGCCCGGCGTCGGCGGGGCGCTGGCGTTCCTCGTCACCCTCGCCTTCGGCTTCTCGCGCTCGGGCATCATCACGGCGGACATCCTCGCGCTCGTCGTCGTCGCGGCGCTCGTCTTCCGAAGGAGGTTCTCCCCGGCCCCCGAGGTTCCCGCGAAGAGGAACGCGTCGCCTCCGCTCCGCGCCCGGCCGGCGTCGAGCCTGTGGCAACTGCTGTGGGTGCCGTTCGTCGTGCTGCTCGCCGCGGAGGCCTGGGCGATGTTCATCGTCGCGCGCACGCTGCCGCAGGGGGCGTGGGACGCGTGGGCCTTCTGGGACCTTCGTGCGAAGTACCTCATGCAGTCCCCGCCCGACCAGTGGGCGCAGGCCTTCTCGGCCGTGCCCGGCCTCATCGGGTTCCATCCCGATTATCCGCCGCTCTTCCCGTTCATCATCGCCCGCTCGTGGAGCTGGGGCGAGACCCTCGCGCCCGGGGTGACTCTCGCCGTCGCCACGCTTTACACCTTCGGCGTCGTCGCGCTCGTCGTCGCGGCGCTGCGGTCGGTCGCATCGCTCGCCACGGCGCTCATCGCGGGGATGATCCTGCTCGGCACGCCGACCTTCCTGCGTCAGGGCGGCTGGCGGCTCGCCGACGTGCCGCTGGCGTGGTTCATGCTGGCGACCGTGGCGCTTATCACCATCGCCGAGTCGCGGGGCGAAAAATCACGCGGGCTTCTCGTCCTCGCCGGAATCGCCTGCGGCCTGGCGGCGCTGACGAAGAACGAGGGCATCCTCTTCGCCGCGATCACCGGATCGGCCTTCGTCATCGCAACGTGGTTCTTCGCCGGCCGCGAGAGGCGTCTGGGTGATATCCTCTCGTTCACGGCAGGCATCGCCGTCCCGCTCGCGCTGCTCGTCTATTTCAAGGCCCGCCTCGCCCCCGGCATGGACCTGCTCGGGCCGGAGGGAACGAAAGGCGCGCTGCCGTTCAGCTCGCCCGCGAAGCACTATGCCATCCTCGAGGCATTCGTGGCGGTCTTCTTCTCGACGGAGTACTGGTGCGCCTTCCCCTGGGCGCTTGTCGTCGCGGTGCCCCTTCTGGGCTTCCGCTTCCCCTCCCGCGTCCGCCGCGCCGCATTTGTGGGCGCCGCGGTGTTTCTCCTGATGCTCGCGGGGTATTACGCCGTCTACGCGACGACGCGGCACGAGGTAGGCTGGCTGCTGTCGACGACGATCTTCCGCCTCCTGGTCCAGGTGGCGCCGATAGGCGTGTTCGTGGCGTTCCTCTTCACGCGTTCGCCGGAGGGAGAAGAGCCTGCCGCCGCGTCCCGGTGAATCTTCTCGCCGCTCGCTGAAGGCCGCGCGCCGTTGCTTCATCCCGCTCCTCCTTCAGAGAGAGGGCAGGGCGCGGGGGCCGTGGACGAGTCGCACAGCAGACAACGTGACAGTCCCTACCCTCCCCATGGCAAACGCATCTCAGTTCTGAAATCACGATTGCGGCCTCAAAAGGGCGGGTTCCATCCGACAAGCGGAGCGGCGAGGCAGGCGGAAACCGCCTTGGCACTATCAAGAACCACGTGCGGAAATTGGGTGCGCTTGTCCTGATTACCCCCCGGGGCGCCTCATGCGCCCCGGGGGGGATAGGATCATCAGTTACCCAGCTT
>JBBIVY010000065.1:9573-22747 GCA_037439485.1 Planctomycetota bacterium | reverse complement strand
AATGGTGGGCGATACTGGACTTGAACCAGTGACCTCGTGGGTGTGATCCACGCGCTCTAGCCAACTGAGCTAATCGCCCATGCGCGACGACTATAGCCGAACCGGCGGCGTTTTCAAGCTTTTTCCGGGAAGTGCAACCCGGCGCCGGCGGGCTCAGAGCAGTGGATTTGCGGGCGCGGAAGACTATAATCCTCCGGAAGACCCGCGAAGCGCGGCGCAGGCACGGGAGGGGAAAATGACCGAAAGACTGCTGAAATGGCTCGTGAGGCTCACGGGGATCGCGTGCCTGTGCGCGATCCCGTTCGTCTTCATCCCGCGCGCATGGATGGCGGCGATCCACGAATGGTCGGGGCTCGGCCCACTCCCCGATGGCGCTATCGTCAGCTATCTCGCGCGGGCGACGAGCGCCTTCTACGCGATGTTCGGCGGGCTTATGCTCATCTGCTCCTTCGACGTCCGCAGGTATCGCGCCATCATCACCTACGCCGCATGGCTTGGCATCGCCTACGGAATCATCATGAGCGTTCACAACGCGCTCCTCCACATGCCGATCGACTGGATCCTCGGCGACGCTCTCACGGCGGGGCCGACCGGGGTCGTGATACTGATTCTCCAGCATTTCGCTCGACGGGCTGAGGCGCGGATTCCGTGACATTCTCGGGGCTTTCGATGTTATCATTTTAGTGATGCCGGTGATGGCGAGTTGACACGGGCAACCTGTGCGGGAGAGAGGGACATGATGCGCATCGCGCTCACGGCGGCAATAGTGGCGGCGTTGGCGCTTCCGGCCTTCGGCCAGACGAAGACGCGGGAGTCGGAGGGAATCGGGGGCGTGTTCGGGTGGTTCCCGGACAACCGGAGGGACCTGAAGGAGATGGTGGAGAAGTTCCTCGCCGACGCGCCCGACGTGAAGGTCGAGGGCAAGCCCATCGCCGTCATCGTGCCGCACGGGCAATACAAGTTCTGCGGGCCGACGGCCGCCGCGGCGTTCAAGGCGCTCGCCGGGCAGACCTACGACCGCGTCGTCATCCTCGGTCCGGCGCACAACGCGGCCTTCCCGGGCGGACACGTCGGCGAGTGGGACTACTACTCCACGCCCATGGGCTCAAGCGAGCTGGACAAGATCGCCTGCCGCAAACTCCTGACGTCCGGCGCCGCCGCCACGCAGCCGAAGGCGGACGAGAAGGAGCAGTCGATCCAGAACGTGCTGCCCTTTCTGGAGACGCTGCTCAACGACGTGAAGATCGTGCCCGTCCTCATCGGCGGCAAGCAGTCGGAGAACTCGATCCGCCGGCTGGGAGACGCGGTGCGGTCGGTGTCGACGCCGGACACGCTCTACGTCGTCTCCACCGACTTCACGGCCTACGGCCAGGCGTATTTCTACACACCCTATAAGGACAACCTGAAGGAGAACATCCGGAAAGGCGACCAGGCCGCGATCGACCTGATCCTGTCGAACAACCTCGCGGGCTTCCGGGCGCTGATGAAGAAGCCGGACGCGCTCAACCTGGACGGGGCCGAGGCGATCTCGGTGCTCTTGCGCGCGCTCGAAGGCCGCAAGGACATCCGCGGCAGGCTGCTCCAATACGCGAACACCGCCGAGATGATCGGCGACTACTCGAAGTCGACCTCCTTCGCCGGCATCGTGCTGACGAAGGTGGCCGGGGCGGCCGAGGAGCCGCTGAAGGTGGAGACGATCATCGAGGACATGGGCGACAAGAAGCCCGAGAAGGTGCCCCAGAAGCTGAGCGAGGCGGACGAGCAGACGCTCCTTCAGATTGCGCGCGACCAGCTCACGAAGACGATCAAGGACAAGAAGACCGCCGACCCGAGCGAGTACCGCGCGGACGTGGGCCGCAAACTTCTCTCGCAGGGCGCCACGTCCGTCGTCCTGCGCAAGAACGACCGGCTGCGCGGCGAATCCGGCGACGTCCGGCCCGAGAAACCCATCTACATCAGCGTCCTCTGGAACACGATCCGCGCGGCGAGAGATTCCCATTTCGCGAAGAACCCCATCACCGAGGCGGACCTGCCGGACGTCGACATCGAAATCACCGTGCTGAGCCCGTTCGTCGCGGCGGCGGGTTACACCGACATCGAGATGGGCAAGCACGGGGTGTTCATGTCGAAGGGGACGAAATACGCGATCATGCTGCCGCGGACGGCGCTCGAAGCCCACTGGGACCGCGACGCGATGCTGAAACAGCTCTGCCTCAAGGCGGGCCTCGGCGAGAACGACTACAAGGACGCCGGGTGCAGGTTCTGGGTCTTCGAGGCGCAGACGTTCTGCGAGAGCGAATACCGGATGAAGGACGCGGACAAGAAGTAGGAGCGTCCCGATGTATCGGGACGCCCGTCTTTCCGTCCTGACGGGAAGGAGGTCCCTATGAACCGCGTCTTCCGCATGGTCCTGTTCCTGGCCCCCTTCCTCCTGACCTCCCTCGGCTGCGCCGCCGAGCCGCCCGCTCCCGTGATAGTCCGCCAGGCCGTGGGCGGGTGGTTCCCGGAGAACCGCGACGCGCTGAAGACGACGGTCGACCGAGCCCTCGCCGACGCCGGAGAGACGAAGCTCGACGGCAAGCCGGTCGCCGTCATTGCGCCACACGCGGGCTATGCCTATAGCGCCCCCACCGCGGCGTGGGCCTTCAAGACGCTTGTCGGGCGCACGTATGACCGCGTCATCGTCATCGGCCCGAGCCACTACGTCGCCTTCGAAGGCGCTCACGTCGGCGACTGAGACGCCTGGTCGACCCCGCTGGGGCTGAGCCTCGTCGACAAGGAGGCCTGCCGCAAACTCCGCGAGAGCGATGTCGTCCGCGCGCATCCCGGCGTCGACGCCCGCGAGCATTCCGTCCAGGCCGAGCTGCCGTTCCTCCAGACCGTCCTGCCGGGCGTCAAGATCGTCCCCATCGTCGTCGGGGGCGGCGAGTCGGAAGAGACGCTGCGCAAGCTGGGCGAGGCCGTGCGCTCCATCACGACCCCCGACACGCTCATCGTCGTCTCGAGCGACTTCACGCACTACGGCCCGCGGTTCGACTACACCCCCTATCGCGACCGCCTGAAGGAGAACATCACGAAGGGCGATTCGGGCGCCGTCGATTTCATCGTCGCCAACGACTACAAGGGCTTCCGCGCGTATATGCAGCGCCCCGGCGCCCCGACCATCTGCGGCGCCGACCCCATCGCGGTGATGCTCTCCGTCTTTGCCGGGCATGGCGGCGTCAAGGGCAAGCTCCTCCGCTACACCAACTCCGCCGAGGTCACGGGCTCGGGCGATTACTCCGATTCCGTGAGCTACGCCGCGATCGTCCTCACCGCTCCCGCCGCCGCGCCCGCGGCCGATGCGGGGATCGCCGGCAAGCTCGCACTCGACGGGCATCCACCTGGAACTCGTGGTGCTGTTGGTGCCGGGGCTCAACGACGACGCGGAGGAGACGAAGCGGATGTGCGGCTGGATCGTGAAGGATCTGGGGCCCGACGTGCCGGTGCATTTCAGCCGGTTCCACCCGACGTATAAGCTCGTGAACCTGCCGATGACGCCGGTGAAGACGGTGGAGGGAGCGCGCGACATCGCGGTGAAGGAAGGCGTCCGCTACGCCTACGTCGGCAACCTCGGCAACCACGACTACGGCCACACCTATTGCCACGCCTGCCACACGCGCCTCATCCAGCGCATCGGCTACAACGTCCGCGAAGTGCTCCTCAAGGACGGCAAATGCCCCACGTGCGGCGCCGCGATCCCGGGCGTATGGACGCAAAAGGTCGCGCTGGCGTTCAAACCGAAGTAGGCCCGCCGAACGCCCCCTGCCCCGCCGATCACAGCCCGCGGATCATGTAGGCCTGGAGGATACCGCTCTCCGTCGAGTTGAAGAACGCCATCGTCCCGTCGGGCGAGAGGAACGGGTGCGGGTGCGCGTCGGAGCGGGTGTGGACGTTGGCGGTGCGCGTCCAGGCCAGCGGAGCGAGGTTCGACGCCGCATCGACGCCCGGCTCGCCGAGATCCATGAGGATGATGCGCCCGCCGACGTCATAGGGGTCGGCGTCGGTGACGAGCCTGCATCCGGAGATGTCCGTGGCGAAGTGCGCGGTGCGCGGAAATCCCTCGGGGCGGCTGAGTTCATTGCGCCGGCTGCCGGGCGTCCGGTTGCCCAGATGCCCCGACGGCGGCGCCGGCCGACACTCGACCAGAAAGCGCGTGTTCGTCTTCCGCCGTTGAGTGCCGATGACGGCCCACGAGGTCCTGCCGCGCCAGCATTGGTGCCCGTGACAGTGCTCGTCCCCGTCGCGGCCGCAGGGGAAGTCGCGGAGGTTGGCGCCGTCGTCGCGAATGACGTGGATGTCCGGGCGCAGGGCGTCGAAAGGCTTGTCGTGCCAGTCGGTGTGATTGTGCTGAATCATGATGTCGCGCATCGCCCCGGCCTCCATCGAGCGGCAGTACTGCGGGTGCATGTTGAACCACGAAGGCCCTTCATGCACGAGTTCGTACGCGCCGGTCGCGAGGTCGAAGATGAAGAGGCCCCACGTGGGCTCCGCGTCCCCCTTGCGCCGAAGCCCAGTCTGGATGGCCAGCCGCCGGCCGTCGGAGCGGATGGTGGAGAGCGGATAGACCTTCAGCGCCGGGCGCAGGCCCGTGCCCGCGATCTCGCCGTCGATCACCGCGAGCGTCCGCCGGTCGCTGCCGTCGAGGCCCACGCGCTTCAGCTCGATTCTCCCGCCCGACTCGTCCAGCGCGTCGATGACGTAATAGAGCGTCGCGCCGTCCGGCGACACCGACGGGGCGATCGCCCCCAGTTCGTCCGTAATCGGCCGCAGCGAGCCGTCGTCAACGTCGCATACGAGGTAGCGGTGCTCGGGATCGTGCTTGTCCGGGCCGTGCGGCGTCGCCGAGCGGTGAAGCACGAACCGCCGCGAGTCGGGCGTGAAGATCTGCGCTTCCATGTAGATGTGGCTCGTCGGCCGGTCCTCGCGCGTCAACTGCACGACCTCCACGCCCGCCGGCGCCTTCTCGTCCAGCAGGTCGGGTCGAACGATCATCATGAGAACGTCTCCCGGAGATATTCCCCCCCGCCCGTCGCGGGGACGCTGTCGTCGACGCGGGGCCTTCCCCCCGCCGGCCCGCCATGATACCGTTTTGCACGCGGAAAGCAACCGCGCAAGGGTCGCGGGGCGTGGCGGCGATTGAGGAAGAACAGGGAAGGCTATTTCCCGGCGGGCGCCGGGTCGGGAAGTTGGGGAAACCACCGGAGGGCGTCGGCCTCGCGTCCGAGCGCCGTCTTTCCGCATCGGCGGACGAGGGCCTTGTAGAATCGGTCGGCCGCCTTCGGGTCGCGCGCCTTCAGCCACGTCCCCGCCTCGCACAGCACGCGCGCGGTCTCGTCCGACTGGTCGGGCATCAACTCCGCGGCCTTCCAGGCGAGATCCGCGGCGAGGTAGCGGTAGTGGAATCGCTTGTGGGGCTCGGTGCGGCTCGACTTCACGCGGGACTTCTCGTCGGCGGAGGGAGGGACGAGTTTCGGCTTCGCCGCCGCGGGCTGGGCCTCGGTCTCGCCGTCGTCTCCGGCGCCGCCATGGTAGACGGCGTAGTCCGGGTCAAGTTCCGTGCCGAGCAGTTCCATTCCCCACGCCCGCGCCGTCCGCGCGGCGATCCAAAGCGCGGCGGCGCGGTCCTCCTTCACCGGGCGCGGATCGTTTCCGGCGCGCACACCCTTCGCATACGCCTCGAACCGCGGCAGGATCTCCGCCGGGTAATAGGCCTTCGCTTCGTCGAGCCGGCCCAAACGCGCCAGCCGCCGCGCGAGCAGGAGCCGGAGTTTCACGCGATGCCAGAGAGGGTCGTTCTTCGGATCTCCGCCGACGCGAGGCGGGCAAGCTCGGTCGACGTAGGCCTTCAACTCGTCGACGGTCAACACGCGCTCAGCGATATAGGCCGTGTCGTACCAGTCGCCGCCCGCGATGAGAGCGTCGAGGGAATCCTGGTAGCGTCCGCGGGACAAATCGATGGAGCCGAGTTCGAAGCGCACGGCCTCTTCCGGCGGGCGCTCGGTCATCACCGGCGGCGACTCGTACCAGCCGTCGCACGTGTCGGTCTCGGCCGTCACCTTCGGAATGCGTCCCGAAATGAACGCCAGCTCCTCGCGGGCCTCACGCACCTTGCCGTCGCGGAGGAGCAGCTTCGCGTGAATCCACCTCGTCATCACCGCGTCCGGCGGCGCCAGCTTCAACCACCGCCCGGCGGCGGCCGTGTCGCCCATCTGGTAAGCGGCCTGCGCGAACCGCTCCGCGTCGTCGGCCTCGGCGACCTTCGCCGACTCGACCGCGGAAAGCCATGGCTTCATGGTCCCGGCCTCGGGGAGTTCCATCCACGGCCCGCCCTGCGAGACGATGAAGGCCGTAATCACCCGCCGCGTCGCCGGGTTCGCCGCAAGATCCGCAAGCTCTTTCGGCGGCTGCTTGAGCGCGAGCGCCGCCGCGCGCTGAAGCGACGGCATCGCGGTCGGATCCCCCGCAGCGTCCTGGGCAAGGTAAAGGTCAATCGCCTCGGCGATCTTCGGCGGCTTCATATTCATATTAAGGAGCGCGCGGGCCTCCCAGCCGTAGCTCGCCGCGGCAAGGCCCAGCGAGTCGGCGAAGCCTTCCTTCGCCAGCGCCCTCACCTGTCGGAGCAGACCGATCGCCTTGGCCGGATCGCTTTCGACGAGCGTGCGGCCGATCATGAACGCGGCCCACGTGCTGCGGTATTTCCGCTGGGCCTTGTCGAGCTTCAGTATCTTGGCCCACTCCAGCCGCGCGGCGGCCGGGTCGCCGGCGTAGAAGAAATTGGCCCCGCGGGCATAGGAACAGAACTCATCCGGAAAGCCCCCGGGTATCGCAGGCGGCGCAAACTCCGGCCGGGTCTTCCGCTCGCCCTGCCAGCTCTCCCAGGATTTCCACTCCATCAGGTCCACGCGGTAATTCGCCTGCGCCTCGCGCATCGCGCGGTAGCTGCCCGTCAGCACCACCGTCGTCTCGCGGGACGTCCCCCGCTCCTTGAGAGCCTGCACGAGGTCCGCGAGGTCCACGTCGACGGTCTGCCGGCAGTAGTCGGCGACGGTGGGAAGCCGGTCCCACTCGTTCTTTCGCGGCGCCGGGACAGCCTTATGCGGGACGAGGCCGGCGGGACGGAGCCGCTCGAGTTCCTTCCGAAACTGCGACACCGGCGCCCGCAGCACGAACTCGTCGTCGCCAACGAGCGGGCCTTCCCAACCGGGCATGCAGGCGAGGCACGTCGAGGCGGCGAGAAGAATCGCGGCGGACGCGGCGAGGCTAAGGAGTGAATGACGCGGCACTGGCGCGAACCTCCGTGGTCTGCTCGAAGCGAAGCCAGCCGATGGTGCGGCGCTCGCCGGGAACGATCGGCGCGACGCGGCCGGGGCGGGTGAAGAGGCACCAGCCGTTGCCGAAGGAATCGACGCCGTAGCCGCCCATGCCGTCCGCGCCGAGGAGACGGTCCTGCCGCCACTCGACGCGCACGCGCTCGAACGTCGTCGCGTCGGCGTCGCCGCGGTTGACGAGCGTCACCTCCGCCAGCCCCGGCTGCGGCTGCGTCACCTCGACCGCCAGCCCCGGCTTCGGAATGCGTCCGTCCATCACCGCCGTGAGGGTCGGCCAGGTCCAGTTGAGCCGGTCGCCGTCCACGGGCATTCGATACCAGATCACGCCGCGCATCGCCGCCGGCCGATCCGCGCGCCAGTCGCTGATGAGCCGCGCCAGCGACACCGCGTCCGCCCGCGCCGGCCGAAGCACCGCGCCCGCGGGCCAGGAACTCGACGGCCCCTCCGCGGAAAGCCCCAGGTACTTTCCGTCCGCGTCGAAGGCGACGAGGTATCCATAGGTGGGCAGCGCCACGCGGAACGGCACCCCCGCGGCGGCGGCATCCTCCACCCACTTGCGGGCCGCGGCGGCGTCGCAGAGGACGATGGGCGCCTCGGGCCCGGCGGGGCGTTCGATGGAATGCACCTGGAGCACGAAGCCGTCGGCGGCGCGGACGAGCGGGGCGAACGAGGAGCGGTTGAGCCAGCACGGCAGCACCGTCACCGCGACCGGCACGGGGCGAACGGCCTCCTTGAGCGCCTGAACCCAGACGCGGTAGCCGTCCAGGCGCGACTCGGGGCAGTCGAAATCGACCTGCAATTCCACGGGCTCGATGCCCGCCTCGCGGGCGTTCATCATCATCGACCGCGCGAGCGACGCCAGGCCGCGCGTGACCTCCCCTTCCCGCTCGAAGTTCCCGGCGTACGGCCCGACGCGCAGCGCAAGTCCGACGGGCCGACCGGCCGCCTTGAGAGCAGCCCAGTCGGCGCGCACGTGAGCGACGCGCGGGGCGCCCGAGGAGAACGACACCTCCGCGGCAAGCACCGTGAACCCCGCCGCCTCCCGGCCCGAACGCGCGACCGCGGCCTCGACATCGTCCGTCCACGCGCGCTGCCAGACGTAGAGTTCCTGCGGGAACAAGCCCGCCCTTCTCGGCCCATGGCTGTGTGCCGGCCAGAACGCCGCCACCCCCGCGCCCGCGAGCAAAATGATGCCCAGGATGACCATCCAGCGTCTCATGATAAGCCGATCAGCGGAACGGATTTGTCTCGGAAGACCCCACCCCTCATCGCGGGTTATCGGCATTCTCTGAATGCGGGTGAAGTATTTCTGGAGAAAAATCGGAATGCTGACATACGGGAAGAGTATTGCCGCCGATGAACGCGGATGCACGCCGATAGAAGCAGCAACAGTACTTCGGGCACGGAGGAAGAAGAAGAAAGAGAGTCGCAGGAGGTGTTTGCCCGGCACCCCATGACCTGCTCCTTTCATCGGCGGCCAATTCTCTTCGCGATTTCAACAGCCCCCGCCCCACTCAGGCTTTTCCTGATTTTGAAGATGGCAGTTGCAACTGAGTTGCGTTTGGGTATCCTGTCTTCTGTATTGTGGGACAGGCATTCTTGCCTGTCAGGGAAGCAAAGACGTCTACGTTAAGAGACAGCCATGCGAGGCAGGTCGGCGGAAGAGGTCCTGGAGGGCTGCGGGCTGAAGAAGACGGAGGGAAGGCTCCGGCTGCTGAAGATGCTGCGCCTGGCGAGGAGGCCGATGTCGCCGGATGAGGTCTTCGCGAGGCTCAGAGGAAAAGGGGTCGACCGCGTCACCGTCTACCGGATGCTCGATGCGTTCTTCGAGGCGGGGATCGTCCACCGAATCGAGGCCGGAGGCTGCCGCCGATTCGCGGCGTGCGGGCGCGTACATCACGGGCATTGCCACCCGCACTTCACTTGCCGGGTGTGCGGCGCCGTGGAGTGCTTGAGCGACGTGGCGCTTCCGCGGGTTCGTGCCCGCCGGGGATATCACGTCGAGGAGCAGGAAGTCTATGTCCGCGGCGTCTGCGCGCGATGCTCGGCGGCGGGAGGAGGAGCATGAGATACGTCATTCTCGTTTCGTTGATGCTGGCTGCGGCGCTCTCGCTTGCCGGTTGCTCGGTCAAATCGGCGCCGCCGCGGGAGCCGGGGGAACTGCGCATCCTGACGAGCACGTTCCCGATGAACCTGTTCACGCGAAACGTCGTCGCGGGGCGCGAAGGGGTCGTGGTGAGCGCGATGCTGGCCGCGGGGGCCGGGTGCCCGCACGACCACGTGCTGACGCCTTCGGACATGCGCAAGATCGCGGACGCCGACGTGTTCGTGGTCAACGGCCTCGGCCTCGAAGAATTCCTCGGCTCGCCGGTCCAGCGCGCGAACCCGAAGATCAAGGTGCTCGATTCGTCCGCGGGGCTCGCGGAGCTGATGAAGCTCACGCCCGAGGAGGGCGGCGGCTCGGAAGAAGGCCATCACCATTCCGGCGACATCAACCCGCACCTCTTCGCCAGCCCGCGCATGGCGGCGAAGATCGTGCGTAACATCGCGGCGCAGCTTTCGGAGATCGACCCGGCCGGAGCGGAGTTGTATCGGAAGAACGCCGAGGCGTACGCGGCACGCATCGATGCGCTGGCGAAGGAATTCCCGCCCGCGGGGAAGACGCTCGCGCGGAAGATCGTGACGGAGCACGCGGTGTTTGACTACTTCGCGCGCGACGCGAGGCTGGAGATCGTCGCGGTGGTCGAGGAAGACCCGGGCCAGACGCCCTCCGGCCCCGAGATGATGAAGATCGTCGACACGATCCGCGCAAGCGCCGCCGCGGCGGTGTTCACCGAGCCGCAGTACTCGCCCAAGATCGCCGACACCATCGCCGCGGAGGCCAAGGTCCCCGTCGCCCAGCTCGACCCCGTGGCCTCGGGCCCGGAGGATGCGCCGATGGATTATTACGAGACGACGATGCGGAGGAATTTCGAGACATTGATCAGCGTTCTGGGGGAGAAGGGCAAATGACGGACCCGCAAGCGAAACCCGCGATTGAGTTCGAGAACGTCAGCGTGACGATGGGCGGGGTGCGCATCCTCGAAGGGGCGACGGCGGAGGTGCCGAAGGGGAGCACAACGGCGCTCATCGGGCCGAATGGGGCCGGGAAGACGACGCTCTTGATGACGATCCTGGGGCAGATCCCGTTCGAGGGGACGGTGCGCCTCTCGGACGGCCCGTCGGGCGCGGCGCCGAGGATCGGGTACGTGCCGCAGAGGCTGGACTTCGACCGCGGGACGCCGATCACGGTGATGGAGGCGATGCTGATGGGCCTGCAGCGCCGGCCGCTGTGGCTGGGGATGTCGAAGCAATACCGCGACGAGGCGCACGCGGTGCTCGCGGAGGTGCAGGCCGACCGCCTCGCAAACCGCCGGCTGGGGGTGCTTTCGGGCGGAGAGTTGCAGCGGGTGCTGCTGGCGCTGGCCGTCCAGCAGAAGCCGGACATCCTGCTCCTCGACGAGCCCGCCTCGGGCGTGGACGTCGCGGGCGGGGACCTTCTGTGCGAACTGCTGGAGGCGCTGCACGACCGGCACCACTTCACGCAGGTGATGGTCAACCACGACATGTCGAACGTCCTCGCGCACGCCTCGCACGTCATCTGCCTCAACCGCCGGGTGATCGCCTGCGGGCCGGTGGCCTCGACGCTCTCGGATGAAGTCCTCGCGCGCACGTTCGGAATCCACCTGGGCCTCGTGGACGTGAGCACGTGCCGCATCAACCCGCACGAGCCGCCCGTGCGCCCGTCGGGCGGAAAGGAGGCGCGATGATGGACCTTTCGCCCCTCTACGACGCGATTGCGAAGCTCGTCCCGCTCGACTGCATGAAGTACGAGTTCGCCCCGCGGGCGATGGTGGCGCTGGTGCTCCTGGCGCCGATGTGCGCGGCGATGGGCGTGCAGGTCGTCAACTTCCGCATGGCGTTCTTCTCCGACGCCATCAGCCACTCCGCATTCACCGGCGTCGCGATCGGGCTCATCCTGGGCACCAGCCAGCACCTCACCATGGTGGCGCTTGCCGTGCTCATCGGCCTGGGGATCGCGGGGGTGAGCCGCAGGACGTCGCTTTCCACCGACACGGTCATCGGCGTCTTCTTCTCCGCGGCGGTCGCGTTCGGCCTGGCGGTCGTCAGCCGGGACCGGTCGGTGGCGCGGGACGTGCAGCGATATCTCCTCGGCGACATCCTCACGATCTCGGACGCGGAGGTCGTTGCGCTGGGCACGCTCTTCGTGGCGCTGATGGCATTCCAGGCGTTCGGCTACAACCGCCTGCTCTACACGGGGCTCAACGCGTCGCTCGCCTCGGCGCACCGCATCCGCGTGAGGGGCTACCAGTACGTCTTTGCGGCGATCCTGTCGCTGGTGGTGATCTTCTCGGTCTGGTCGGTGGGCGTGCTGCTCGTCACGGCGCTCCTCATCGTCCCGGCCGCCGCCGCGAGGAATTTCGCCAACTCCGCCGGCGGCATGTTCTGGTGGGCCGTCGGCGTCGGCCTCGCGAGCGCCGTCGCGGGCCTCCTCATCTCCCTCCAGCCCTGGGCCGACACCGCCGCGGGGGCCACGGTCGTCCTTGTCGCGTGCGCCCTGTTCGCAATATCAGCCGTCGTGTCGTTCTTCCGAAGGCAGCGGGGGTAAGATCGCCCACGCTTCGCGTCACGTCTCCCGAATATTGAACGCCTCACCCTCACCCCGGCCCTCCCCCGGAGGGGGAGGGAGCGAAATCCCTTGCAAATCCGCGCAAAACGGGCACAATACGTTCTTTTCGAGGATCTGCGCGCGGAACGGGCAAGACGCGCGAGACGTTCATCGCCGGCAATAAGACACGGAGGGAACCCCCATGAAGAAGATCCGCACCGTCCTGGGCGACGTCGACCCGTCGCAGGTCCGCGCCGCGCTCACGCACGAGCACGGGCTCCTGTACTTCGGCCGCAGCACGATGGACATGAGCGCCTACTTCAAGGCCGCGATGCCCGCGGCGGCGAAGCGGCTGACGAGCGAATTCCGCGAGCTGGTCGCGCGCGGGTGCAATGGCTTCGTCGATTGCTCGCTGCGGGTGCGCACGCCCGTCGAGCTTCGCGACATCGCGCGGAAGACCGGGATGCACCTCGTCCTCTCCACGGGCTTCTACACCGAGGAGTCGCTGGAGGCGGACGTGAAGAAGATGACCGAGGCGCAGTTCGTCAACTACATGCTCGGCGACATCACGAAGGGCATCCCCGGGACGGACATCCGCGCCGGGGTGGTGAAGGTGTCGAGCAACGGCTACGAGCTCGGACCGGTGGAGCGCAGGGTGATGGAGGCCGCGTGCGTCGTCCACAAGAAGACCGGCGTGCCCATCACCACGCACACGACGAAGGGCGTGCGCCGGCAGACGGAACTCTTCAAGGCGCGGGGCGTCGCGCTCGACCGCGTCGCCTTCGGACACATCGAGGTGGACCCGTGGGAGGACACGCTCCAGGCGGCGAAAGACGGCGCGATGTTCATCTTCACCAACTTCGGCGGCGAAATCTGGGTGCCCGAGGACATGGTCGTCGCCCAACTCCGCGACCTGGTCCGCCGCGGACACGTGCGGCAGGTCATGATCTCCGTCGACATGTATCTCCAGTGCGTCAAGGGCGTCGTCCGCCAGCGATGGCCCGGCGGCTACGTGCAGATCTTTGACCGCGTCATCCCGAAGCTCCGCAAAGCCGGCCTCACGAAGCGCGACATCGAGATCATCACCGAGGAGAACCCGAGGCGGCATCTGGCGTTCTGAGAATCGAACGGGACG
>JBBIVY010000065.1:8150-9473 GCA_037439485.1 Planctomycetota bacterium | reverse complement strand
GAACGGGACGCAGCGGAAACAGGACGATCAGACGCCGAGACGTCGCCTCCAAGCCCGCGAAGCGGGCGCTTGGTGACAGCCTCGGGCGCAAGCCCGTGGGACCGACGCGCCCCTCGCATTTCCTCTTTCCTTTGTTGAGCCCCCGGAGGGGGCGAGTGAACAGATCTCGCACGCTTCACTCGCCCGCTCCGCGGGCTCTATAGGAGAAGCAAGGGATGAGGAGAACCGGGGCCCTTTGACCCCCACGGGCTTGCGCCCGAGGCTGTCACCAATCGCCCCTTCCGGGGCTCAAGACAGAACCTCCACAATCCCCGCTTGAATTCGGCCCCGCTTCTCGCTATTCTTCTCCTGCGTTTCAGCGTCCATTTGTCCCCGTGTCCTGTTGTTGCCGCGTCCCTTTCCAGCGTCCCGTTCAATATTGAGGGAAGACATGCCCAAGCCTCTCATCACCATCGTCGGCGGCGGGATGATCACGCACGACCAGATTCTGCCGACGATCTACCAGATGCAGCGCGAAGGAGCGATCGGCGACATCCAGGTGTGCGCGCTGAACGCGCGGCCCCTCAAGGACCTGGCCACGAGCAAGATGCTGCTCGACGCCTTCCCGGGGCAGTCGTTCGCCTCGTTCCCGGACTGGAAGACCGCCGACCTCGACGCGAAGTTCCCGGACCTCTTCAGGGAAGTGCTGGCGAAGATGCCACCCCGGAATCTGTGCATTGTCGCGGTGCCCGACCAGCTCCATTACCCCACGCTCAAGGTCGCGCTCGAAGCCAACCAGCACGTCTGCTGCGTGAAGCCGCTGGTGCTTTCCTACAAGCAGGCCGTCGAGATCGAGGAACTGGCGGCGAAGCGCGGGCTCCTCGTCGGGGTCGATTATCACAAGCGTTTCGACGACCGCAACCTCATGGTCCGCGACCGCTACGCGAACGGCGAGTTCGGACAGCTCCGTCTCGGCCAGGCGCGACTCATGGAACCGTGGTACTACCGCAATTCCAATTTCCAGAACTGGTGTACCTGCGAGAACTCCGATTTCTTCACCTACGTCGGCTGCCACTACGTCGACCTCGTCGCGTTCCTCACCGGTCTCAAACCGGTGTCCGTCTCCGTCTACGGCATCGTCGATAAGTACCCGAACGGCCGCGACGGCTACCTCTGGACCGACGGCCGCGTCATCTGGGAGAACGGCGCCTGCCTCAACGTGCAGAACGCCATCGCCTACCCCAACGAAGCGCCCGGCGGCAACTCTCAGGGCATGATCCTCTTCTGCCAAGGCAAGGACCGCTCGGGCATCATCGAGCACCAGGACTCGTTCCGAGGCGTCCG
>JBBIVY010000065.1:0-8050 GCA_037439485.1 Planctomycetota bacterium | reverse complement strand
CCGAACCCGGACTACTTCAAGCTCGTCAACAAGGGCGGCAAGGGGCTCACCCCCGTGGGCTACGGACACCGCTCGGTGGAGCACATCCTCAAGGCCGCGATGCGCATCGAAGCCGAGGCCGGCGATTCGCTCAAGGCCCGCCAGAAGGCATTGAAGGAGATCGACTCCGCCGGGATCATCGCGACCCCCGCGAACTCCTCCTACAACGAGCTCGTCGTCGAGGCCGCGCGCAAGTCGGTCACCTCGGACGGCCGCGAGGTCACGATCAGTTACGGGAAGAATCCCGGGGTCGAATTCAGGAAGTGGTAGGCCCGCGTTAAAGGTTGCGGGTTGAATGTTGAAGGTTAAATTTTAGCAGCCACAACAACCCCCCGATCCCCTTCGGAACGGGGGGTTCTGCTGTACGCCGTCATCCTTCAACCCGGCGTTCCGACGTTCGGAAGCCGCTAATCTCCCTTGATTTTCCCGCCCTGACTGCTAGACTGGCTCTCCCCTCATATCCACAGGAGTTCCCATGGCGAAGGCGACGTGGAAGGTGGTCATCACCGACTCGGGCTACAAGCACTACGACCTCGAACGCGCCGCGCTGGCCAAGGCGGGCGCCGACGTCACGATCAAGCAGTGCGCGACCGAGGAGGACGTCATTGCGCTTGCGAAGGACGCCGACGGCGTCATCGTGCGGTTACAGCCGTTCACGGCGAAGGTGATGGACGCGTGCCCCAAGGTCCGCGCGGTGGGACGCTACGGCATCGGCGTCGACAACATCGACATCGCCGCGGCGACGGCGCGCGGCATCGCGGTGGGCAACGTCACCGACTACGCGGTGAACGAGGTGGCCGAGCAGGCCATCGCAATGATCCTCGCGTGCGCGCGCAAGGTTTCCTCCCACGACCGGCGCGTCCGCGCGGGCGAGTGGGACATCGCGCAGAAGGACCCGGTCTACCGCATCCACGGACGCACCCTCGGACTCGTCGGCCTCGGCCGTATTCCGCAGGCGCTCGCGAAGAAGGTCAAGGGATTCGACTTCCGCATCCTCGCCGCCGACCCCTTCGTCACGAAGGAAGCCGCGAAGGCGCTCGGCGTCGAACTCGTCGACCTCGACACGCTGCTGAAGGAATCCGACTTCGTCTCCGTTCACGCGCCGCTCAACGACAAGACGAAGCACCTCATCAACGAGGCCGCGCTGCGCAAGATGAAGAAGACGGCGATCCTCGTCAACACCGCTCGCGGCGGGGTCGTCGACACGCAGGCGCTCTACAAGGCGCTCAAGGAAGGATGGATCAACTCCGCCGGCATGGACGTCCACGAGCAGGAGCCGGTGGCGAAGGATTACCCGATGTTCAAGCTGGAGAACGTCGTCATCGCCGACCACGCGGGCTGGTACAGCGAGGAGTCCATCGCCGAGCTCCAGCGCGGCGCCGCCGAGGCCGTCGCCAACGTGCTCTCCGGCGGCTGGCCCCGCTGCTTCGTCAATCCGCAGGTGAAAGACGCGGCGGCGAAGAAGTGGAAATAGTCCCCCCCTCCCCTTGGGGGAGGGAATCCGAAAGCCGGAGACCCTCAGAACAGGGAGTATCCCATGGCGAATTTCTACAAGAGCGAAGTCGTGGCGGCGATGCGCGAGCAGGCGCTGGTGCCGGTGTTCTATAGCGCCTCGAAGGATGTGGTGCTGGAGATCGTCGCGGCGTGCGCGCGAGGAGGCTCGCGGCTTATCGAGTTCACCAACCGCGGCGAGGGCGCGGCGGACGTCTTCGGCGAAGTGGTCAAGGTCTGCCGGAAGCAATACCCCGACATGATCCTCGGCGTCGGGTCCATCCGCGACGAAGTCACCGCGGGGATTTACATCGGCAAGGGCGCGGATTTCGTCGTCGGGCCGACGTTCAACCCGCGCGTGTCGGAAATCTGCAACCGCCTCGGGGTCTCCTACTCCCCCGGCTGCGGCACCGCGAGCGAGATCAATAACGCCGAGGCCGCGGGCGCCGAGATCGTCAAGGTCTTCCCCGGCGGCCAGGTCGGCGGGCCGGCGTTCTTCAAGGCGGTCCACGGGCCTTCCGCCAACACGCAGATGATGCCCACCGGCGGCGTCGAGCCCACGGCCGAGAGCATCTACGGCTGGCTCGCGATCGGCGACGCCGCGGCGCTCGGCATTGGCGGCGAACTCATCAAGAAGGACCTCGTCGCAAAGAAGGACTGGGCCGGAATCGAGGCCAACGTCCGCAAGGCCATCCACATCATCCGCTGCGTGCGCAACAAGGTGCTCGCGTCGGAAGGCGTGCTCTTCAAGGGCGTCCAGCACGTCGGCGTCGGCTCCGCCGACATGAACGCATCGTTCAAGATCCTCGCCGATCTCGCCGGCTTCCGCCTCACCCGCCCCGCGGGCGCCACGCTCTTCATCGCCGGCGCCGAAGGCCCCGAGATCGAGGTCGGCCCCGCCGACAAGGTCAAGGACCCCGGCCACATCGCCGTCGAGGTCACCGACATGGCCCAGGCGCTCGACGCCCTCGCCAAGGCCGGCATCAAGCCCGACGGCGAAGTCGCGACCAATCCCGACAAGACCGCCAAGACCGTCTATCTCGCCGAAGGCGCCTTCGGGTTCAAGCTGCGCGTGCATCTTTTCGCGCGGTTCAGCGAGGCTGTTGATTCGCTGTAGTCTTAATGTCGGGGGGGCCTACGTGTCCCCCCGTGTTGTTGTTTCTCAGGAACCCCGGGGATATCGAAAAGAAGAACGGGGCCATCCCGACGCGTCGGGAGCCCCCTACATAAGAGGAAACAACGAGATGAAAGAGAAGATCAAGGTCGGCATCGTCGGGTCCAAGTTCGCCGCAGGGCTGCACGCCCATGCGTATCACAAGCTCCCGCACGTCGAGGTCGCGGCGGTGTCGGCCATCGACAACCTGAAGGAGTTCGCCGCGGCGCACAACGTCCCGGACACCTACGCCGACTATAACGAGATGTTCAAGCGCAGCGACTTGGACCTCATCTCGGTGTGCGTCCCCAACTTCCTCCACAAGCAGGTCGTCCTCGACGCGGTCAAGGCCGGCAAGAAAGACATCGTCTGCGAGAAGCCCCTCGCCACGTCCGTCGCGGACGGCAAGGCCATGCTCGCCGCGTGCC
Organism: Planctomycetota bacterium; assembly: GCA_037439485.1. GTDB lineage: Bacteria > Planctomycetota > DG-23 > DATKVD01 > DATKVD01 > JBBIVY01. The sequence goes on along the minus strand of JBBIVY010000065.1, from coordinate 4,939 downwards.
AAAAGGCCGGCGTCCGCCTCATGTACGCCGAGGACTGGCTCTTCGCCCCCGCGCTCGTCCGCGCCAGACAGGTCGTCGACCAGGGCGCCATCGGCGACATCCTCTACATGAAGGCCAAGGAAGTCCACCCCGGCTCGCATTCGATCTACGCGCAGAAGTCCGCCTACTGCGGCGGCGGCGCCATGATCCACCTGGGCATTCACCCCATCGGATGGGTACGCTACTTCAAGAACCAGGAGGTCGTCTCCGTCACCGGCATGTGCTCCGGCGGCAGCGAGAAGAACCTCAAACACAAGCACTTCGAGGGCGAGGACTGGTCCGCCGCGATGCTTACCTTCGAGGACGGCACCTACGCGTTCGTCGAGGGCAACTACACCACCGTCGGCGGCCTCGACGACGTCGTCGAGATCTACGGCTCGAAGGGCACCATCCGCATCGACCTCGCCAAGGGCTCGCCCATCACGATGTTCAGCCTTCCCGGCTACGATTACTCCATCGAGAAGGCCGAGATCACGACCGGCTGGTCCTTCCCGGCCGTGGACGAGGAGCGTAACCTCGGCTACTACGACGAGCTTGCCTATTTCGTCGACTGCGTCCGCAAAGGCTCCGACCCCATGTTCGGCATCCGCGGCGAAGACGGCCTCAAGGCGCTCGAAATCACGTTCGCGATCTACGAATCCGCGAAGGCGGGAAAGACGGTTAAACTGTAATGGGGCACTGTAGTACGCTGTCACAGGACTCTTTGGGAGTGGCGGCCGCTTTCCGGCCCGAAGGGTCCCGATGCATCGGGAGGGCGCAAGCCCCCGGGAGCCGGGTTTCAATTCCCTCTGAGTCCCAACGGGACGAAAGAACCCGGCGAATTCTTCCGCCCCTCCGGGGCGGGCGTGGCGTTGGGGGATTCCGACTCCGGGGGCTTACGCCCCCGGCTAGACTCTGTCGGCCCTTCGGGCCTTACAACCGCCACAGCCAAAGAGTCATGTGACGGCGTAGTAGGGGCACGCTGCGATTTTGGGTTTTGGATTGAGTTCGGGTTTCGGATTTTATTCGGATTTCGAGTTTCGGATTTCGGGTTTGGAGGTGCCTCGTGGCTCAGAAGAATCCCAAAGAAGTGGCGCTCACCGAGAAGGACCTCGACCTCTCCTGTCGCATCGGCAACGTGCCGTTCCGCACGCCGTTCTACATCTCCTCGGGTCCAACGTCGAAGACGGTCGAGCAGATGGCGAAGGCCGAGTCGCTCGGCTGGGCCGGGGCGTCCATCAAGCTCACCTTCGACCCCGCGCCTTACATCAACCTGCCGCCGCGATACGGATGGTTCCTCAAGGAGCGGTACCTCTCCTTCTCCGCCGAGACGCGCCTCAACGTCGAGGAGGGCATTCAACTCGTCAAGGACACGCGGAAGCAAACCCAGAGCGACTTCATCGTCATGGCCAACATCACCTACGCCGGCACGGCCGGCATCGAGGGCTGGGTGAACATGGCCAGGCGTTTCCAGGACGTCGGCTCGCATATCATCGAGCTCAACTTCTGCTGTCCCAATATGTCCTTCAACGTCTCCGTCGCGGGCAAGACCCAGGCCGATCACCGCACCGGCGCGTCGCTGGGCGAGGACGCCGAGGCCGTCGCGTTCATCACCGACAAGGTGAAGAAGGCCGTCACCATCCCCGTCGTCGCCAAGATCACGCCCGAAGGCGGGCGCATCGCGCAGGTGGCGAAGGCCGCCTACGGCGCGGGCGCGGATGCGGTGTGCTCGGTGGCGAACCGCCTGGGCATCTCGCCGGTGAACCTCAACGACCCGGCGCAGTCGGTCTATCACCTCCAGGGCGAGCCGTCGATGGCCTGCATGGCGGGCCCGTGGATCAAGCCGCTGGCCATGCGCGATGTTTACGAGATCCGCAACCTCGTCGGCCCCTCACCCGTCATCACCGGCACGGGCGGCATGGTCACCTGGCAGGACGCGGTCGAGATGATGATGGCCGGCGCCGACATGGTCGGCTTCTGCACGGGCATTCTCCTCGAAGGCTTCGAGCTTATGCCCCCGCTTCTCGCCGATCTCAAGGGCTACATGGTCTCCCACGGCTACCGCACCCCGCGAGATTTCCGCGACCTCCTGGTCAAGGCCGTGACGCCGTCCTCCAAGCTGACGATCTTCGAAGGCGTCGCGAAGAAGAAGGAGGAATGCCTCGCCGCCCCCTGCACGACCGCCTGCCCGGCGCACGTCCCGGCGAACGCCTACGTGCATTACGTCGCCGACGGCAACTACGAGCAGGCCTACCGCGAGATCATCTCGAAGAACCCGCTGCAGAACGTCTGCGGCTACGTGTGCAGCCACCCGTGCGAGACGAAGTGCGTGCGCGGGAAGCTGGAGGAGCCCATCCGCATCCGCGAGATCAAGCGGTTCGTGCTGGACATGGCGAAGGCCAAGGGCTGGAAGCCTGAGCCCCCCGCCGACCGCGCGCGCAGCGAAAGAGTCGCCGTCATCGGCTCAGGCCCCGCGGGGCTTTCCGCCGCCTATGACCTGGCGCGCGCGGGATACAAGGTCGTCGTCTTCGAGCGCGACCGGAAGCTCGGCGGCATGCTGCGCTGGGCCATCCCGCGCTTTCGCCTCTCCGACGAAGTGCTCGACGACGGAATCGCCGACGTGAAGGCGCTGGGCGTCGAGTTCCGCACGAACGCCGAGTTCGGCACGGTCGTCACGCTCGACACGCTCAGGAAGGACGGCTTCGACGCGGTGTTCATCGGCGTCGGCGCGCAAGAGAGCATGAAGCTCGGCCTTGCCAACGAAGACAGGCGCGGCTGCGTGCCGGCGCTCGATTTCCTCCGCGACCCGAAGGCCGCGAAGCTTGCCGTGAAAAAGAAGCGCGTCGCCGTCATCGGCGGCGGATTCACCGCAATCGACGCCGCGCGCACGGCCGTCCGCCACGGCGCCTCCGAGGTCTTCATCGTCTACCGCCGGACGCGCTCCGAGATGCCCGCGGTCAGCGAGGAGGTGGACGAGGCCGAGGAGGAAGGCGTCCAGATCATGTATCTCGTGAGCCCGAAGGCCATCCTCATCGAGAAGGGCAAGGTCGCGGGGCTGACGATGGTGAACCACGTGCTCGGCGAGGAGGATGCCTCCGGCCGGAGGAAGCCGATACCGGTGAAGGAAACCGAATTCACGCTGAACGCAGACGTGATCATCACGGCGCTCGGGCAGGAGGTCGCGCTCGACGAGATGGCCGCGGGCGTCAGGCTCACGAGTTGGGGCACGATTGAGACCGACAAGTCGTCGCTCGCCACGTCGGCGAAGGGCGTCTTCGCCGGGGGCGACGCGGTCACCGGCGCCTCGAACCTCGTCTCCGCAATCGCCGCCGGCAAGCGCGCCGCGGTCTCCATCGACCGGATGCTCTCCGGCAAGCACGCCGTGTATGCGCCCGAGCCGGAGCCGGTCGCCGTCGCCGCGGAGATCGTCCTCAAGCGCGTCGGGAACTTCCCGCGGCAGGGACGCGCGCCGCTCGACGTGAAACCCGCCACGGCGCGGAAGAAGAACTTCCGCCCCTGCGTCGCGACGATGACCGAATCCGACGCCCGCGCCGAGGCCGCGCGATGCCTCAACTGCGGCTGCGGCGTCGCCTGCGGCGTCTGCTATCGCGTGTGCATGTCCATGGCCATCCAGCAGGTCGGAGGCCGATACGTCATCGACGACAAGAAATGCCACGCCTGCGGCATGTGTTTCCAGCGATGCCCGAACATGAATATCGAGATGGTGCGCTCGAAGCCGTGATTTGTGCTTCGCGTCCCCCGGGGACGCGGCGTCAATAGCCCAGCACTTCAGTGCCGGGTCACTGGGTCGCGCGCCACACGCACAGAACGAAGGGAGCCGACACGATGACCGAAGAGAAGAAATTCACCGGCACCATGCGCGTGATGACCGAGGCGGACATCCCGTTCGGGATGAAGCTGAAGACCATCACGAAGTGGAACCAGCTCCCCGCCGACTGGAAGCGGTTCATCGATCTGGAGCCCGAGGGGTGCTTCGTCGCGGTGGACGAAAACGGCGAGGACGTCGGCACGGTGAGCACGACGACCTACGGCACGAAGCTCGCGTGGATCGGCATGGTGCTCGTGCCGCCGGAGAGGCGCCGTCAGGGCATCGGCACGGCGCTGCTCAAGCGGTCGATGCAGTACTGCGTGGACAATAAGATTGAAGTCGTCGGCCTCGATGCGACGCCGATGGGCAACAAGCTCTACCTCACGCTCGGCTTCGGGTGCGACTTCGGCCTCGAACGGCGGCAAGGCGTCTCCGTAGGACAGACATTCCTGTCTGTCCCCAAAGGCGTTGAGAAGCTGAAGAAGTCCGACCTCGACAAGCTCGCCGAGTTCGACGCGCCCATCTTCGGCGTCCCGCGTCCGAACGTGCTGACACTTCTTCTCAAGGACTACCCGGCGCTTTGCTGGGTGGCGAAGGCGAACGGCAAGATCACCGGCTACATCATGATGCGCCCCGGCTTCAACGCCCACCAGATCGGCCCCTGGATCGCCGAAGACGCCTCCACGGCCGAAGAGCTTTTCAAGACCGCTCTGAACGCCACCCCCGGCAAGCCGATATTCTTCGACGTCGTCGTCCCGAACGAGTCGGCCATGTCGATTGCCAGGAAGCACAACTTCGAACTCCAGCGCCCGTTCGTCCGCATGTTCCTCGGCGAATGCAAGTATCCCGCCGACACGAAGCGGATGTTTGCGATTTCGGGGGTGGAGAAGGGCTGAGCCTCTTAATATAGGGGGGACCCATGTGTCCCCCCTCTTCTTTCCCCGCCCCGCAGCCCCGCCCTTACAAGAAACATTCAGCGCTCGGCCACAAACCACCCCGCCGACTTGTCTTTCCAGAGGCTGATGAGAATCAAGAGGCCCAGGATTCCCTGGATGCCGCAGGAGAGCGTGGCCATCGCGCTGGAGATCAGGC
>JBBIVY010000064.1:0-22765 GCA_037439485.1 Planctomycetota bacterium | reverse complement strand
CTTTGCGGGGGTCACAAGGCCCCCCGCCACCCACGGGCACAAGGCCCTAAGCTACCGGCGATCGTCGCATCGCCGATCAGCCCATCCGGCGCAGCGCGAACACGGTAAGGTCGTCGTGCTGCGGGAGGTTCTGGGCGAAATCCTCCGCGGCCTTCGCGACCGATTTGACCCTCTCCGCCGGGGCGAGCGCGTCCTTGGCCAAGAGCGCCTCAAGGCGCTCCATGCCGAAAAGCTCTCCGGACGGCGACATGGACTCGGTGACTCCGTCCGTGACCACCAGCACCGAGGCGCCCGGAGCGACGTCCGCGTTCTGCGCGTGGAAGCTCCCCTCGATGACCCCGAGCGGGCGGTCGCTGCTTTCGAACCCGAGCGACGTGCATGAGCCCGGCGCCACCAGCATCGGCGGAATGTGCCCGGCGTTGACGTATTCGAGCCGCCCGTTTGCGAGATCGTACAGCCCCAGCAGCAGCGTCACGAACATACTGCCGGGCAGGTGCTTCGCGATGTGCCGGTCGAGGCGCTCGGCGACCTCGGACGGCGTCGTGCAGAACGACAGCATCGTCCGCAAAACGGCCTGGATGTTGGCCATGGCCATCGCGGCGGGGAGGCCCTTGCCGGAGACGTCGCCGACGACGAAGGCGACGCGGCCGTCGGGCACCTTCCACAGGTCGCAATAGTCTCCGCCGACCCAGAATGCGGGGCGGTAGAACGCCGCGACCTCGATGCCGGGGAACTGATCGAGGTTCTGCGGCGCCAGGCCCGCCTGGATCTCGCGGGCGAGGGAGAGTTGCTGGTCGATCACCTGCCGCTCGGCCTTGATCTCGGAAAGGAGCAGGTTCTTGCGCGCGAAGCTCACCTGCCGCGCGGCGACCTGCACGAAGTCGAACGTGTCGCGGCCGACCGCCTCGGCGGGCATCTCCAAGTAGAGCACGTCCATGCTTCCGGACATCTCGGTGACGGGCGCCGAGATCACGGCCCGAGAGCGGTCCTCGCCCTGCACCGTCAGGTCCATCTGCGCCGGGGAAAGGGCGGTGTTGCTCGCCATCACGGCCGAGCCCTTCGTCCGCACGGCGTCAAGCACCCGCCGCGAAAAGGTGAGCGTCGAGTGTCCTCCCGGCGCGAGCCGGCCGGGCCCGCCGGGGGGCGAGAAGGCGAGGATCAGCGGCGATGCGGGCAGCGGTTCCTTCGCGGACGGAAGCCGCAGCACGACGCCGACGCCGCGCGTTTCCTCGGCGAGACACCGGCAGGCCTCGGAGTAAAGCTCGGAGGCGCTGGTGATGGAGGAGAAGCGGGCGATGAGCCGGTTGAGGCGTCCCATGGTGATGCTGGAAACGGTTTCCGGCGCCGCGGCGCGCGAACTGACGATCTCGGTGGTGCCGGAGTCCTCGACGAGCGTGCCCGAGGCCAGCACGGACGGGTCGGGGGCGATCTGCCGGTCGATGCGCTCGGCGATCTCCAGCGTGAACGGCCCGATGGCGATCTTCTCGCCGGGCAGCAGGGCATGCGCCTGGACGCGCCTGCCGCCGACCCAGACCCCGTTGCGGCTGCCCAGGTCCTCGACGACCCACCGCGCGAACGGGTCCTGGAAGAGCCTCGCGTGACGACGGGAGACCCGCTCGCTTTCGATGACCACGTCGCAGTCCGTGTCCCGGCCGACCAGCGCCCCCCGGGCGTCAAGCGCCTGCCGGCGCGACTCCCCGGGCCCGCTGATGGCGAGCATGGTTGCGGCCTTACCGCCTTCGGCCATCGAGATCCCTCCAATCCTTACCTTGCAGTCTAAGGAATTGGTTCAGGGCGTCAAGGTCAAAGTAGCTTATGCTGTTCATGCTGCTTATGTGGCTTATGCTGCTTGTGTGGCACACCCGCCCTCGGGTGTGTCTTTGTTTCTTGCACAACATCACACCCGAGGGCGGGTGTGCCACACCAACCACACCAACCACACCAACCACACCAACCACACCAACCACACCAACCACGAAAACTCCTCGCATGAGGTGTTGACTCCGGACGTTTGAGCGATACAATATGTACGTCGGTTCGACCGAAAAGGCCCGTGCCCCAAGGGACACCCATGAAGCCATGCCTGGTGATGGTTGCCGCCGTCGTGTGTCTGTTGGTTTCCACGCCCGCATTGCCGGCCGACCTTCCCGTGGCCGAGATGCAGCAGGCCATCGACAAGGGGGTCGATTTCCTCATCGCCCAGCAGCGGGCGGACGGGGCGTATCCCTACAATATCTCCTGGGTCAAGGGCGGCTACGACGTCGGGATGACGTCGCTGGTGACGCTGGCCCTGCGCCACGCGCGCTCGCCCAAGGCCTCCACCACCATCTCCAAGTCGATGGGCTATCTCACCCAGCATTCGCCGGAGGCGTCGACCTATTCGGCGGGGCTTATCGAGATGGTGCTCTTCGAGGACAACCCCACGACGCACGCGAGACTCATCAGCGCCTACGCCTGGATGGTCTGCATGTCGCAGGTCCGCAGCGGCGCCGAGGAGGGTGCGTGGGGCTATGACCTCGTGCCGGCGCAGGGGACGATCGGCGCGCAGGGGCACGCCACCGTGCCGAACGCCCCGGGCGGGCGCATGGACCACTCCAACTCGCAATACGGCGTCCTGGCCCTCACCTATGCCGAGCGCGCGGGATACCAGGTGCCGGAGAAGGTCTGGCAGCGCGTGAAGGCGCACTACGAGGCCACGCAGCAGAAGGACGGCGGATGGTCGTATGTCATGAACTCCGAGGGCTCGGGGACGTCGATGACCGCGGCGAGCACCGTGAGCCTGTATCTGGCCGACGAGGCGCTGACGTCGAAGGACCACAAGCAGTGCAAGATGGCGCCCGAGAACCCGGCGGTGGAGCGCGGGATGGACTGGCTGGGCAAGCGAAACATCGGCGGCCAGGCCTACGGCTGGTACGCGGTGGAGCGCCTGGGCATCCTCACCGGGCGCAGCGAGTTCGGCGGCAAGGACTGGATGGAGGACGGGGCGAAGGCGCTGCTGAAGTATGACTGGGCGGGGGAGCGGGGCGGGCCCGTCGCGGGCAACGCCTTCGCGGTGCTCTTCCTGGCGCGGGCGCTCGAACCCATCATCTTCAACAAGCTCAAGCGCAAGGGCGACTGGAACAACGACCCCTACGACATCAAGCACCTCAGCGACCACCTCGGGGCGAAGTACCAGCACGCCAACCAGTGGCGCATCGTTACGCTCGAAGCGTCGGTCGATTACCTCCTGCGCGTGCCCATTCTCTTCATCAGCGGGCACCAGGCGCTCGATTTCACCGACGAGGAGAAGTCGAAGCTCAAGGAATACGTGAACCGCGGCGGGACGATCTTCGCGATGGCCTGCTGCGGCTCGAAGCCGTTCGACGATTCGCTGCGCAAGCTTTGCGCGGAGCTGTGGCCCGACGCGAAGCTTCTGCCCCTGCCGAAGACGCACCAGATCTACACGAGCCCCAAGCCCCTCGCCTCGGCGCCGCAGCTCGAAGGCCTCGGCCTCAACGCGGGCCAGGGACGTCTCGGCGTCATCTACTCGCCCTATGACCTCTGCTGCCGGTGGTCGATGGGCGGGAGCAAGGCGGGGAGCACGCTCGACGTCGGGGCCAGCGTCTACTTCTACGTCGCCACGACCGGCGTGAGGCTCGGCGGCGTCAAGGAAGGCTTCCGCGTCGACACCTCTCCGGCCGCCAAGCCCGCCGACGCCCCCAAGCCCGAGCCTGATGCCCAGCCGGATGTGCCCAAGGTTGAGCCTCCCGCCGCTCCCGACGCTCCCAAGGTCGAGCCCCCGGCCGCTCCCGATGCCCCGAAGGTTGAGCCGCCCGTCGCTCCCCCGGCCCCGCCGGATGCTCCCAAGCCGGATGCTCCCGCGGCCCCCGCGGCGAAGGCGGATTAGTGGTTCATGGCAATCGTCTTTGTGCTTTGTAGCGCGTCCCGACGCGTCGGGACGCTCCTCGTGTCTGGAAGGTCCGGCCCGGACGAGAAGCATCGGCGCCCCACAAGGAGGCGCTCTACATACAACACACAATGTCAATTGTCACGAACCACCAGAGTGATCGGGAGTGGTCTCAGCGGCTCGAATGCTTCTCGCTCGCGATGATCGCGGCGCCGGTGGCGACGACGAACTGCGGATGTTCGGGGACGGTGATCTCGACGCCGAGGTTTCTTTCGAGCGCGCGCCGCAGCCCCTCGTTGAGCGCGGCGCCTCCGTCGAAGAGCACAGGCGTGCGAAGGCCCACCCGTTTCACGAGCGCACCGACCCGCGCCGCGACCGCTTCGTGAACCCCGGCGACGATGTCCGCGACCTTCTTCCCCTCGCTCAAGAGACCCACGACCTCGCTTTCCGCGAAGACCGTGCAGAGGCTGGTGATGGGCAGGGGATTCGTCGACGCGAGGCCCGTCGAGGCGAGCGTTTCGAGGTCGAGGTCGAGCCGACGGGCCATGACTTCGAGGAACCGCCCCGTTCCCGCGGCGCACTTGTCGTTCATCGCAAAATCGACCACGCGGCCGGAGTCGTCGAGCGAGACGGCCTTCGAGTCTTGGCCGCCGACGTCGATCACCGTTCGCGGGTGTCCGCCTGCGAGAAGACGCGCTCCCGCGGCGTTCGCCGTGATTTCGCTGACGGAGTCCGCGGCGAAGTCGACCCTCTTCCGCCCGTAGCCGGTGCTGATCGTCATCGCGACGTCGCTCTCGGACGCGCCCGCCGAACGGAGGACCGAATCGAGCGCCTCCCGCGCCGTCCGGGCACAGCTTGCCCCCGTGGCCAGGATCGTCCTCGCGGCGATGCGCCCCCCGGCCAGGACAACCGCCTTCGTCGTCGTGCTGCCCACGTCGATGCCGATAAACACGTCCTTCACCGCATTCCCTTTCGGCGCTTGTGCGAGTCCTGACGCGGGATTATACTTGCTGTCCGGCGTGAGGACAAGGGGTGGGTGTTTATGTGGGTGCAAGCAAAAGAAAGAGCCCGCGAATGAGATGCATCGTGGCGATCATGGCGTGCGCAGCGCTCCTCTCGGTCCTCGGCTGCGAGGGAGGAGGCGGGAAGACTCCCGTCAACCCCGAGAAGCTGACGAGCGGGGCGGGGGATAAGTTCGCGCCCGACTTCAGCCCGGACAGCAAGTCGCTCGTCTTCGTCAAGCGCGTCGCCGACAACGAGGCGCACCTCTGGGTCATCGGCCTGGACGACCGGGGCGACGCGAAGGCGCGGCGGCTGACGTGGGCGCCCGGCATCGACGGGGAGCCCGCGTGGTCGCACGATGGGACGCGCGTGGCCTTTCAGTCGAACCGAGGCAAGCCCGGCTCGACGAACATCTACGTCGTCTCGGCCGACATGGGCGAGAAACACGGCTCGCCGCTTGCCGTGGCCCTGACCGAGGACAACGGGGCGAACGTTGCCCCGACGTGGAGCCCCGACGATTCGCGCATCGCGTTCGAGTCGCGCCGCGCGGGCAACCTCGATATCTGGGTGATGAACGCCGACGGCGAGGGCGCCCGCGCGGTCACGAAGAGCCCGGAGCCCGACACGACGCCTCGCTGGTCGCCCGACGGGAAGTGGATCGCGTTTTCGAGCGAACGCAGCGGGGCGCGCGAGCTGTGGAGCATGGACCCCGAAGGCGCCCTCGCGCGACAGCTCACCACGGCGGGCTTGGCGTCATGGCGGCCGAGATGGACTCCTGACAGCGCCGAAGTGGTCTTCCTGCGCGGCTCGAAACCCGAGAGGTGCGAACTCTACGAGGTCCGGCGCAACGGCTCGGGACTCAAGCAGATCGTCGCAGGCTCCGCGACGCTCCGCGATCCGGTCGTCAGCCCCGACGGCAAGTGGCTCGCCTTCTCTGCGAACCCGGACGGCGTCTACCAGATCTACCTCTTGAAACTCAATCCGTGACGGGATAGACTCATCCCGAACAGCTCCGCCGCCATTTCCTCTCGGGGAGGCTTCTCATGGTGCGCATCGGATTGGTGGACGTGACGACGTCGCACGCAGACGCGTTTGCGAAGGTGTTCAACATCGAGAAGAGGCACGAGGGCTTTCAGGTCACCGCGTGCTGGGACAAGGACCCGATCCGCTCGGAGGCGGTCGCGAAGGCCTACGGGATCGAGATGGTTGCGACGCTGGAGGAGATGAAGGACGTCGACGCGGTGATGGTGCTTTCGCGCAACCAGGATTTGCACCTGGAATACGCGACGCCGTTCCTGAAGCGCGGACTGCCGATGTTCGTGGACAAGACCACCGCCGGCTCGCTCCAGCAGGCCGTTGCGCTCTATAAGCTCGCGAAGCGCAAGAAGGCCCCGATCTTTTCGGCCTCCGCCGTGAGGTTCGGCAAAGAGATCGAGGAGGCGAAAGAGATCATGAAGCAGAAGATGGGCCCCATCCGCCTCATCACCGCGAGCGGCCCCGGCGACCTCATCTTCTACGGCCAGCACGTGTTCGACACGATCGCGGAGCTCGTCGGCCGCGGCGCGCGGACGATCCAGAACATCGGCGACGAGAAGCTCAACGTCCTCAAGATCACCTATGAGAACGGCATGGTTGTTGTCGCGACGATATCCGACGTGGGCAAGCTCCCGTTCCGATTCACCGTCGCCGACGAAAAGACCAACCACACGTTTGTCGTCGCGGACCACGGCTACTACTACGCGAAGATGATGACGGCGTTCGTCAACATGGTGAAGACGGGCATTCCGCCCTTTGACCCGCTCGAAACCGTCGAGATTATTGACACGATGTTCCAGGCCAAGGCCAGTCGAGAGAAGAAGGGAAGGGTGATGAAGATCAAGGGGACGTATAAGATCTGAGGAGCAAGGCCAAAGGCCGAGGGAGAAGAGAAAGACAACGGGCGGCGGGTCAGAGCCCCGCCGCCCGTTCTGTTTGATGACAGGCAGGAATGCCTGTCCTACGATTACCGCCCGCGCTTCTTGAAGAACTGAGGCAGATATCGCTTGTTGGCTTCGAGAAGTTCGTCGGTGATCTTCTTCGCGTCTTCGAGGTTGCGGACGAGCGGATCGTTGAGCATGGCCTGGAGCACGAGGTTGCGGTCGCCGGTGAGCGCGGCTTCGACGGTAAGCTCCTGGTTGAGGACATGGCGGATGACCTGGTTCTGGACGCCCAAGGGCAGCGCGCCGACGGCGAGAGGATGGGCGCCGGCGGAATCGGCGAGGGCCATGGTCTCGACGCACGCTTCGAGCGGCAGGTTCGAGATCTGCCCCTTGTTGGGCAGGTTCATGACGTCGGTGTAAGGCTCGCCGCCGGAGAGGGCGTTGATGATGAGCGACACGGCCTCGGCCGAGCGGTGCATCTCGATGGGCGTCTTGCCCGAGAGCAGGTTCTCGCACCAGCGCTTCGCGTCCGGGGCCCACTTGTTGCGCCGCTCCTCGACGGTCGTGAGCGCGATGCCCCATTTCTTGCCCGCGTCGGCCTCCTTCGTCAGGAAGAACGGGAAGAACTCTCCCACGTGGCGGTCGCCTCCGGCCGGCAGCGCGCCATACGCCTCGAAGAGCGCCGACTTGGCGAGGTTGTTGCCGCCGTGAGTCTGGGCGAAGGCCAGGCGCTCCTTGGCCTTGTGGCCCTTGTAGAGCTTCTTGCGCGTCGCGACGAACCCCTTCGGGTCCTTGAGGTACCGGCGCAGCAGGTCGAGCGCGTCCTCGCCGGTCTCGCGAATGGTGAGCTTGAGTATCCAGATGCAGTGATTGACGCCCGCGGCGACGACGTCGAAATCGCGGCGGTCCTTGAGGCCGAAGAGCCCGACGAGCCAGCCCATGGCGCCGAAGAGTTCGTGGCAGAGGCCGATGGTGCGGACCTTCGTCTCGCGCGTGAGGACGCGGGAGAGCGTGGACATGGGGTTGGTGTAGTTCATCATCCACGCGTTGGGGCAGCGTTTTTCCATGTTGCGGCCGATGTCGAGCACGACCGGGATATTGCGCAGCGCCCGGCTGATGCCGCCGGGGCCGACCGAGTCGCCGACGGACTGGTAGATGCCGTACTTCAGCGGCACGCCGATGTCGTGCTCCATCGTGTCGAAGCCGCCGGTGGAGACGGTGAGGATGACGAAGTCGGCGCCGTCCAGGGCGTCGTTCTCGCGGGTGGTGGTCTCAAGCTTGAAGTTGCGTCCGGACTTCGCGATGATCTTCTTCGCCAGAGGCCCCGTGACCTTCAGCGTCGCCGCCGAGATATCCTCGAGGACGATGGTGCTTCCTTCGAGCTCGGGGGTCAGGACCATGTCGCGCACGATGGTGGGGGTCCAGCTGTAGCTGCCGCCTCCGATGAGGACGATCTTCTTCGAGGGCACGCCTGTCTCCTTGGGAGTGGACACAACGGGTCAACGCGCGTCGGGGAAAAGTGTAGCAGCCGCCGTGCGGATGTCACGTGAAAAACAGGCGCTGCCTCCCCCGGAGCCGGAGGTAAGCGAAGGGTGGAGAGGGCGGAAAAGGTAGACGGTCAAGCCGCGATGCGGCCTCGCGAAATGCGCGCCAGGAGCGCGGGAAGCCGGCGGATGACGACGTCGGCGGCGAAGAGCAGCGCGGCGAGCGACAGGAGCCACACGTCGAACGGCCGCGCCTGCGCGAGCGAAACGTCGCGGCGCTTGAAGACGTCGCCGGGCTTCGCCACCTCGCCCGCGGTCGCCTTGCGCACGTTGTCGAGGAGCGATTCATTCACGCCCACCGTGAGATACTCGGAAGGCGCCAGCGACACGCCGCCGTCGACGAAGACCTCCTGCGCGTCCTTATCCAGCACGCGCACGAGCATCGCCGCGGACGGGTCCGCCGTGATGGACGCGACGTATCGGCCGGGCGCGTCGGGCTTGAGTTCGACGGCCTTCGCCTCGCCGACGGCGCCTTCCGCCGACGCGGTCGTAACGGACGCCTTGAGCGATTCGCCGGGCACGAAGCGTCCGAGCCGGTCGACGGCGTCCAGCGCGATTTCCGTGCGCTCGGCGCCGCGGGTGAGCGTCAGGCGGTAATCGGTGTCGCCCTTGCGGATCTGCAGCGCCCCGAGGACCATCTGCCGCCAGAAGCGCGAGAATCCCTGTTCCCACGGCCCGACCCACTGCGGGCACCAGACGTTCTTCGCGTCGCTGAGGAACGCGACGGACGACCCGGCGCCGTAGCGCCACGATGCCAGGAGCGGCTCGTCCTTCGCCGACACGATCATCTCCACCTGCGCCGTCTCCTTGGCGCGGGAGCGGTTGAAGCCGAGCACCATGGGCATCGCGCCGATGTCGAGCCCCTTGAGGATGGGCGAATACGGCCTCGGTCCCGGCCGCGGGGCGAACGCGCCCTCGACGAGCAGCAGCTCCTTCATGCGCCCGGTTTCTTTGAGCATCAGCTCGGGCAGCGTCTCCACCTTGTCGGTGAAATAGTACTGCCCCTTGCCCCAGGCGGCGATGTTGTTCATAAGCTTCTTGTCGGCGTCCACGCCCACGGCGATGGCGGAGACGACGATCTTGTCGTTCTTCATCTTCTCGATCTGGCCCTCGTAGTCCTTGCCGGGGCCGCTGGGGCGTCCGTCGGAGATGAGCACCGCGTGCTTGTAATCGGCGACGGTGTTCTTGAGCGCCTTCTCGGCGTCGACGAGCGCCGGGTAGAAGTTCGTCAGCCCGAACGACGCCATCGTGCTCACTTCCTTCGCCATCTTCGGTGCGTCCTCGACCCGCTGCATCGGCAGGATGACGTGCGTCTCGGTGTCGAAGGAGATGACCGAGAGGTAGTCCTTGCGCGTGAGCTTCTCCATGGCGGCGATGGTCGCTTCCTTGACGACGTCGATCTTGGAGATGTCGCCCTTCTGCGGGTCGCCCATCGACCAGGACTTGTCCATGATGAGCACCACCGCGAAGACCGCGGCCTCCTTCAGCGGGTCCGTGTAGACGGGCAAGGCCGCCTCGACGGGGGTCTTATACCATCCGCCCGAGCCGAACGAGTCCTTGCCGCCCACCATGATGAGCCCGCCGCCGAAGTCGTAGACGTAGGTGTTCAGCAGCACCTGCTGTTCCTTCGTCACGTTCTTCGCGTTCACGTTGGAGAGGATCACGACGTCGTTCTGCAAGAGCTTCGTCATCGCCGCGCGCACGTCGGCCTTGGTGGACGTCGCGGTGTAGCCGGGCAGGGCGGTCGGGGGGATGACGCGCAGGTTGAACTGATGGGTCTCAAGCGCCGTGGCGATGTAGCCGGCGTCCTCGGCGGCCGACGCGACGACGAGGACGGTGGGCTTCGGCCCGACCGTGACAAGCGCGGAGCCGGTGTTATTGCGCGCGACCGCGTCGCCCGGCATCTCAACGACGGCCTTCACGAAGTGGTTGCCTTCCTTGTCGATCTCGACGGGGAAGGCGACCGCGGCCCCTGCGCCCGCGAGCGTCACCTCGTGCGTCTGGGCGGGCGAGGCCATGTCGTCCACGAAGAGCTTCACCGTGGCCTTCGCCGTCGCGGCGCTGGCGAGCTTGACAGTAACCTCGAACGGCTGCGACCGGCGGACGAACGCCGGGACGTCGAGCGCGGCGACGGCGACGTCGACGGTGTCGCCGGACTTTGGCGCGAAGGTGTCGATGCGGATGCCCAGGCGCCGGGCTTCTTCCGCCGCGGCGCGGGCGTTGCCGTCGGTCTCCTCGCCGTCGGTGATGAGCACGATGCGCCGGTCGGTCTCGCCCGGCAGGCTCAATGCGGCGAGGCGCACGGCTTCGGCGATGTTCGTGCGGCCGGGGGCGCCCGTGCGCTCGATCTTGATTGCCTTGACGTCGGCGGAGACGGGCTCGGCGAGCGTCGCGCGGCCGTCGAATGCGATAATCCCGGCGCGGTCGTCCGAGGCCTTGCCCTTCAGCGACTCGGCGATGAACGCTTCCGCCTGCGAACGCGCGGCGTCGCTCATGGAGCCTGAGACGTCGACGCAGAACGCGGTGCTGACGGGGAGGTCGGACTGCTGCCACTTGAGCGCCACGTCCGCCAGGGCCACGGCGACGAGCGCCACGACGGCGGCGCGGACGCCAATAAGCGCCCGTGCGCGCCGCGGCGTCAGGTCCGCGTAGCTCTTCCGCGAAACCCACCAGACCCATGCGACCAGGAGGATCAGCGCGAAAGCGAGTGGTGTCGTAGCCTGAAATTCCATATCCGCCTCAAACCGTGACGCGATGGTGATAGAGATACCACTCGACGGAGACCAGAACGACCGCGCCCATCGCCGCCAGGAGCCAGAATTCGCCGAGCCCGCCGCCTCGCGCGTCGCGGCCGGACACCTTCGCGTCGGCGAAGGCCAGCTCCGCCGGAACGGTCAGGTCGCTCTCGCGCGCATCGGCCAGGTTCGCATCGACGGGCGCCGCGCCGGACGACCCGCGCGTCAGCCAGTTGAACGCATCCGCCACGAGCACCGGGAAGGCCACGCGGAACGACAGCGACGAGCTTCCCGGATCGAACCCGAGCACGATCACCCGCCGTTCGGGCGAGGAGAACGCGACCATGAGCGGCCCGTCCGGGCCCTCGATGAGCGTCACCGCGTCGCGCGTCGGCTTGATGACCCGCGCCGAGGGGACGTGAACGTCCTGGAGCGTGACGTCGGCCATCACCGGATGGGCGCGGTCCCAGTCGACGATCTTCGGCGTTGCGGCCGGCTCGCCGAGCTGGAAGAGCGAGGTGGCGTTCGGCGGGTTGAGGATCAGCAGGTTGCCCGGCGGCAGCTCCGGCGGCAGGACGCCGCTGAGGATGAGCACGTCCGGCTGCGGGCGCGACTCCATGTATTTCGTCAACGTCGCGAGGTACGACTCCACCCCGCGATTGGCGCTGAGGGCCGATTCGATGAACCGATCCGGCACGTCGCTCACGAGCACGACCTGCATCTTCTGCGCGCCGCCCAGCGTCACGCGCGCGGTGTCGTCGAGCTTGAAGGCGTCGCCGGGGGTCAAAGCGGCCGTAAGGATGCCGCGGCCGCGGATTCTGCCGGTGAAGCTCTCGGAGGCAACGGCGCGCGCTGCGAGCGTGAGCGTGCGAGTCTCGACGGTGTTGTCGTCCACGGCCACGCGCAGGCTGACCTCGCGCTTCTCGTCGGAGGCGTTCTGCACTCGCACGAGTGCCTCGAAGGCGTCCGGGTCCTCGAACGCCCGGCGGGCCTTGCAGGCCACGATGCCGACGTTGGGGAGCGATTCGCCGACGCGCAGGTATTGCACCTTCGCCCCGCCGAGCGCCACGTCCGAGAGGTCGGCGCCGCCGTCGGAGATGATATAGACGTCGGCGTTCGCCTCGCCCGCCGCAAGCTCCAGCGCGACGCGAGCCGCCGCGGCGAGGTCCCCGCGCGAATCGGAGGCCGCCAGCGTTTTCAGCTTGCGCAGCGTGATGTCGCGATGCTCGCTCAGTCCCGAGACCCCCCGGGGCGTCACGTCCGCGGCCACGACCGCGGCGCGTCGGCCGGAGGGCAACGCGGTGACGAGGCGCGTGGCGATTTCCTTCGCGCGGTCGAACCGCGTGGCGGCGCCGCCGGGGGAGAGCGGCGCCTTCATGCTGGCGCTCGTGTCGACGACGATGACGGCGGTCTTGCCTTCGCCGGAAGCGGGGCCGAAGACCGGCTTGCCCGCGGCCAGCGAGAGAAGAACAATGATTGCCGCGGCGAGGAGGAACGAGGCGAGCGTCCGGAGCCAGCGCCAGGACTGCGTCGCGGGGCGTTCCGACAGCATCTTCTGCCAGAGAAGCAGGCTCGGCTGCTCGGCCCGGCGGCGGGGCATCGGCAGGAGGTAGAGGACCGCCGGCACGACGACCAGCGCGAGGAGAGCCCACGCGAAGGGGTTCGCGAACGTCATCGGAGGATACCCTCCCTTCGGAACACCTTCAGGATGAGGTCCTCCAGCGTCGTCGTGGTGGGCACCTTGATGTAGTGGCCGGCGTAGCTGTTGAGGAACCGGCGGATGCCGAGGCAATGGCGTTCGAAGAACTCGCCGTAGGCTTCGATCGTCTGTCGGCGGATGCTCACGGGAAGCACGGCGTCGGTTTCGCTGTCGACGAGGTTGAGGTCGCCGACGAGCGCGGGCTTCTCCTCGAGCGGGTCGACGACGTGAAGGCCGTAGATGGCGAAGCGGTTGTGGATCAGCGTCTTCAGGCCGGGCTCGATGCCGGCGGGGTCGAGGAAGTCGCTGATGACGATGGCGATGCCGTGGCGGCGGTTATAGCGGACGAAGGCATGGAGCGACTCGGCGAAGTTCGTGGCGCCGGAGGCATGGCCCGCGTTGAGGAAGTCGAAGACGCGGAAGATGCGCCCGCGGCCCTTGAAGATGTCGGAGGTCGACGCGAGGCCGTCGCCGAAGAACGTCAGCCGCACGATGTCCTGCTTCGCCAGGCCGATGTAGCCGAGACACGCGGCGACCATGCGGGCCGTGGCCATCTTCGTCGGGTTGCCGAAGGACATGCTCTTCGAGGAATCGACGAGGATGTAGACGTAGAGGTCCTCTTCCATCTCGTAGATCTTGAGGAAAAGCTCGTCGAGCCGGCCGAGGACGTTCCAGTCGAGGTAGCGGAGGTCGTCGCCGGGGGAATAGCTCTTGTGGTCGGTGAACTCGATGCCGTTGCCTCGGCGTTTCGAGCGGCGCCCGCCCATCATCTCGCCGGAATAGACCCCCAGCGACTGGAGCATCAGGTGCTCCAGCTTGCGGAGGAACTTGGAATCGAGCTGAATGTCGCTCATGCGTCAACCCTTCGGGGCTTCGACGTTCGCGACGACTTCGCTGATGATCCGGTCGGGGTCGACGTTCTCGGCCTCGCCTTCGAAATTCATGATGAGCCGGTGCCTCAGCGCGGGCTTCGAGACGTAGCGGATGTCCTCCGCCAGGACGCTGCGCCGGCCGGCCAGGAGCGCGCGCACCTTGCCGCCGATGATGAGCGCCTGCACCCCGCGCGGGCTCGACCCGTAGCGCACGAACTGCTTCACCCTGTCCGTCGTGCCCTCGCGGTTCGGGTGCGTCGCCAGCACCAGCCGCGACGCGTAGCGCCGGACGGCCGGGCTCACGTCCACCGAGCGCGCCTCGTGCTTCATGGCCTCCACCGCCTCGCGCGTGAGCGTCTTGGAGACCGACATCGAGCCGGTCGCCGTCGTGCGGCGGCTGATCTCGCGGAGGTCTTTGAGGTCCGGGAAGCGCAAGCGGCAGTTGAAGAAGAACCGGTCGAGCTGCGCCTCGGGCAGCGAATAGGTGCCCTCGGTTTCAAGGTTGTTCTCGGTGGCGATGACGAGGAACGGCTCCTGGAGTTCGTGTCGCACGCCACCGACCGTGACGGAGTGCTCCTGCATGGCTTCGAGGAGCGCGGACTGGGTCTTGGGCGTCGCGCGGTTGATCTCGTCGGCGAGGAGGATGTTGGTGAAGACGGGCCCGCGCTGGAACTGGAAGTACCGCTTGCCCATCTCGTCCTGCATGATGATGTTGGTGCCGACGATGTCCGCGGGCATCAGGTCGGGGGTGAACTGGATGCGCGAGAACTGGAGGTCGAGCGCGTCGGCCAGGGTCTTGACGATGAGCGTTTTGCCCAGGCCGGGCGGGCTTTCGATGAGCGCGTTGCCGCCCGAAAAAAGACAGGTCAGCAGCTCGTCGGTGACGTCGCGGCAGCCGACGATGACCTTCTCGATTTCGCCGCGCAGGGTCTCGTAGCGCGTCTTGAACGATTCGGCCTGGGTCGTGGTCATCGCTTCCTCTTCCTCTTTGGCGTTCTCACCATTCGCGGGGGGACACATAGGTCCCCCCCCTACAGAAGCGGCAGCAACTATACAGCCTCGGCCGTCTGCGGGGTCTTCGTGAGGATGTCCGAAACGATCGCGTCGCGGGAGATCTCTTCCGCCTCGGCCTCGAGGTTGCGCTGGATGCGGTGGCGCAGCGTCGGGTGGGCCATGGCGTTGATGTCTTCACAGGACACGCTGTACCGGCCGTCCAGGAGCGCGCGCACCTTGCCCGCGAGGATCAGCCCCTGAAGCCCGCGCGGGCTGGCGCCGCCCTTGACGTATCGCTTGACCATCTCCGTCGCGTGCTCCGTCTCGGGGTGCGTGGCGAGCACCACGCGCGCGGCGTAATCCTCGACGTGCGGCGATACGGGCACCTCGCGGACGAGCGCTCTCAGGCGCAGGATGTCGGCGCCGGTGGCGACGCGGTTCACCTTGGGCATGGCCTCGAACGTGGTGCGGACGATGATCTCGTCGAGGTCTTCCAGCGCCGGGAAGCCGACGTCGAGCTTGAAGATGAACTTGTCCAGCTCGGCCTGGGG
This sequence comes from Planctomycetota bacterium, assembly GCA_037439485.1. GTDB lineage: Bacteria > Planctomycetota > DG-23 > DATKVD01 > DATKVD01 > JBBIVY01. Next base: position 7,564 of record JBBIVY010000064.1, on the reverse strand, counting down.
CAGGGGGTAGGTGCCTTCCATTTCAAGCGGGTTCTGCGTGGCGAGGACGAAGAACGGCTCCTCCAGCACGTAGCGCGTGCCGGCGACCGTGACCGAGTGCTCCTCCATCGCTTCGAGGAGCGCGGACTGCGTCTTGGGCGTCGCCCGGTTGATCTCGTCGGCCAGCAGCAGGTTCGTGAAGACCGGCCCGCGTTCGAACCGGAACGTCCTCCGGCCGGTCTCGTCCTGGGCGATCATGTTCGTGCCGACGATGTCGCCGGGCATGAGGTCGGCCGTGAACTGCACCCGGCGGAACTGAAGCTCCAGCACCTCGCCGAGCGTGCGGACGAGCATCGTCTTGCCGATGCCGGGCACGCCTTCCAGCAGCACGTTGCCGCGCGTCAGCAGCGCCGTCAGCACGTTGTCGATGATGTCGCGGTAGCCGACGATGACCTTCGACACCTCGTCCGACATGCGGCCGAAGGTCGCGCGGAACTCGGCGAGCCGAGCGTCCACGTTGGCGTTGGCGGGCTTCGACGTCTTCTCGCTCATGGGGCGTCCTCTGACGATGTGTAGGGCGCCTCCTTGTGGGGCGCCGTCTTCGCTTTACTCCGTCGGCTTCTCGGTCCCGCCCTCGGCCGGGGCCTGCGGCGCCTGGCGCGGGGCGAGGCCCTCAAAATACCGCTGCACGTACCCGCGCAGGCCCGGAGGGATCGTCTCTTCCGCCACCGGCTCGCGCGCCTGCGGGCTGAAGTGCGTCGGGACGTCCACGGCCTTCGCGGTCATCTCCACGTCTTTCATGCTGAGGCGCATCATCACCTCGGTCATGACGGTCTTTTCGAAATCGGTCTTCTCCACGGTGTCGTTCGACTTGCGCGAATCGACCACGAGCTTCTCTCTCCCGGGGATGGGCACGCGCCTCGGCGCTCCCCGCGTGTCGCCCGATTCGCCCACGTCGCCGCCGCCGTGGCCGCCGCCGCCCTTCTTGGGCTGGCCCTGCGACTTCGCGCCCGGCTTCGACGGCATCTTCACCGCCACGCCGATCGCGTCGTCCTTGCCGCCCTCGGATTTCTCCGACTTCGTCTTCGTCGCGCGCGCGATGTCGTTCAGCAGTTCCTGGTCCAAGGGCGCGATGGGCGGGGGCTTCGTGTCGGACTTGTCCTTCTCCTTCGGCTTGTCCTTGTCGTCCTTGAACGCGTCCTGCATGTCCTTCATGTCCTGCATGTTCACCGTGGCTTTGACGGCCTCGATGTCGGCCAGGACGTCCGCGGACATGGACGTGTCCATCGAGTTCGGGTCGCGGTCCGGCGCGCGCTCGGACTCGATCTTGGTGAGCGACTGGATGGGCTTCTTGTTGTCGATCTTCTCCAGCGGGGCGGGCGCATTGTCCGTCGGCGCCGCGCCCTCGTCGGCGAGTTCGTGCGTCTTCTTCGCCGCCGCCGTCTTTCCGGCCGTCGCGCTGCCGAACCACCCGCGGATGTGCATCGGGCCGATGGCCAGCACGATCGTGACCGCCACGAGGCCCCCGACCAGCGCCGTGCGCTTCGGCCACGTGCCGAGCGCGAGCTTGCCGAGGTCCAGCTTCGACGCGACCTCGTCCGCCTCCGCCATCGCCGCGCGCGACATGTCGTCGTCGAACTTGAGCCGCTCGAAATAGAGGGCGCTCGTCAACCGGTCCTTGAGCTGCATCTGGTCGTCGACGATCTTCGCGACCTCGAAGCGGTTGACGCCGCGCAGGCGCTTTGCGGCGAAGAGGATGAAGAGAACGATGAAGCCCGCGACCGGCGCGAGCAGGAGATACCACGGGACCGCGACGAACATGTCGGCGACGTAGAGCGGAAGGAGCACGACGAGCGCCCACAGCGCGGCGGGGACGAAGGCCTCCATCATCCGCCAGAAGCGCACGCGGCCGGTCACTCTGGACACGACGCGAAGGACGGATTGCGTGGACATGGCGCGAGCCCTCCGGATCGCTCAGTCGGCGGGGCCTTTTCCCGAGGGATATAACTTCTTTCGGGCATTGCAGTTAGGCAGGTTCGGCCCGGCCGGCCTTGCGCTGCATTAATAGGGCCGGCCGGGCCGAAATACTTACAGGGCTATCGCGGGAAAACCAGAAAAAGCTCGACTATCGCTTCCAGGCGAGCCCCTTCGACTTCTTGATCTCCGCAACGACCGCCAGGACCTTGTCGTGGATGGCCTGGTTGGCGGAGCAGACGACGTTGAACCGCGCGTTGATGTCGCTCTGGAAAGGCACGGGGTTGCCGTCGAAGTCCGTGATGATCGCGCCCGCGGTCTTCGCCACGCCGCAGCCGCTGAAAATCTCGATGAGCGGCTGCTTGTGCGCGAAATACACGTCCATCCGCCCGAACGCCACGTCCGCGAAGCCGCAGGGGCCGCCGTTGGGACAGATGAATTTCACCTGCGACAACAGCGGCTTGAACGTCTCCACGAACGAGTAGGCGTCGGTCTTTTCCTGGAACATGAACTTCGGCTTCATCATGTAGCTCTCGATCGTCGCCTTGGCGATATCGGCGTTGGCGGACAGGCCCGAGGGCTTGAGGCCCTTGAGCTTCCAGCCGTCGAAGTTGGCGCTGAAGGCGCCCTTGCCCCCGGCGAAATCGACCCGGCGGTTGACGCAGTCGCCGACGACGGTGGCGAGGTGGTTGCCCTTTTCATCCCACACGGCGACGGTCGTGTAATAGAACGCGCCGAGGTCGTTCTTGTAGAGGAGCGAGCCGTCGAACGGGTCGCTGATGACGAAGAGCTTGGTGGCACCCGTGCCGAACGTGCGGTCTCCGGCCTCTTCGCTGATGATGCGCGCGGTGAACGAGTCGCCCTTGGCCGCGTTGAACCGCTTGAGGCAATCGAAGATGTATCCCTCCGCCGCCTCGTCCACCTTGAAGACGTCCGGGTCCCAGTTGCGATATTGCCCGTCGCGCGTCGCCACCAGCCTCCGGCCCGCGTCCTTCAGCGCGTTGATCTCCTCGATGCTCCCCTGCACCGTCGCGAGGGCGAACGCGCACCATTCCCCGTGCTCCGCGTAGGCCTGAAACCGCTTCTCCCACAGCGCCTGCCGCTGCTTGAGCTGCTTGTCGATGTTCGTGTCCGTCATTCCGATTCCTTTCCTGCGGTTCGCGATTTCGCCCCGCCGGGCTTGACCCGCGGCCCCGGCCTTCCTATGATAGGTGGGAAGTATAGCGATTATGTTTTCGTCGCGCAATAAGGCGCTGCGGATGGACCTCTCCATCGTGATCGTCAACTGGAACGCGCGGGACCTCCTCCGGCGGTGCCTGCGCTCGGCGCTGGACCACGCCCGGAGCATCACCTCCGACGTCTGGGTCGTCGACAACGCCTCGGCCGACGGCTCCGCCGACATGGTGGCGCGCGAGTTCCCCGGCGTGCGGCTCATCCGTAACGCGCGCAACGTCGGCTATGGCGCCGCAACCAACGAAGGCCTTCGCGCCGCGGCGGGGCGCTACGTGCTGGTGGCGAACGCGGACGTGGAGTTCGTGAACGACGGCCTGGGCGAGATGGTGCGCTTCCTCGACGCGAACGCGAAGGTCGCCGCGCTCGGGCCGAAGCTCCTGAACGCGGACGGGACGCTCCAGCCGTCGTGCTTCAGTCACATCGACTTTGCCGCCGCGCTGGGGATCGCGGCGGGGTTCCATAACGTCATGCCGTATTCCTGGTTCTCCCGTCACAATCCTGACGGCGGCCTCCGGCGGTTCTTCCACTTCCCCGATCACGACCGCGTGCTCTATCCCGACTGGTTCCGCGCCGCGGTGGTGATGCTCCGCCGCGAGGCGATGGTGGAGGCGGGGGGGTATGACGAATCATTTTACATGTATTGCGAGGAGATCGACCTCTTCCGCCGTTTGCGAAAGAGCGGCTGGCAAATCGCCTATCTTCCCCACGCCGAGGTGATCCATCACGGCGAAGGCAGTTCCTCCCAGGTCCACCGCTCCATGGCGGTCGAGTTCTGGAAGAGCCTCTTCCGCATCAGCCGCAAATTCCCCCGCGAGTCGCCCAGCGTCGCATCGTTGTGGATCGCCATGATGCTCGGCACCACGATTCGCTCCTTTGCCAACATCCTCCAAATGCTCCTCCACGAACCCCGCGCCGCGGGAAGGTTTCAGGCGTGCGGGTCGATACTGGAGTATGGGCTGGGGATGGGGCCAGCGGGGCGGGGTAGGGGACTATGTCGGTGAGGAGTCCCCGCATAATCTTAATGCAGGGATCCCGACTCATCGGTTTTCCGATGGCACCGCCGTCTCCGTTAAGTCCAGGGCATCAATCTCCTCGCCCAAACGAGTCCTCATGTCTATTCCGTCCTTGTTGAGAATGGTACCGGGTGGACCAGCGAGAAGCCAGACAACTAAGCCTTTCTTTCTGGCCGCACGGTAGAATTCCTCGTAGAGTCTCTTGTCGTCACGAAATGGAACAGTGTTGGCATGGGGCTGGGGCTGGCCCGAGCCAACAGTTGTCAATTCGTCCAGAACTCTCTCATCCGGGAAAACGAGGATTTCCGTTCCCGGCCGGGACCTCTCCATCGCCCTGAGTATGGCGGCAAAACCGGCGCGACCTTCGCCGATTACGTTTCCGTCCAGAATGTACCTGGCTTTCTCGGGGTCTCTGTCCGTCTTTCCATCGAATCCTTTCCAAGTCAATGTGAGCCCTCCGGCCTGATGGTGCCCACATCCGGGCAGAGAGATGCAAACAAGAGCGAAGAAGAACCAGTACCTGGCAATACCTGCAAGAAACCACACGCCCCTCATTTGCCTTTTCCTTTCAATAGGACTGCAAGACCAGCAGACCATCTGCTACTGCAACCCTACACGCGGGTATCTTCTCCAAGAAGCTGGCTCTGCTTCGCCCCAGACTCGCACGATGTCCATCCATTCCTCTTTCGTCCTAATCATGACGGAAGCGTTGATGTGCCCCCAGAACTTGCCCTGTCCAAGATAGACAATGTTCTCCCCTTCCTGTCCGGCTTGGTGTGGGTCTTTGGGATCCCATTTCGTGTTTATTATATAGCCCCAATCGCCGGGAACCCAATCGTCCCATCCGACGGGATCATCTTGATTCAACCACGGCATCACAGACCCCAGACTAAACGGATTCAGGGGTGCCTTCGCATTCTTGTTGTAAGCATCTTGTCCAATTGCCCGTGAGATTCCCCGGAGTAGCACTGCCCCTGTTCCCGCGGTGCAGCCCAGTGCGTAATCATCACCGTTTCTGACATCCCACAGATCAGCAAGAGCAGAATACTTGTTGTTGCCTATTGGGCGAAGTCTCTTGCCGTATACATTTTCTTCTTCCCTCCATACTGCGGGATTGTATTTCGCCTCGCCGACAGCAAAGTGGAATGTCTTAGATCTAGCAGCCTGAATTGTTCGCAGCCGCGCTGTAACGTGCAGTTGCCAATTCTGAATGGCCTCTTCCTTTCTTTCGCCTTGGACTCGGAATACGCGTTTGCTCTTGATCATGCTTCCGACTATCTCGGAAACACCGCCATCGTTCGCAAAGTGAGCTTGGTTCCCACTGTATACATCCATGTCAGCGAATTCATCCCTCCTCACATTTGTGATTGACAGTTGCGGGAGAAGCGACTCAACTGACCCGCGAGCTTCCTTAGTGATGATTACCGTTGTCCCCGTGGGGTCGAGGTGGTTAACAGGCGAGCTCTTCTCGAACTCGTACTTATTCATGCCGTCCTGATACTCCGCATGGACCGGCGACAGAGGCAGGACCAGCCATGCCGCGATGATGCTGAGGATGATGATTCCGCCCCTCATGTCTTTCCCCTTCCCTGGTTGGTTCAAAAGGACCGGGTGCATTCCCAACTTACGACACAGGCTGAATAAGACCGCGACCTTGCTACTTGCCTGGGGTGGGCCTTCCGGTATCGGGCCTCGGCGGCACGTCGAGCCCCATCACGTATGCAAGAACCGACGCCGGGTGTTCGGGCTCGTTCTTGTTAAAGAGCCGGTCGCCGTTGTCCACCAGGTTCCATACCAAGTCCTTGTACACGCATCGATTGTTCGGCACAAGGCTGAATGCCAAAGCGTAGTCCCGCGCCGCAAGGTCGTACCTGTTTGTGTTGTTGTAGTACCGCCCTCGCGAAGCGATGAAGATGCCGAGCATCTCGCGCCCGGACAACTTGCGGAGGTCGCTGCCGCAAGCAATCGCTTTCTGCGGAAGTCCCTGGTATTGCATGTAGTACGAGTCGGGCCCCTCGGAGAAAGCTCCATCGGTGTATGTCATCTCAATGTTGTAGACTACCTTGTCGTCCTCGTAGCGTGAGACGAAGTGCGAGCCCGCGGACGCGAGGCTGACCGGCCAGCCGAGCCGGCGCGCAATGGCTACGTGCAGCGTCGCCATCGTTGCGCAGGTGCCGCGCTTGCTGTCGATGAGTCCGTGGAGAAGCAACTGCCCCGGTTCGGTATAGTAGACCGGAACGGTCTTGCCTTCCTGCCGGGCCGCCACCTGCGCGTTCTTCTGGTCCTCCACGTAGGCGATTCCGACCTCATGCCCCAGGAACTGAGAGAGCATTCCCAACTGAAAGAAGTGAACATCGTTCTTGTACTTGTTCGGCTTCTCTCGGAATCCGTGCTCGACCGTTGGCATCCAGCGAATGAAATTCTCCGCCCAGTCGTCAACGATCCGGCGGTAGTGCTCGTATTCCAGTTTCTCAAGGCCGGGGATTTCCCTGGCGACGGCGATGTTCATTTCGAGGATGTCTGTCCTCTCCAACTCGGCATCGGATAGCGCGACAAGCTGGGCGACGCTGCGCTGGCCGACGTCAGAATGTGCCCGTGCTTCGGCGGGAGCGCGCTTGGAAAGGAAGGCCATATAGCCGAGGACGGCAGCCAGGGAGATCAGGAAGAGAATGAAAGCTCGAGAGAGCCACCTGCGCCTCTTGGGCGCATCAGGCTGTTTGCTCTTCTTTTGTTTGTGCCGTTCCACGCGTAACCCTCGCTTTGGATTGGCCCTGCCAGTCACGATCAGAACGTATCTTGCGAAGTCGTTTGAGTCAACAAAAACCGACAGAAACTAAACGCTTACGCAACTGTTGTATTATTGTTTGTGCGTAAGTCTGCTCATGCTAAGCATTTACAAGGAATTGGCCGGGTTGGCGAAGGCCGACAAATATCTAGGATTTCGCTGGACTAACCCCATTCCTTGGGGCGAAGGGCTGGCCAGAACTCGAAATCAATGACATTGGAGCGGTTGGCGGAACGTGAAGACACAACACGGCCTGCTTCGGGGCTACGCCGACCTACGAAAGTCCTCCTTATGGGTGTGAGAAGGGGGAATGGAACCGGAGGGAGGCAGCCATTTTCCCTCCTCCCGAGGAAGGTTGGTATTCTTTGGGATGTGGTTGACAGACCCGTTAGGTTGGTGTAGAATAACGCGGACTTTCTGCCGTAATGCGGATTCAGAGCCCTATGAGAGAAAGAGGAGGAACGGTCAGGACACCGGGGTCAGACATGGTCTCCGGAAACAAAGCCCACACATCGATCTTTCGTACGATAAGAGCAAAGGGCCAGTAGGCAGTATTAGTGGATTCCTTGGATTCCTTGGA
>JBBIVY010000063.1:18347-22888 GCA_037439485.1 Planctomycetota bacterium | reverse complement strand
GCGAAGCGGAAACGGGGTTTTTGACATTTAGTCAAGTAAAGATTGATTTGCCGTCGGGGGTACTATAGAGGGGCGCGACGTCGGTGTCGGGTTCCGTGTTGAACGTTGAAGGTTGAATGATAGCGGCAAGAACAGGAGGCGGCATCCATGCGTGGTTCTTCAGCTTGGAACCTTCAACCTTCAACGTTTAACCTTCAACCCGTCAGCCGCGAGGAGTAGGTTGGCGAAACGATGAAAAGCTGGTATGCAGGGAATGCTGGTATCTTTGGTATGTTTGGTATTTCGGCCGAAAGTGAGGAAACGGCCTGACGCCGCACGGAGGGGCCGGCGCAAGGGAGTTCCCTTTAGCGTTCGCGCGCGCCAGGGGCATGATATAATGATGCGAGCATCCGCCGGGGGCCGGAATTCCAAGGAGCCGTCATGGCGAAGCGCATCGTGATCATCGGAGGCGTGGCGGGCGGGGCATCCGCGGCGGCGAAGGCCAGGCGCGTGAACGAGGACACAGAGATCGTGCTCGTCGAGGCGGGGCCTTACGTGTCGTTCGCGAATTGCGGGCTGCCCTACTACGTCGGCGGCGAGATCACCGAGCGCGAGAAGCTGTTCGTGTCGAGCCCGAAGCTCCTCGCCAGGCGATTCAACATCGACGTGCGGACGCTCACGCGCGCGACCGCGATCGACCGCGCGAAGAAGACCGTCACCCTGCGCCGGGAGGATGGCGCGACGGAGACGATTGCCTACGACCGGCTCATCCTCGCGACGGGGACGCTGCCGATCCGCCCGCCGATTCCCGGGCTCGACCGGCCGAACGTCTTTCACTGCCGCACCGTGCCGGACGTGGACGCGATCACGGAGTGCCTTGGAAAGACCGCCGGAAAAACGGTACCAGGTCCCGTTTATGCGGTGGTCATCGGCGGCGGCTACATCGGCCTGGAGACGGCAGAGCAACTCCTGCGGCGAGGGGTCAAGGTGACCGTCATCGAGATGGCCGACCAGCTCATGCCCGCTCTGGATAAGGAAATGGCGCGGCCCATCGCCGGGGCGCTTACGAAGGCCGGGGCGGAGGTCGTGCTCGGCGACGCGGTGAAATCCGTCGTGGAGAAGGACGGCCGCGCGACGGTTGTCACCGCGTCGGGCCGCGAGTTCCCGTTCGATCTTGCGATCCTCGCGGTCGGCGTCAGGCCGAACGTCGAGTTGGCGAAATCGGCCGGCATCGCGCTCGGCGCAAGCGGCGCCATCGCGGTCGATAAGCTCCAGCGCACGAGCGATCCGGCCATCTACGCCGCGGGCGACACCAGCGAGGCGACGCACCTCGTCACCGGCAAGCCCGTGAGCATTCCGCTCGCCGGGCCCGCGAACAAGGCCGGACGCATCGCCGGGGCGAACGCGGCGCTCGACCTTCTCGGCGCGCGCGACGACGACCCGCGGCGGCTTTCATTCCCGGGCGTGCTGGGCACCGCCGTCGTGCGGGTGTGCGACGTCACTGCGGGCGTCACCGGCCTCACCGAGCGGCAGGCCGCGCGCGAAGGCATGGCGCACGCGGTGACGGTCGTGACCGGCGCAAGCCACGCGGGATATTATCCGGGCGCCGATCCGCTCGTGATGAAGATCGTCTACTCCCCCGCCGACGGCCGCATCCTGGGCGCACAGGTCGTCGGCAAGGACGGCGTCGACAAGCGCATCGACGTCCTGGCCACCGCCATCGCCGCGCGCATGACGGTTGAGGACCTGGAAAGCCTCGACCTCTGCTACGCGCCGCCGTTTGCGAGCGCGAAGGACATCGTCCTCATGGGCGGCTTCGCCGGGGCCAACGCACGCCGCGGCGAGATGCCTTGCGTCACCCTCGCCGCATTCGCCGACGAGCGGAAGACCGGCGCGTCAAAGGCCGTGGTCCTCGACGTCCGCACGCCCAAGGAATTCGCCGCCGGGCACGTCGAAGGCGCCGTGAATATCCCCGTCGACGACCTCCGCGAGCGATTGGCCGAGGTGCCGAAGGACCAGCCGCTCGTGATCTATTGCGGCGTCGGCTACCGCGCCTACGTCGCGCAGCGGATATTGATGAACAAGGGCCGGAAGGACGTCCGCAATCTGCTGGGCGGGTGGCGGCTGATTCAGCAGTCGGGTATCAGGCTCTGAGCGGGGGCCTGTCGCGCCTTTACGGCGCCGGCAGCAGGAGGATCGGCGGGGGCTCGATGACGGTGGTCTTGCCGGCCATGCCGCCGGTGCCGTTCTTGAGAAAATCGAGGACGGTGTCGTTGAAGGCGTGGGGCTGGTCGACCATGACCTCGTGCGCGGCGTCCTTGATGATGACGAGTTTGGCGTCCTTCATGTGATCGAGGAAGTACCGGCCGTTTTCGGGCGAGTGGGTCGTGTCCTCGGCGCCCCAGATGAGGAGGGCCGGGCAGTCGATGCGGCCGAGCTTATCGCGCACGCTCGAGTAGAAGATGTTCTTGAAGGCCCGCGTGAACATCCTCCCCTCCGGCGCATAGGCGCCGCCGTCGGCCCGAAGCGCCATCTGGTAGCGGAAGATGCGCTCCGTCATCGCGTTCGGGTGCTTGAAGAGCGTCGCATACATGTCCGGCCACCGCCAGCGCATCACGTCGACGACCATCGGCTCGTTCCAGACGTTCCTGAGCGCGAAGTCCGTCAGGCCCGTCGGCGTCGGCCAGTTGCCCACCGTGCCCTGCAGCACCAGCTTCGACACGCGATCCGGATGCTGGATCGCCATCATCAGCGCCAGGTGCCCGCCGAGCGAGCCGCCCACGACGTGGGTGCGCCGGATGCCCTTCGCGTCCATGAAGGCGACGATGTGGTCGAGGAGCCATTGGAGGGTGTAGCTCGCGTCGGGCTTGTCCGACTTGCCGATGCCCGGCGGGTCGAGCGCCACGACGTGATACTGCTTCGAGAGCCCCTCGACGGCGTACTGCCAGAAGTCGATGCTCGTCGCGATGCCCGGCAGGATGAGCACCGTCTCGCCCTCGCCCATCTCCTGGTAGCAGTAGCGCAGCCCGTCGACGGTGATGTAGTTCTCGCCGAGCGTGTAGGTGTAGCTCTTCAGGAACGCGTCGTCGCGATAGCCCACCAGGCTGAGGTTGGCGCACCCGGCCGAGGAGAGAGCCAGCGCGAACAATGCCACGAGGAGGATAAGCCGACAAATCGAAATCAGGCATGAATTCCGCATGGCACCCGTCGCCCTGGTTCGCTTGACCCGCGCGGAAGATACCCGCTGTGCGCCTTCCAGGCAAGCGGTTTCCGCAGGACGGTTTGCGCCGCTGCACGGAAGAAGCACGGGCGGACACAGGGGTCCGCCCCTACGAAGAGGCGAGCGATTCCGGCAGCGTCAGGACGTACGCCATGATCTCGTCGCGGACGCGGCGGAAATGCGAAAGGGCCTTCTCGCGGTTCTTCTCGCCGAGGGCAAGCGCGGGCGGGTCGTCGAAGCCGTGATGGATGACCTTCGCCTTGCCCGGAAACAGAGGGCAGGCCTCGCGCGCTGAGTCGCAGAGGGTGATGACGTAATCGAACTCGACGTTCCTCAGATCGAGGACGTTCTTCGAGCGTTGCGCGGAGATGTCGATGCCCGCCTCCTTCATCACCGCGACGGTCTCGGGCAAGACTCCCGCCGGCAGCACGCCCGCGGAGTAGGGCTCGATGGCCTCTCCCCTCAGCGCCCGGGCAAAACCCTCCGCCATCTGGCTGCGGCAGGCGTTGCCGGTGCAGAGGAAGAGAATCCGGGTCTTCTTCACGCGGCGGCCTCCTGGGGGACGGGGAAAAAGCGCCGGCGGAAATAGAGCGCCACGTGGACGAGTCCGATGAGCGCCGGCACCTCGACCAGCGGCCCGATGACCGCGGCGAACGCGGCGCCGTGGTGGATGCCGAAGACGCCGACGGCGACGACGATGGCCAGCTCGAAGTTATTGCTGGCGGCGGTGAACGAGAGCGTGGCCGAGCGGGCGTAGCCGGCGCCGACCTTGCGGCCCATCCAGAAGCTGACGATGACCATCGCGATGCACCGGGCCAGGCCGATCAGGATGAGGCCGATCATGAACTCCGGGTAGCCGCGCAGGAACACGACCGCCAGGAGGAACATGAGCACCGGGCCGATGACCCAGTTCTGCACGAGCGACAGCGCGAGGACCTTGACGTTGCGGAAGGCGTCGCCCAGTTCCTCGTACTTCACCTTCGCCAGCGGCGGATACATCATGAGGATGAGCCCGACCGCGATGGGGAGGCTCGTCTGGGAGCCTTCCGGGTGGAGCGAGCCGACCCAGCCGCCGAAGGCCGGGGCGAAGTATCCAAGCGCCACCCCCGCGGCCATCGCCAGGAATATCCAGAGCGTGAGCCAGCGGTCGAGGAACGAGAGCCTGCGCGCAACGCCGTCGTGAGCCATCCGTCAATCTCCGGGAAATGCGGGTGAGGAAGAAACCTCCGTGCGCGCCGCCACGGCGCGCTTGAGCTACTTGCGTCATCCCATCCCGGTGCCTTCGACCTCGAACGTCACCGATCCCGCCGCGAGGCCGAGGGACTTCTCCGCCGCGGAGGCC
>JBBIVY010000063.1:15743-18247 GCA_037439485.1 Planctomycetota bacterium | reverse complement strand
AGGCCCCGAGCGGACGGATCACGCCCCTCAGATCGGGAAGCCTCGTCGCGGGAAGAAGCTCCGCGCGGTTAACAGTCTCCACGCCGAAGAGCGTGACGTCCGGGCCCGCGTCGGCCTTCTGCGGGTCGAGTTCCCGCACCCAGTCGGCCAGCTTCCGCTCGTCCGGGAACCTCCCGCGATAGCGCACCCGGCCGAACTTGTCCACGAGGACAGCGGTCGGCACGGCCGTGGCGCCGAACCGGGCCGCAATCGCCCGATCCGCATCGCGCACCACCTCGAACCCCGGCGGGCTCTGCTTGAAATACTCGTCCGCCTGCTCTTTCGCCGGCGTCGCGTCCGCGCGCAGGTAGCTCAAGGACGGAATCGTCTTCTCCCGGTTCATGCGCGCCATCCGGCCGTAGCCGTCGGCGCTCATCTCGCAACCGACCTGGCCGAATTGGATCAGCGACACCTTGCCGTCGAGCGAGTGCTCCTTCAGGAACCCCAGAAGCGGCGACGGCATAATCGGGGCCGGCTGGGGCTCGGCCGGCGGGCGGCCGCACCCGGCGGCAACGAACAGAGCCAGAACCGCGACAACGAGCTTTCGCATTCCAGCGCCCTCCTGATCCTCGGGGTCACTCGGGCTTCGTGCCGGTGACGTTGATGCTGACGACCGTCTTCGACAGGCGCGCGACCTCGCGGGCCGAGACGTCGTTCGTCGTGACGAACTCGGTGATGAACTTCAGCGGGTAATACCGGCGCTCGAGGATGCGGACCTTGCAGAATCCCGCGGCCTTGATGGCGCCCAGATACCGTTCGAGCGGCCACGCCCCGGCGATGCAGCCGACGAGCGCGGAGGAGGCATCGAGCACTTTCTTCGGCAGCGGCCGCCTCAGCACGAGGTCCGAGACGAACATCCGCCCGCCCGGCTTCGTCACGCGGAACGCCTCCTTGAACGCCCGGCGCTTGTCGGGCACCAGGTTGATCACGCAGTTGGAGATGATCACGTCCACGCTGTCGGAATCCACGGGAAGCTTCTCAATATCCCCGCGGCGGAACTCGACGTTCTTGTAGCCGTCCTTCTTCGCGTTCTTCCGGGCGCGGGCGATCATCTCGGGCGTCATATCGACGCCGATGACCTTGCCCTTCGGCCCCACGCGGCGGGCCGAGAGGAAGCCATCGAACCCCGCGCCCGAACCGAGGTCGAGCACCGTCTCGCCCGCCTCCAGCGACGCGAGCGCCGTCGGGTTGCCGCAGCCGAGGCCCAGATTCGAGCCCTCCGGCGCCGACTTCAACTCCTTCGAGCGGTAGCCGATCCCCCGGCTCACCCTCTCCGAGCGCCCGCCGCAGGGCTTGCCGCCGCCGCAGCACGAGCCCGACTCGCGAGCGATCTTCCCGTAACCCGACTTCATGATCTTCCGGATCTTCTCAGCTTTTCTCATTGGCCGGCCCCCCTTGCGAAAACTATAGAATGACGTTAAAGAGATACCCGACGACGAGTATCCCCGCCGCGACAACGCCGAAGAAGACACAGAGCAGCCTGACCGAGAGCACCTTGCGCAGGATGATCGCCTCGGGAAGCGAAAGCGCGATGACGCTCATCATGAACGCGAGCACCGTCCCGAGCGCGGCGCCCTTTTCGAGGAGCGACTGGACGACGGGGATAATCCCCGCGGCATTCGAGTACATCGGCACGCCGACGAGCACGGCAACCGGCACGGCCCACCAGGCGCCCTTGCCCATGATGGAGGCGAGGGCGTCCGCCGGGACGTAGCCGTGAATTCCCGCGCCCACCGCGATGCCGATGAGGACGAAGAGCCACACGCGACCGACGATGTCGCACACGGCGTCCAGTCCGAGGCGAAATCGCTCGGGCCACGAGAAGCTTTCTTCCTCCGGCGCGCCCTGCGCGCTCGTGGCGTAGACCCACGGCTCGACCCACTTCTCCAGCTTCATCCGGCCGATGACCCCCCCGGCAAGAATCGCGATGGCAAGGCCGGTCGTGAGGTAGATGAGCGCGGCTTTCCACCCGACAAGGCCCCAGAGCAGGACGAGCGCGACCTCGTTCACCATCGGCGCCGAGATGAGAAACGAAAACGTGACGCCGAGCGGCACGCCCGCGGTCACGAAGCCGATGAAAAGCGGCACCGCCGAGCAGGAGCAGAAGGGCGTCACCACGCCGAGCCCCGCCGCGAGGACGTTGCCGACCGCCTCGCGCCGGCCCGAGAGGAGCCGCCTCGTCCGCTCCGGCGTAAAGAACGACCGCACGACGCCGACGCCGAAGACGACGAGCACGAGCAGCATCAGCACCTTCGGCGTCTCGTAGAGAAAGAACGCCACGGCCGAGCCGAAATGCCCCGCCAGGTCGAGCCGAAACGCGTGCGTCGTCAGCCACTGCGACGCCGGGTCGAGCACAAGATAGATTCCGACCCACGCCGCAAGCGCGGCGAGGCCGATCAGGATGCAGGGGCGAGTGTTCATCTGTAGGACAGGCATTCCTGCCTGTCGCCTCCCCGGACAGACAG
>JBBIVY010000063.1:2042-15643 GCA_037439485.1 Planctomycetota bacterium | reverse complement strand
GAACTGAAAGGCCCTGCTCGGCGGTCCTATTCGCTGGAATGTTCCGCCCGAGACCGATAGAATCCATTTCGACCTGCGCGAGATCCGGAAGATCCACGACGAGCGCAACGTCTGAGACTTTTCAACCGGCCGAATCGGGTGATTCCCGAGTGCGTCCCCGGACGCCCCGAGGCATCATCGTCGCCGGGGCGAACGCCCCGCCGCGATGCGGCATCGAAACACCGGCCACGAGGAGGAACGCTCATGTCGGAAGGGCTCAATCGACGCGACGCGCTGAAGACGATCGGGTTCGGAGCGGGGGCGCTGGCGCTGGGCGGCTTCTCCGCCGCGGCGGCGCAGGACCTGGGCGGAGGCGGGGCGAAGGACCCGGTCCCCTACGAATTGCCGAAGCTGCCCTATGCCTTCGACGCGCTGGCCCCGGCGATCGAGGAGAAGGTCGTCCGCACGCACTACGAGAAGCACCACGCGGCCTACGTCAAGGGCCTCAACGCGACCTTGGACAAGCTCGCCAAGGCGCGCGCGGAGGGTAACTTCGCCGACGTCAAGGCGCTCTCGCGCGACCTGGCCTTCCACGGCTCGGGCCACGTGCTGCATTCGCTCTACTGGACCAGCATGGCCCCCGGCGGCACGGGCGAGCCCAAGGGAGAACTGCGCCGGGCCATCGACCGAGACTTCGGCTCGTTCGACGCGTTCTCGAAGCAGTTCGCCCAAGCCGCCAAGGACGTCGAGGGCTCGGGCTGGGCCGTGCTCGCCTGGGAACCGCTCGGCCGCAGGCTCCTCGTCCTCCAGGCCGAGAAGCACCAGGACCTCGCGATCTGGGGCGTGACGCCGATCATGGTGTGCGACGTGTGGGAGCACGCCTACTACGCGCAGTACCTCAACCTCCGCGCCGGCTACGTCGATGCGTTCATGAAGATCATCGACTGGAACGCCTCGGCCGCGCGGTTCGAGAAGGCCGTCTGACCGGCTCTGTAAGGCCGATCCGTCGCTGTCGGCTGTTTCTTCTACCTCTCCCCCTCCAGGGGGAGAGGATTAAAGGTGAGGGGGCCGTCTCCGCGCATCCGATGGCCCCCGCACCCTACCCTCTCCCCCTGAAGGAGGAGAGGTATGAAGCAGCAACGCCTCTTTGCTGCAAGGTAGGGCTGACCGAGAGGAACGCGTGAGCGAGGCCGGGGCCGACAAGAGGAAGAGCCTTCGTCGCGGGGCGGTGCTCGTTTTCTGTCTCGTGCTCGCAGGCTATCACCTCAACCTGCGCGCGCTGCCGCAGGTGGACACCTTCGCGGCCCCTTACGTCTCGTGGCAACTCGTCCATCACGGCGGCGTCGATCTCACCGATCTCATGCCGCTCTTCGAGCGGCCGACCGAGCGCGGCATCATCCTCTCGAAGACGGGCGGGTGGATCTCGCGCTATCCGCCCGGCAGCGCGATCATGGCGGCGCCGTTCTTCGGGGCGATGTCCGTCTATCGCGACACGCCTCCGTCCTCCTCCCGCATGCAGCGCATGGGCAAACTGGCCGCCGCGACGTATTGCGCGCTGGCGGCGGTGCTCGTCTTCCTCACCGTCTCGCGCCTCTTCCCGGGCGCCGAGTGGCCGGCGACGGTGCTTTTCGCCTTCGGCACCACGGTCTACAGCACCGCCGGTCAGGCGCTCTGGCAGCACGGCCCGGCCGTGTTCTGGACGGCGCTGGGGCTCTACGTGCTGCTGGCCGCCGAGGGGGAAATCACGCTGCGTCGCGCCGCCGGGGCCGGGTTTGCGCTCGGGGCCGCGACGGTTTGCCGCCCGCCGGTCGCGGTGTTCCTGCTCGGGCTCGTCGCGGCGCTGCTCGTATCCCGCCGGCCCCGCGCGGCGGCGGGGATGCTCGTCGGCGCCCTCGGGCCGGTGGCGGCGCTCCTGGCCTACAACCTGCACTGCACGGGCCACATCCTGTGGGGCGGCTACGGCGTCGAGGCCCAGGGACGCGAGCCGCATTTCTGGACGGGGCTTGCCGGACTCGCCGTCGCGCCGTCGCGGGGGATACTTTTCTTCACCCCCGCCGTGGTCCTCGCGGCGTGGGGCGCGGCGCTCCTGGCGAAGGGAAAGGGCGGCGTCAGCGCGCCGCGTCAGGCGATCCTTGCCGGAGCGGGCGCAGGGGCGGTGCTCCTGCCGATGGTCCACGCGGGCTGGGCCGACTGGTCCGGGACGTGGTGCTATGGGCCGCGATATCTCACGGAGGCCATGCCGGTCGTCGCGGTCTTCTTCGCGCTCGCCTGGCGCGAGATGCGCGGTCGGCGGGCCCGCATCACGGCGTGGGGCCTGGTGGGGATTTCGGCGGCGATACACGTCGTGGGGGTCTTCGCGCGCGACTCGGCCTGGCACGAACGGCACTACCTCGACCCCGGCTGCACGGACCTCTTCCGCTGGGGCGACAACCAGATACTCTCCTCGGCGGAGACGCTCTGGCGGAGGGCGCTCGATCTCCTCGGCCGGTGAGTTCACGCCCCCGGCGCAGCGAAGTGCTCCGCGATCCAATGCTCGGCGGCGATGGCTGCGGTCGCGCCTTCCCCGACCGCCGTCGCGATCTGGCGGTAGCTGTCCTTCCGCACGTCCCCGATGGCGAAGACCCCGGGCTGCGAGGTCATCATGTCGAGGTCGGTGTCGATCTCGCCCATGCACTGCCCGGGGAAGAGGTTGCACAGGAACCCCGTGTTCGGCTGATGCCCGATGAAGATGAAGACCCCGTCGCACGCGACCTCGCGCGAGACGCCCGTTTTCGCGTTCTTCACCACGGCGCCCGTCACCTTCTCCGTTCCCAGAATGCGCTCGACCGTGGAGTCGAACTCGACGGAGATCTTCGGATTCCGCGCGAGTTCGGTCTGGTGGATCTTTTCGCCGGAGAGCTTATCGCGCCGGTGAACGAGGGTGATGCGCCTGGCGAATCGCGCGATGAAGAGCGCCTCCTTGATCGCCGCATCGCCCCCGCCCACGACGAGGACCTCCTTCTCGCGGAAGAACGGCCCGTCGCACGTCCCGCAATAGCTGACGCCCCGGCCGCGCAGCTCCGTCTCGCCCGGCACGCCCAGCTTCCTCGGGTCGGCGCCCGTGGCGAGGATGATCGTCTTCGTGCGATACGTCGTCGCGCCGGTCGTCACAACCTTCGCCAGGCCGTCGATCTCGATGAGCGTGACCTCTTCGCTCCTGAACTCGGCGCCGAACCGCCGGGCCTGCTTCTCCATGCGCTCGATGAGTTCCGGGCCCTCGACGCCGTCGGGGAAACCGGGGTAGTTGTCCACCTGCCACGTCGCGGCGACCTGCCCGCCGACGTAGAGCCGCTCGAAGATGACGACGCGCATCTCCGCCCTCCCCGCGTAGATCGCCGCGGAGAGCGACGCCGGGCCTCCGCCGACGATGATCAGGTCGAATTCCTCGGCCATCGGGGTCTCCTCGCTCCCGGTAGGTCAGACATTCCTGTCTGACCCCTATCGCGACAGGCAAGAATGCCTGTCCTACAGGTTTCCCTTCACATGCGGCAGCGGCCTTCGCAGGATCTCCCATCGGCGGCCGTCGGCGAGGAGAAGGTCGTCCGCCTCCTTCGGCCCCCACGTTCCCGCGGCGTATTGCGGCAGCGGCCCGACACGGTCGCGATCGAGCGCATCGAGGATCGGGCTCACGAACGACCAGGCCGCCTCGACCTCGTCGTTGCGGATGAAGAGGCCGGGATCGCCGAGCGCGGCGTCGAGCAGAAGCCGCTCGTAGGCGTCGGGCGGCTCATGCCGGAACGCGTCGACGTAGCTGAATTCCATCTGGTACGGGTGAATCTCCGCCGAGGGCCACGGCACCTTCACCTCGAAGCGCAGCGAGATCCCCTCGTTCGGCTGAATGCGCAGGCCCAGGACGTTCGCACTCAGCGGCTTCGCCGAGGGCGTCCGGAAGAGCGCCGACGCCGGGGGCTTGAAATGGACCGAGATCTCCGTCATCTTCACCGGCATCGCCTTGCCCGTGCGAAGGTAGAACGGCACCCCCTGCCAGCGCGGGTTGTCGACGAAGCACCTCAGCGCCGCGAACGTCTCCGTGCGCGAATCGCGCGCGACACCTTTCTCCGCAACGTAACCTCGCGCCTCGCGCCCATCGAGCATCCCGGCGGCGTACTGCCCCCTCACGACATTCTTCGCCACGTCGCCGGGTCCGAGCGGGCGCAGAGCCGCGAGCAGCGCCACCTTCCCGTCGCGCACACGTTGCGCATCGAGCGCCCCCGGCGGCTCCATCGCGGTGAGCGCAAGGAGGTGCATCATGTGGTTCTGCAGCACGTCCCGCAGCGCGCCGGCGCGGTCGTAGAATCCGCCGCGCTCCTCCACCCCGAGCGACTCGGCCACGGTGATCTGAACGTGGTCGACGTAATCGCGGTTCCACACCGGCTCGAAGAGCGCGTTGGCGAACCGGAAGACGAGGATGTTCTGCACGGTCTCTTTGCCGAGGTAGTGGTCGATGCGGAACGTGCGGTCCTCGGTGAAGACCGCGGCGATGCGCCGGTTCAGATCGCGCGCCCCGGCGAGGTCGCTGCCGAAGGGCTTCTCCACGATGAGCCGCGCCCATCCCCCGCTCGATGCAATCGACCGCACCAGACCCGACGCGCCGATGGCGTCCACGATCGGCCCGAACGCCTCCGCGGGCGTCGCCAGGTCGAACAGCACGTTCGCCGGCATCTTCCGCTCCGCGCG
Source organism: Planctomycetota bacterium (assembly GCA_037439485.1). Lineage (GTDB taxonomy): Bacteria > Planctomycetota > DG-23 > DATKVD01 > DATKVD01 > JBBIVY01. The sequence goes on along the minus strand of JBBIVY010000063.1, from coordinate 10,948 downwards.
GATCGCGTCGAGGCGCGACTTGAGCCGACCGATGCCCTCGGCGTCGTACCCCCCGCGGACGTAGAAGAGCCTCTCCGTGAACAGGTGACAGGCGTCCTCGTCCTGGCAGGCGGGACGCGCGAGCCTGTGGATGGAGTCGACCGTCTCCGCTCGAAAGTCGTCGTCGGTCTTGTCCGAGCGCGCGAAACCGATCACCGCAAACGGCTCCGGCAGCAGTCCGTCGCGGTAGAGCCCGAACACCGCGGGCAGAAGCTTCCTCCGCGTCAGGTCGCCCGACGCCCCGAAGATGACCAGCACGAACGGCTCCGGAATCCTCGCGGACATATCAGCCCTCCTGCTTGCCCGGCATGGCTATTCACAGCGCCGCCTGCTTCAGCGCGTCGAGGCCCAGGCGGTCGATGGTGCGTCCGAGGCGCTCGTGCTTCTTGCCGTTCGACTTGTAGAAGGCGACGACCTTCGCAATGGCCGCCTTGGCCCGGTCGCTCGAAAGCTCCTCGGCCATCTTCTCCGCCAGCCTCGGCGCGGCGCCGCCGTTGCCGCCGACGAGGAGGTCCCAGCCCTTCACCTTGCCGACGAGCGCGATGTCCTTGATGCACGTCTCGGCGCACTGGTTGCCGCAGCCGGAGACGCCGATCTTGAGCTTGCCGGGCAGTTCCATGCCGTGATAGAGCGCGTCGAGCTCCATCCCCAGACCCAGCGAGTCCTGCACGCCCCGCTTGCAGAAGGTCGTGCCCGGGCAGGCCTTGACGCTGCGCACGCAAAGGCCCACCGCGGCGCCGGGACTCAGCCCCAATTCGGCCCATACGCGGTCGATGTCCTCTTCCTTGAGCCCGACGATGGCGATGCGCTCGGCGCTCGTCACCTTAAGCGCGGCGGCGCCGAACTTCTCCGCCACGTCGGCAAGTTTGCGCAGTTGCGCCGGGCTCACGACGCCGCAAGGCAGGTGCGGCGCCACGGCGTACGTCGTCCTGTCGCGCTGAAGGATAACGCCCTTCTGTCCGTCCTGAAGCATGGTGCCTCCTGTTGTTCTTCTGTTGCCGCCTCTCCCTTCCGAGGAGAGCGAGTTTCAGAAGGCTGAGGCCGGTCTTCTGTAAGCCCCGTGAGGGGCGTCTGGGGGGTGCCTCGGGCGCAAGCCCGTGGAGCCGATGCCAGGGACCGCCTCTCCTTTTGCGTTCATCTTCCTGGAGCCCCCGCCGGGGGGCGATTGAAGCGCTCAATCGCCCGCTCCGCGGGCTCAGGATAAAAGAGAAACATGACACGAGCGTTCCGTATCCCACGGGCTTGCGCCCGAGGCTGTCACCAGACGCCCTGACGGGCTAAGAATCGCTCATTGCAGCCGGACTTGCCCCCTGCCCCGAGAGAGGATTTCGGACGAAGGGGACTGCCCCCTTCGTCGAACGCGCGGGGACGTATCAAGCCTCACCCTCACCCTCCCCCTGAGGGGGAGGGAAGCTTCGCCAGCTCGCGGCTGAGGAGGGTGACGTGTCCCATCTCCTCGGCGATGATGCGGGCGATGCGGTCGCGGCCGAGGGCCTTGTCGACCATGGCCTGGATGCCGGTGTAGAAGACGACGCTGTCCTTCTCGATGCCGATGGCGAACTTGAGCACGTCGGCGGACGACTCCCTGCCGCTGAGCGCCGCGGAGGGATCGAGCCGGTAGTTGAACACGTGCCCGTCGGCCACGGCCTTCAGGAAGAGCGCCGCCTCGTCGTCCGGGTCGAACGTCGCGGACGCCGTCTGCACGGTCGAAAGCTCCCCGCGCATCGCCGTGAAGAGCTGCTCGTGGCGCACCTCCATGTCGGCAAGCGTCAGGAGCAGGCGCTTCAACGTCTCGCCGGCCTTGCCCTCGGCGGCCTTGCGGTAGAACGCGGCGCCGTTGCGCTCGATCTGCACGGCGATGTCGAAGATCTCGCCGGCATTGAATGCGGCTGGCATGGGGAGTCTCCTTGTCAGTCGGCCTTGCGCTTGCCGAGTTCATGGTCGATGTAGAGCAGCGCGCCCTTCGAGTCGCCGGACATCTTGAGCTGCTCGACGATCGTGTCGGCGTTCGACTCCTCGTCCACCTGCTCCTCGACGAACCGCTGGAGGAACTGGCCCGTCGCGTAGTCCTTCTCGGCGGCGGCCTGCTCGACGAGCTTGTGGATGAGGCCCGTCACCTTGATCTCGTGTCCGAGCACGGACTGGAAGGCGTCGAGCGGCGACTTCCACTCCGTCGGCGGGGCCGCCATGCCGCTCACCTCGACGCGCGCCAGGCGCTCGGCGATGTGGTCGAAGAACTCCATCGCGTGGCCGTGCTCCTCGACCGCCTGGACCTTCATCCAGTGGGCGAATCCGAAGAGGTTGATCGACTCGAAATACGCGGCCATCGAGAGGTACAGGTATTCCGAGTAGAACTCGGCGTTCATCTGCTTGTTCATGGCATCCACCATCGGCTTCTTCATCATGGCTCACTCTCCCTTCCAGAGACCATGCAGGTTGCACCACTCGCGCGCCGACACCGAGCCGGCGACCACCGGGAACAGCGCCTCGGGCGCCTCCCCCGGTTTCAGAAACTGCCGATAAGCCTTCCCGTCGGCCAGAAGCTCCACCCATTCGATGTAATGCTCGCTCGTCATCGGGTGCGCCACCGAACCGACCTTCACCTTGATCCCGGCGGGCGTCCGCTCGATCACCGGGACGTGCTTCTCCTTCGCCGCGTCGACGGTGTTCTCCTTGAACAGCCGCATCGGCTCGCCGCAGCAGACGAGCTCGCCCGGCCCTCCGTGGAGCACCTCGACGATGTTGCCGCAGATGCGGCACTTGTAAACCTGAAGCGGCTCCGCCATGAATCTCCCTCCTTGTGGAATGTTCCCCCGTGCCCGGCCCTCTCCCTCTTGTTCTTTGTCCCCTCTTCCCCTCCAGGGGGAGAGGCAGAAAAAGAAGGCGGGCGAATCAGTAGTTCTCTCCGAGCACCTCGAAGTAATCGCGCGGATGGGCACAGGCCGGGCACGCCCCGGGCGCCTCGGCCGCGGTGTGAAGATAGCCGCAATTGATGCAGCGCCACGTCACGGGCGCGTCCTTCTTGAACACCTTGCCCTGCTCGACGTTGGCGAGAAGCGCGCGGTAGCGTCTCTCGTGCTGCTTCTCGGCCCCGAGGATGGCGCGGAAGACGAATGCGACGACCTTGAGCCCTTCGGCCTCGGCGGTATCGGCGAAGGTCGGATAGAGCGACGTCCACTCGCACAGCTCGCCGTCGGCCGCGGCCTTCAGGTTCTCGGCCGTGGTGCCGATCTTGCCCGCCGGGAAGGCCGCGGTGATCTCCGCCTCGCCCCCTTCGAGCAGGCTGAAAAACCGCTTGGCGTGCTCCTTCTCCTGGTCCGCGGTCTCCGAGAAGATGTTCGCGATCTGCACGAACCCGTCCTTGCGCGCCTGGCCGGCGAAGTAGGTGTAGCGGTTCCGCGCCTGCGATTCGCCGGCGAACGCCTTCATCACGTTCACTTCCGTCTTCGTGCCCTTGAGACCTGCCATGCGTCTCTCCTTTCCTGGGTTTTCACTTCCCTGCAGGGATCTCCCTCCCCCATACAGCCGGTCAGGACGGTCCCAGCCTTGCCTTGTACCCGACGTCTTCGACCGCGCGCACAAGCGCCTCGGGGTCGAACTCGGCCCCCTCGACGACCGCGGTCTTCTTTTCGAGGCTCACCTCCGCCGACTCCACGCCCGGCACCTCGCCGAGCGCACGCGAAACCGTCTCGGCGCAATGGCTGCACGTCATCCCCTCGATGGAGAGGACGAGCGTCTCGCGCGCGTGATCGTGTCCTTCGACGCACGCAGCGCCGCGTGCGGACATGCCGAGCCTGCCGAGCGACGGGCGGAAGATCGCGATGCCCAGGAGCGCCAGGAGAATCACGGCCGAGACGCCGTTCACCCAGCCCTCCCACGAGCCGCCATGCTGGTGAGCACCCATGCGGACCACGTCGGCGACCTGTATCCCGGTCGCGCTGAAGACGAAATCGAGCAGCAGTCCCGCGCCGAACGCCGTGAGCGCGATGGTGACGAGGTAAATCACGGCGGTCCTGCGGCCCATGACCTTCCAGATCATCGAGATGCCCGCGGCGTTCGTCGCGGGACCCGTGATGAGGAACGCCAGCGCCGCGCCGGGCGAGACTCCGGCCTGCAGGATGAGCGCCGCGGCCACCGGCACCGACGCCGTCGCGCAGACGTAGACCGGAATGCCCGCCAGCATCATCACGAGCACCTGCAACACGGGGTTCGACACGTGAGCGGCGAAGAACCCCGGCGGCACGAGGACCGTAATGAGCGCGGCGGCGACGAGGCCGATGAGAAGCGCCTTGCCGATGTCGCGCGGCAGCGTGAGGAATCCGTAGCGCAGCGCGCGGACGACCTTGCCCCCAAGCCCCCCACCCGGGTTGCAGCACTCGTCCTCGCAGCGCGCGGAGGCCGCCTCGACCGGGTCGTCCTCGCGCACCGACCACGCCACCGCGACGCCGCCGAGCACTCCGCTCACGAGCGCAATCACCGGGCGGAACACCGCGAACACCGGCCCGAGCAGGCTCCACGTCACGAGGAGGCTGTCGACGCCTGTCTGCGGCGTCGAGATGAGAAACGCCGTCGTCGCCCCGCGGCCGGCGCCGTGCCGCCGCAATCCCGCCGCGACGGGGATCACCCCGCACGAACACAAGGGCAGCGGCACGCCGAACGCCGCGGCCTTGATGACGGAGAGAATGCCGTTGCCGCCGAGATGCCGCTCAACCCGCTCGGCCGAGATGAACACGCTCAGGACGCCCGCGACCAGAAATCCAAAGAGCAGGTAAGGCGCCATCTGCGCCAGGACGAACCAGAACTCCGCCGGGATGTGCTCGAGCGTCTCCATCACGATCTCCCAGCGGAACTCATGCGAGGTCGAACCGGTCCAGGTTCATGACCTTGTTCCATGCCGCCACGAAGTCCTTGACGAACTTCCGCTCGGAGCCCTCGCATCCGTAGACCTCCGCGATGGCCCGAAGCTGGGAGTTCGAGCCGAAGACGAGGTCGACGCGGGTGGCGGTCCACTTGAGTTCACCCGTGGCGCGGTCGCGGCCCTCGAAGGACTCGCCCGCTTCCGACGCCGCCTGCCACACCGTGCGCATATCGAGCAGGTTCACGAAGAAATCATTCGTCAGCGATCCGGGACGCTTCGTGAAGACGCCGTGTTGCGTCCCGCCGACGTTGGCGCCGAGAACCCGCAGGCCGCCGATGAGAGCCGTCATCTCGGGCGCGGTCAGCGTCAGCAACTGCGCCTTGTCCACCAGCAACTCCTCGGCCGGCACGGAGAAGCGCGTCTTGAGGTAGTTGCGGAAGCCGTCCGCGACCTGTTCGAGCACGGAGAAGGAGGCCGCGTCGGTCTGGACCTCGGAGGCATCCATCCGTCCGGGCGCGAAGGGAACCGTCACCTTGTGACCGGCGTTCCTCGCGGCCTGCTCGACGCCGGCGCAACCGGCCAGGACGATCAGGTCGGCCAGCGAGACCTTCTTGCCGCCCTTCGCCGTCCTGTTGAACTCCTTCCGGATGCCCTCCAGCTTCCTGAGCACCTTCGCCAGTTGGACCGGCTGGTTGACTTCCCAATCCTTCTCGGGCGCCAGGCGGATGCGGGCGCCGTTGGCGCCGCCCCGTTTGTCGGAGCCACGGAAGGTGGAGGCCGACGCCCAGGCGGTCGAAACGAGCTGCGAGATTGACAGGCCGGAAACAAGGACCTTGCCCTTCAGCGCGGCGGCGTCCTTGGCGCCGATCAGCTTGTGGTTGACCGCGGGGATGGGGTCCTGCCAGATGAGATCTTCCGCCGGGACCTCGGGGCCGAGGTAGCGCGTGCGCGGGCCCATGTCGCGGTGCGTCAGCTTGAACCACGCCCGGGCGAACTCGTCGGCGAACTGGTCCGGATGCTCCATGAACCGCCGGGAGATCTTCTCGTAGACGGGGTCAACGCGCAGCGAGAGGTCCGTGGTCAGCATGGTCGGCGCGCGGCGCTTCGACGGGTCGTGGGCATCCGGCACGGTGCCGGCTCCGGCGCCGCCCTTCGGCTGCCACTGATGCGCGCCCGCGGGACTCTTCGTCAGCTCCCATTCATAGCCGAACAGGATCCGGAAGAAATTGTTGCTCCACTTCGTCGGCGTGTCGGTCCAGATGACTTCCAGGCCGCTGGTGATCGCGTCGCCACCTTTGCCCGTGCCGAAGCGGCTCTTCCAGCCGAGCCCCTGCTCCTCGATGGGGGCGGCTTCGGGCTCGGGCCCCACGTTCGACGCGGGACCGGCGCCGTGGGTCTTGCCGAAGGAATGGCCGCCCGCGATGAGCGCCACCGTCTCCTCGTCGTTCATCGCCATGCGGGCGAAGGTCTCGCGGATGTCCCGCGCGGCGGCGGCCGGGTCGGGGTTGCCGTTGGGGCCTTCCGGGTTGACGTAGATCAACCCCATCTGCACGGCGGCGAGCGGATTCTCCAGGTCGCGGTCGCCGGAGTAGCGCTTATCCTCCAGCCACTTGCCCTCCGCGCCCCAGTAGATGTCCTCCTCCGGCTCCCAGTAGTCCTCGCGCCCGCCGCCGAAGCCGAAGGTCTTGAACCCCATCGACTCCAGGGCGACGTTGCCCGCCAGGATCATGAGGTCGGCCCAGGAGATCCGGCGGCCGTATTTCTGCTTGATCGGCCAGAGCAACCGGCGCGCCTTGTCGAGGTTCGCGTTGTCCGGCCAGCTGTTGAGCGGGGCGAACCGCTGGTTGCCGTGACCCGCGCCGCCGCGGCCGTCGCCCATACGGTAGGTGCCGGCGCTGTGCCAGGCCATGCGGATGAACAGCGGCCCGTAGTGGCCGAAGTCGGCCGGCCACCAGTCCTGCGACCGGGTCATCAGCGCGGCGAGGTCCTTCTTCACGGCCTTCAGGTCGAGCTTCCTGAACTCCCTGGCGTAGTTGAACCCCTTGCCCATCGGATTGCCCAGGAGGGAGTGCTGGTGGAGCACCTTCAGGTTCAACTGGTTCGGCCACCAGTCGCGGTTCGACGTGCCTAAGCCGGCCGGGCGTACGTGAGCACTGCCTGTCACCGGGCACTTGCCTTCGCTGGTCATGTGTTCCCCCCTATCGGATCTGGGACTGTCCCCTCTCACCGCGCGACGCCGCGCAAGAAATCACCCAGCCCTCCCTCGGCGCGAATGCCGAGGCGCGTCAGCGCAAAATCGTATCGCACCGGGTCGTCGGGGGCCAGCTTGCGGAAGCCCTCCGTGACCTCGATCGCCGCGCGGCCGTCGGCCTGCTTGCGCCGCGTGAAGCCGAGCGCGAGGCCGACCTTGTGCATGTGTGTATCGAGCGGCACGATCAGCTTCGCCGGGCCCACGCCCGACCATCCGCCCGGGTCCACCTCGTCCCGCCGCGCCATCCATCGCAGGAAGAGGTGCAGCCGCTTGCACGCCGAGCCCCGCCGCGGCGACGAAAGCAGATGCACCGGGCACGCCCCCGCGGCGGACATGATCCGGTCCACAAACCCCGCGAGCGCGGGAAGCACCGTCTCATCGCGCTCGCCGAGTCCGGCGACGAACGCCGATTCGAGCGAGCCGCATTCGGCCGACACGCGCTTCATGCCGATGAGCAAGAGCGCGAGCGTCTCGCCCGACGTGACGCGGTGACGGAACCCGGCGAACGCGCGCTCAATCTCGCGCTCCGGCGTCTCGCGCAGAAACCGCGCCGGTGAGCCCATCCGCTCCAGCACCCGTCGGACGCTCACGAGGATCTGCTTCACCCGCCCGTAGGCGAGCGTCGCAGCGATGAGCCCCGCAATCTCGCGGTCGCGGACGTCCGGGTAGTCGTAAAGGAACTCCAGCGGGTCCGGGTGAACGAACTCCCGCCGGTTGTATTTCTCCCGCAGCGCCTCCAGCGGCTCGCGCAGCCTGTCACAGGACATTCGCGACCTCGGCGGCAACGCGTTCCAGGAACACGCGGTCGGCGACGGTGAACGGCGCCAGGGCGTGCGAGTCGATGTCCAACTCGCCGGCGACGTCCGCCCCCTTCAGGATCGGCACCACGATCTCCGATTTCACCTCCGCGCCGCACGAGAGGTAATTCCTCTCCTTCGACACGTCCGGCACGACGAAGGTCTGCTTGCGCTCCGCGGCCTGCCCGCAGATGCCGCGGCCGAACGCGATGCGCGTGTGCTCGGTCGGGGCGCCGACGTAAGGACCGAGGATCAGCACGGGCACGGTCCCGACGCGTCGGGACGCCCCTACGACGGCGTCCTCGCGCAGGTAAAAGCCGACCCAGTCGTAGTAGCGCACCCGCTCCTTCAGCAGCGCGCACACGGCGAGCAATCGTTCGTCGCGCGCGCCGGGGCCGCGGAGGATCGCGCGGACCTCGTCGAAGAGTTTCGAAAACCCGGCGTCAGCGTGAGGCATGTCTTCTCCTCGGCGCGCGTCGGCGGCACTTCGGGCAATATCCGAGAAACTCCAGGCGGCGGCCGACGACCTCGTAATCGAGCGAGCGCCGGATATGCTCGGCGGCGCGCTCGGTGGCGCTCTGAGGCACGTCGTCGATGCGCCCGCACTCCAGGCACCTCACGTGGTCGTGGGGATCGACATGCCCGTCGAAGCGCATCTGCTTCCCGGCAAGATGAAGCGTGCGGATATCGCCCCCCGCGGCCAGGATCTCCAGGTTGCGGTAGACCGTCCCCAGCGACACCCGCGGCAGCCGCCGGCGGACGCGCGCATACACCTCGTCCGCGGTGGGATGCGTCCGGTGCTTTCTCAGGTCTTCCAGGATGGCCCTTCTCTGCCGCGTCATCCTCACGGCCGGTTCCGACGCCACGATCCGCCCTTTTCCGTAATAAGAATTATTCCTAACTTACAGCCGCCCGCCCCGCATGTCAAGTAGGGTTTTTCCCGATACCGTCCCCCTCCCCC
>JBBIVY010000063.1:0-1942 GCA_037439485.1 Planctomycetota bacterium | reverse complement strand
CCCGCCCGGCGCGCTATAGTCGGGGCATCGTCGGGAAGCGCGATTCTTCGAGGGAGCCTTCATGGCCGCGGCACGCCACGAAATCTATCACAGCCTCGCCTCGGCGCTGAAGTCCGGGCTCCCCGTGCTCCGGGCGCTGGAGCTGACGTCCCGCACCGCGCGGGGGGCTTTCCGCCGGGCGCTCCTCGACGTCCGCGACGCCGCGGCGGCCGGAGAGATGATCGGCGCCGCCATGGGGCGGCATCCCGAGGTGTTCTCCGCCCTTGAGGTGTTCGCCGTCGAGGCCGCGGAGACCTCCGGGCATCTCCCGGAGGCCATGGAGCGGCTGTCCCAGTACTACGCCTACCGCGACAAACTCCGGCGCACCGCGCTTTCGGGCCTTGCGCTTCCGGTGATCATCCTGCACCTCGCGGCGTTCGTCGGCCCGTTCCCGGAACTCATCCTGGGGACGATGAGCACGACGGGATATCTTCTGCGCGTGCTGGTGCCGCTCCTCTTCCTCTATGTGCCGTTCGCGGCGATCTTTGCGATCGTGCGATTCACGCCCGAGACGGGGCCGCTCCGCTCGCTCGTCGACGGCGTCACCCTGATGATCCCGGTGCTGGGCCGCGGGGTGCGGCAGCTTTCGCTGAGCCGGTTCGCGCGGACGTTCCAGATGCTCTACTCGACGGGATCGGTGCCGATTGCGGACTGCGTGAGCAAGGCCGCGGACGCCGCGGGAAATACGGTCGTCCGGCGCTGGGTGATCGGCGGCGCGGCGCGGGCCGCGGAAGGCCGCCCGGTAAGCGAAGGATTCTCAGCGGGGCTTCCGGAGGGTTTTGTCGCCGCGTGGCAGGTGGGCGAGGAGTCGGGGAAGCTCGACGAAGCCACGAGCCGCCTCGCCGACCAGGCCGCCGAAGACGCCGAGCGCCTCTTCGCCCGCCTCGCCGTCTGGCTCCCTCGCATCGTCTACGCGCTCGTCTGCGTCTACCTCGTCTACTCCATCCTCGGCCGGTTCCTCTCCATCTACGGCCCCGGCGGAATGTACGATAGCGTGCTCAAGGAGCTGTAACGCCCGCCCCGTTCACGCCGCCGGGTCCCCTTGCGCAGATCCTCGACACCAAGCACCGGGTCCGCCGGCCCTCATGGGCGGACGTCGAGCGTGATAGTGTTCGAAACAGCCTTGCCCGTTTCGTGCCGCAACTGGTACTTGCCGGGTTTCGGCCCTCGTCTCTGCGGGTGAAGCGTTCGACATAAACGGGGTCTGTTTTGTCTCTGTCTTGTCCTGCTCTGTCTCTATGATATTGAATACAACCTGTGCTCTATTACCACCCAACGCCCATTTTTCCAGGAAACCAGGCAACGGTATTCGGCCCCTCCCAGGGAGGCCTGATATGAGGAATACCACACCACAGCCCTGCACATACTTTCAAATCTGACCTCCTCTATAGTGATGATCTCGGCGTCTCGGCCTGTTTCGGGATCAAACACTCCCCGACCGGGCTCCCTGAATCTCGCCGCCGAGACCGGCCTTGCCCTCCAAGGCAGATCGCCAAAGCGGGAAAGGAATCCGGGAGAAGGATCGGTGTCCACGATTCTGAGGAAGATTGTATCGCCGGAAGAATGGCCCTTGGTCCCATAGCGAATGACCGATTCCGCAATCCTTGCATCTGCGTTACTTGATAGCCATGCCCATAGTCCCAACGCGATAACAATGATCAAGCCGACGGAAGCGCAAACCGCCCATAGCATCCATCGCCACTTTCGAGTCAAGGACATTCCACGCCTCCCGATTCAACTTGGGGAAAACGGGGGAAAGCGGGACAGTCATCTATTTTCCCGCGACAGGGCCTGTCTTCCGGCGCGCCGCGACGTCTTGCTTTGCCTTGCTCGTCCGTGAGCGAAAACAGGTGACTGTCCCGAATGGCGCTTCCTTAAGGAGTTAAAAGCCGGAGACCTCCGT
>JBBIVY010000062.1:6426-23357 GCA_037439485.1 Planctomycetota bacterium | reverse complement strand
GGGCGACGTCGGCGAAACGCTTGAGAAACTCGGGCTGGGGATCCTTGAGGCTTGAGGGAGGTCCGAGGCCGACGAAATAGGCCTCAGCCTTGGCGCCGTTGTTCTGGAATTCGTAGCGCAGGACAGCCTCAGCGATGGCGGCCTCCTCCGTGAGCCGCCCCTCCGGAGACGCCTGCGCCGTCACATGACTCGCGATCAGGCAGAAGACGATGCCCAGAACCGCGCTCCTCAGGGCGATTCTCATCGCTGACGCCCTCCTTGCGGCTTGGTATATCGGCTAAGATGTTTAATTATATCCAGCAAAGAAGAAAATCAAGCGGGCATTTGCGATTTCCCGGGGGGAGCAGGGAGAAAGGCATGGGGGTCTCCTGCGACAGCCGGTTGTCACGCTGGAGCGGGGGACGGGTTCCAATTTTCCTTGATTAGCCCGCCCTAAGCCCATATAATCCAAGGTTTGACGTACCCGTGTCGGAGGCGGCGCGGGTCTGTTCACCCCGTGGGGGCTGCATGAAGATTTCGGACCTGTTGAACGAGCGGCAGATCACGACCCGCCTGGCCGGCGCCACCAAGGAGGACGTGATCCGGGAGCTGATCGATCTGCTGGTGAAAGAGAAGCTCGTCGTCGACGCGCGCATGGCGCTGAAGACGATCATGGACCGCGAGCGGCAGCAGTCGACCGGCATCGGCCGGGGGCTCGCGATCCCGCACGGCAAATCGGGGACGGTCAAGCACATCTGCGCGGCGATGGGCATCTCGCAGAACGGTATTGACTACGACTCCCTTGACGGCGAGCCGGTCCACGTGGTCTTCCTGCTGCTCGCCGAGGAAGGTAAGCCCGGCGAGCACGTGATGGCCCTCGCCCAGATCGCCACGCTCTGCAAGGTCCCGGGATTCATCGATCGTCTGGTCGCCTCCAAGACGCCCAAGGAACTCTACGGCGTCATCGTCGCCGAAGAGGAAAAGGAAGCCTGAAGGAACATCGAAACTCGAAACCCGGAGGCCCGCAAGGGGCCGGGTTTCCGCCGCGGAGGTGCGCCTCATGAAGGACGTCATCGAGCGGATGCTGAAGGTGGAAGGGGAAGCGACCGCCGCGCTGGCCGGCGCGAAGAAGAAGGCCGCGGACCTGGCCGAATCGGCGCGCCGCGAGGCGGCGGAAAAGTCCGACGCGATCCGGAAGCGGATGCGCGAGGAGACCGCGTCGCGTCTCGAAGCGAGCCGTGCGTCGATCGAGGCGAAGCGCCGCGAGAGCCTGGCGGCCTTCGATCGCGACGACGCGGCGTGGGTCGAGCAGGTCCGTCCGCGCACGGCGGAGGCGGCGGAAGCCGTCGTCAAGAAAGTCCTCGGCGCCTAGCGGAGCGAGGATGCTGGTGGTGGGGCATCCCGACGAGTCGGGATGCCCGACGCGGACAGGCAAGAATGCCTGTCCCACGTTGCGGAGCAATTATGGCCACATCCGTCATGGCGCCTTTCGTCGCGGCGAAGCTGCACGGCATGCGCGCGAAGCTGTTCGAGGGGCCGAGGCTCGAGGCCCTGACGACGCTGCGGTCGCCCTTTGAGATGATGTCGGCGGTCTTTCCGAACGCCGACGTGCGGGAGCGCCGCGATTTCGAGCGCAAGGCCGTCGAGGCGCACGTCCGCGACCTCGATCGCCTGCGCGTCGTCCTCGGCGGGCGCGACCGCGCCTTCTTCGACTGGCAGCTCGAGCGCTACCGCATCGAAAATATCAAGGTGCTCCTGCGCGCCTGGAAGGACAAGGAACTGGCCGGCGACGTCACCGGCCTGATCGCGACGCTGCCGCCGCACTACGATCTGCCGGTCGACCGGCTCCTCGCCTCGGCCAAGCTGAACGATTTCGCGAAGGCGCTGCCGGTTCGCCGGTACGAGCTCGGCATCGAGCGCGGGACGGCGGCCTTCAACCAGACGCGTCGGCTCTTTTACGTCGAGGCCTCGCTCGACGCGCTCTATTTCACCGAGCTCAAGCGCCGCGCGATGGCCCTCTCCGCCGCCGACCAGGACGCCATCCGGCCGCTGATGCGCCGCGAGGTGCTCATCTACAACGTGCTCTTCACGGTGCGCGCGCGGCTCAACCTGCGCCTGGAGCCCGACGACGTGAGCCCGTTCTTCGCCGGAGGCGTCAACCCGGCGCGGTTCGAGCCGATGCTCCGCGCGGGCGATTTCGCCGGGATGCTCGCGGCGATGCCGTCGCGTCGGCTGCTCCTGGGCGACGCCGAGCCGAAGGACGCCGTCGAGCTGCAGCGGGGGCTCTACGAGCGGCTCTACCGTGCCGCCAACGCGGCATTCTACGGCGCGGCGTCTTACCTGGGCGTCCTCGAAGGGTTCTATTACATCAAGCGGGTGGAACTCGCCAACCTCATCCGCGTCGCGGAGCTTCTCCGGCAGGAGCGCCCCGCGGCCGAGATCGAGCGCGAGTTGATCCGGATCGAGAAGCCGTAGGAGCGAGGAAACTCGAAGATCGAAATCCGAAACTCGAATAGGATATCTTCTCGCCGGCAGGACGGCATCCCTTTTCGAATTTCGAGTTTCGGGTTTCGAATTTCGCCGTCGATGATTCCGAGTCGGGGCTGATGGGGAACGCGTCATGTTTTCCGCCGAGCGCATGAAAAAAGTGGGCATCCTCGCCGTCGAGCGAGACGTCGACCGGCTCATCATGGGCCTCGGCGAACTGGGCGCGGTGCATCTCACCCCCGCGCGCGAGGAGGAGGCGGGCTTGGCGCTCTCGCCGAGCGACCGCCGGGCGGAGCTGGCGAAGCTGACCGGGCTTTCCACGCGCCTCGAGCGGCTGGCGACGGTGCTCAAGGTGACGCTCAGCGCCGAGCCGCCCGCGAAGCCCGAGCCGTTCGCCTCGCCCGACGAGGTCGCCGCGTTCCTCGATTCGGTCGAGCCGGACGTGGACGAGGCCGTCCGCCGGCAGCAGGCCCTCAGCGAGGAGGCCTCCGACCTCGAACGCGTCGCCCGGCAGGTCGAGGCGTTCGCGGGCACGGGCTTCCTGCCGTCGCGGATGGGCGAGTACTCGTTCGTGCATTTCGCGCTCGGCACCCTTCCCACGAAGAAACTCGAGACGCTCGGCGCCGAGCTGCCGGCGGGGACGATCCTCGTTCCCGTGGGCGCCGAAGGCAAGGGCGAGCAGACGCGCGTCCTGGCCTTGACGGCGAGGTCCGCCTCCGAGTCGCTCGCGATGACGCTCGAGCGCCACGGCTTCAAGGCGGAGGAGATTCAGCCGACCCCCGCCGAGACGCCCGATAAGGCGGCCGAGCACTCGAAGAAGCGTCTCGCCGAGATCGTCGTCGAAGACCGGCAGCTCGCCGACAAGCTCTCCGCCCTCGGCGCGAAGCGCGCCGCGGATATCAACCGCTTCTGGCGCCAGACGCAGATCCTGCAGAAGATCGCCCGGGCGTACGATTCCTTCGGCCGCACGGCCTCCACGTGCTTCCTCGCCGGGTGGGTGCCCGCCGTCCGCGTCGAACGCACGGTGGCCGAGGTGATGCGCCTGACGGAAGGCCGCGCGGTCATCCAGATCCGCGACCCGAAGGATCTGAGCGCCGCCGACGAGCCGCCGACCTGGTTGAGGCATTCCTGGCTCACGCGGCCGTTCGCGCTCCTCGTCACCGGCTACGGCATCCCGCGTTACCGCGAGGTCGAGCCGACGATCATCGTCGCGATCACGTTCTTCCTGATGTATGGCGCGATGTTCGGCGACGTGGGGCAGGGCTCGGTGCTGGTGCTTTCGGGCCTGGCGATGTGGCGGTGGATGAAGGCCGGAACGATGAAGGACTTCGGCCTGCTCGTGGTCTATTGCGGCATCTCGTCGATCCTGTTCGGCTTCGCCTACGGCGCCTTCTTCGGCAGCGAGTCGGTCCTTCCGGCGCTGTGGGGCCGGCCGATGGAGAAGGTGGAGATTTTGCTCGGCGTGAGCGTCATCGTCGGCATGGGTCTCATCAGCCTGGGCGTCGTGCTGAACGTGCTCAACAAGGCGCGCTCGGGCGACTGGGCCGCGGCGCTCTTCGCGCGGTTCGGCATCGCGGGCCTCGCGTTCTACTGGGGCGCGCTCGGCCTGGCGGCGAAGTTCTTCATCGGCGGTGAGGTCAGCGGCACGCTCGCCGTGGCGCTCCTCGTGACGCCGCTGGCGCTCATCTTCCTCCAGTCGCCCGTCCGCCACGTCCTCGAGGCCGGCCGCGCGAAGCACGCCGCGCACGCGCCCGAGGAGGACGCCTCGCACCCGCGCGGGCTCGCGGGGTTCCTCTTCGCGGTGGTCGAGGGCGGCCTGGAGGTATTCGAGGCGCTGCTGACCTACGTCTCCAACACCGCGTCGTTCGTGCGAATCGGCGCCTACACGGTGGCGCACGCGGCGCTCTGCATGGTCATCTTCACGTTCAGCGAACTCCTGGGGCATCTGCCGGCGGGCGGGCTCTGGGCGATCCTCATGATCATCGCCGGCAACGTGATCGTCATCCTGCTCGAAGGCGTGGTGGCGGGAATCCAGGTGCTGCGTCTGGAATACTACGAGTTCTTCGGAAAGTTCCTGGCCGGCGACGGGAAGGCCTATCGGCCGTTTGACCTGAAATCGGAAGAATCGTGACGTCTCAATCGTGAACTAGGAGAAGCCATGAAGACGATGCGTCGCGCGGTGATTATGGGCGGGGTGCTGTCGGTGCTGGTGGCGGGATTGCTGGCGGTGGGGCTGAACCAGGCGTTCGGCGCGACGGCCGAGCCGGCGGACAAGGAGCAGTCGGCGATGACGACGGCGAGCGCGTCGTATTATAGCGCCCTCGTGATCGGCGCGGCGGTGCTGGGCGGCCTGGGCTGCCTCGGCGCGGGCTACGCCGTGGGACACGTCGGCGCGGCGGCCCTCGGCGCGGCCTCCGAGCGGCCCGAGATGCTCATCCGCTCGCTGATCATCATCGCGCTGGGCGAAGGTATCGCGATCCTCGGCCTCGCCGTGGCGTTCCTCTTCATCATGAGGCTGCCGAAATGAGCTTCTACGTCATCGCGGACGAGGACACGGTGCTCGGTTTCCGCTACGCCGGCGTGTCCGGCGCGGCGGCCTCCGACGCCGAGTCGGCGCGGGCGGCCCTGGCGGCCGCCATCGCCTCGCGAAAGTACGACCCGATCATCCTGACCGAGCCCGTCGCCGATCTCATGCGCGACGAGGTGACGCGCGTCCGTTTCGACGCGCACGGCCCAGTGATCGTCCAGATTCCCGGCCCCAAGGGCCCCAGCCCGAGCCGCCAGGACCTCATGAAGCTCATCCAGGAGGCCGTCGGGCTGAAGCTGTAGGCTGTTTCATGCAGGGGGCTCCCGACTCGTCGGGATGGCCCCTCTTCCGGCGCCGAGAGGCCGGGCTTGTTTCTTCCTGTAGCGCGCCTCCTTGTGGGGCGCGGCTGTTGCCGTTCGTTCCGGCCCACAAGGGGCCGGGCTACGAAGTCGAGGCTTCTGCCTCAGGGAGCAACCGTGGAAGGAAGATCGAAAGACACCGAAAAGGTCCTCGCCGACGAGATCCTCGCCGAGGCGAAGCGGCAGGCGGAGGACGTGGTCCGCGCGGCCGAGGCCGAGGCGAAGGCGACCGTGGGCCGGGCCGTTTCCGAGGCCGAGAAAGCGCACGCTGCGGCGCTGCGCGAGGTCGATCAGCGCGTCGCGCGCGATGCGGAAATCGCCGAGGCGGGCCTCAAGCACCTCCAGCGCAAGCAGCGCCTCGCCGCGCAGGGACAGCTCCTCGCCGAGGCGTTCGACAAGGCGCTCGAGCGGCTCCGCTCGCGGCAGGGGTTCGACAACCGCGCCGTGCTGCGCCTCCTCGCCGTCGATGCGATCGAGGGGATCCCGGGCGACACGGTCACGCTCGTGCTGAGCCCGGCCGACGCTTCGCTCGGCGCGGGGCTCGTTCCGGAAGTGGCCGACGCCGTGCGGAAGAAGTCCGGCCGCGCCGTGACCGTCAGGCTTTCCGACCGGCCGGGCGCGTTCGAAGGCGGCGTCATGGCGATCAGCGCCGACGGCTCCCAGTGCGTGGACAACTCGTTCGCCGGACGGCTGAAGCGTCTTGAAAGCGAGCTGCGATTCGAAGTGGCCGACGTCCTGTTCGGGAAAGACCAATGAGCGAAACCTCCGCAAAGATCATCCGCGTGAACGGCCCCATCGTGACGGCCGTAGGGATGTATGACGCGACGATGTACGAACTCGTCGAGGTGGGCGAGTTGCGGCTCATCGGCGAGGTCATCCGGCTCCAGGGGGAGCAGGCGGTCATCCAGGTCTACGAGAACACCTCGGGCCTCAAGCCCGGCATGCCCGTCCGGCGCACCGGCTCGGCGCTGTCGCTGCTGTTGGGCCCCGGGCTCATCGGCGACATCTACGACGGCATCCAGCGCCCGCTGCGCGAGATCTCGGAGAAATCCGGGACCTACATCCTCCGCGGCGAAAAGACCGAGCCGCTGCCCGTGGGCAAACGCTGGCACTTCGCCCCCGGCCCGTGCGAGGGAAAGAAGGTCTCCGGCGGCTTCATCCTCGGCACGGTTCGCGAGACCCCGCTCGTCGAGCACCGCATTATGGTGCCGCCCGACGCGGCGGGCGTCGTGACGTGGCTGGCGAAGGAAGGCGACTACACGATCTCCGACACGATCGCGAAGGTGACATCCGGCGGCGCGGAGCGCGCGGTGACGATGGTGCAGCGATGGCCGGCGCGCGTGCCGAGGCCGGTGACGAAGCGCCTCGCCGCGACGCGCCCGCTCATCACCGGGCAGCGCGTCATCGACACCTTCTTCCCCATCTCCCGCGGCGGCACGGCGGCGATTCCCGGCGGGTTCGGCACGGGCAAAACCATCACCCAGCACCAGCTCGCGCGGTGGTCGGACGCGGACATCATCGTCTACGTCGGCTGCGGCGAGCGCGGCAACGAGATGACCGACGTGCTGACGAGCTTCCCCGAACTGACCGACCCGCGCTCCGGCCGGCCGCTGATGGAGCGCACGGTGCTCATCGCGAACACCTCCAACATGCCCGTCGCCGCGCGCGAGGTGTCCATCTACACCGGCATCACCATCGCGGAGTATTACCGCGACATGGGCTATCACGTGGCGGTGATGGCCGACTCGACGAGCCGCTGGGCCGAGGCGCTGCGCGAGCTGGCGGCGCGCCTGGAGGAAATGCCCGCGGAAGAGGGCTTCCCGGCGAACCTGCCGTCGAAGCTGGGCGGGTTCTACGAGCGCGCGGGCGCGGTGACGACGCTCGCCGGCTCCGAGTCCTCGGTCTCCATCGTCGGCTCCGTCTCGCCTCCGGGCGGCGACATGAGCGAGCCGGTCACGCAGCACACGCGCCGGTTCATCCGGTGCTACTGGGCGCTTGATACGCTCCTCGCCAGCGCGCGCCACTACCCGGCGATCAACTGGCTTAACTCCTACAGCGAATACGTCGGCGACGTCGCCGGCTGGTGGGACAACGTCGACCCCGAGTGGTCGAGCCTCCGCCAGAAGGCCATGGAACTCCTGCAGCGCGAGGACAAGCTCCAGCAGATCGTGAAGCTCGTAGGCCCCGACGTGCTGCCCGACACGCAGCGGCTGATCCTCTACGTCGCCGAGCTGCTCAAGAACGGCTTCCTCCAGCAGTCGGCCTACGACGAGATCGACACCTACTCGGGGCCGAAGAAGCAGGTCTTCCTGCTGCGCGAGATCCTCGGGGTCTACGACCGCGCTCTCGCCCACATCAACGCGGGCGGGACGCTGGCGAAGGTCCGCGAACTGCCCGTGTTGTCGGACCTGCAGCGCGCGCGCTCCGTCGTCCGTAACGACGACCCGGCCGCCTTCGAGAAACTCCACGGCGCCGTCGCGGCCGCGTTTGATGCCATCGATAAGGAGATTTCCTCCTTGTAGGGGGGGGACCTATGTGTCCCCCCGCTCTTCTTCTTTTCGAGAAGAAGAAACACGGGCCGACACATAGGTCGGCCCCTACAAGAAGAGGCGAAGAAACGCGGGGGGACACATAGGCCCCCCCCTACAAGAAGAAGCGAGAGGGAAACAGCGCATGACTCAGGGAAGAATGGAATACGTCGGGCTGGGCCGCATCGAAGGCCCGCTCATCGTCGTCGAGAAGGTCCACGACGTCGGCTTCGACGAGGTGGTCGAGGTCATCGACCCGCAGGGACACGCCCGCGTCGGCACGGTGCTCGACGTCTCCGACCGCCACGTCGTGGTGCAGGTGCTCGAAGGCACCACCGGCCTTTCGAACGCCGCGACGCGCGTGCGCTTCCTCGGCAAGTCGCTCGAAATCCCGGTGTCGGACGAGATGCTCGGGCGCATCTTCGACGGCATCGGCCGCGCGGCCGACGGCGGGCCCGAGCCCTTCCGCGGGACGCGGCGCGACGTGAACGGCTCGCCCATCAATCCCTACTCGCGCACCTATCCGCGCGACTTCATCCAGACGGGCATCTCCGCCATCGACGGCATGAACACGCTGGTGCGCGGGCAGAAACTGCCGATCTTCTCCGGCAACGGCCTGCCGCACGACCGCATCGCCGCGCAGATCGCGCGCCAGGCGAAGCTCCTGCGCGAGTCGGTGGAGTTCAAGGTGGTCTTCGCCGCGATGGGCGTGAAGAACGATGTCGCGCAGTTCTTCATCCGCTCCTTCGAGGACTCCGGCGTGCTGCGCAACGTCGCGATGTTCCTGTCGCTTGCGTCGGCCCCGTCCATCGAGCGCCTGATGACGCCGCGCAGCGCCCTGACGCTCGCCGAGCACCTCGCCTTCGACTGCGGGATGCACGTGCTGGTGATCCTGACCGACATGACGAACTACTGCGAGAGCCTCCGCGAGGTGGGCACCGCGCGCGGCGAGATCCCCGCTCGAAAGGGCTACCCGGGCTACCTCTACAGCGACCTCGCGTCGATCTACGAGCGCGCGGGGCGCGTCCGCGGCTCCGACGGCTCCATCACGCAGGTGCCCGTGCTCACGATGCCCTCCGACGACATCTCGCACCCCGTGCCCGACCTCACCGGCTACATCACCGAAGGCCAGATCGTGCTCGACCGCGACCTGCACCAGCGCGGGCTCTATCCGCCGATCCAGTGTCTGCCGAGCCTGTCGCGGCTCATGAAGGACGGCATCGGCGAGGGCCACACGCGCGACGACCACGCGCACCTCGCCAGCCAGCTCTTCGCCGCCTACTCGCGCGTCAAGCAGGTCCGCGGCCTTGCCGCCGTCATCGGCGAGGAAGAGCTTCCGGCGCTCGACAAGCGATACCTCGCCTTCGGCAACCGCTTCGAGAACGAGTTCCTCCGCCAGGGCGAGTTCGAGGACCGCACCATGGACCAGACGCTGACGCTTGGCTGGAGGGTGCTCACCGAATTGCCCCCGGGCGAACTCTACCGCGTGACGGAGGCGGAAATCGAGAAGTACTACAAACCCGAGCAGGCGTCCTCGAAGCCCGCGAAGGAGCCTACGGACCTCAACCCCGGCAGCCGTGTGCCCGTGCCGGGGAAGCCGACGCGCTGAAAGAAACTCGAAACGTCGAAACTCGAAATTCGAATGAAGAGGCGCGTTGACATCGAGTTGTTTCTGTTTCGAGTTTCGAACTTCGAATTTCGCCGCACCCATGAAAGAGAAGAGCGAGCCATGCCGAAACTGAACGTCCCGCCCACCAAGTCGACGCTGCTCCGCGTGAAGCGCGATCTCGCCTTCGCGACGGAGGGCTTCGAACTCCTGGACCAGAAGCGCCAGGTGCTCGTCATGGAGCTGATGACCCGCGTCCAGGCGGCGCGGGAGGCGCAGGAACGCGTGGATGAGGCCATGGCCGACGCGCACGCGGCGCTCCGCTCGGCGCTCGCGGCGGGGGGCACGCTGGCGATGGAGGGCGAAAGCCTGGGCATCAGCGACACGCACGCGACGCGCGTGACCCCGTCGAGGGTGATGGGCCTCAGTGTGCCGCGGGTGGAGGTGACCGTCGCGCCGACGAAGGCGGAATTTTCGCCGGGCGCGGGCGCGGTCCAGTCGGACGCGGTGATGGTGAAGTTCCGCGAGGCCCTCGACGTCATCGGCGAGCTTGCCGCCATCGAAACCGCCGTCGTCCGCCTCGCCCGCGAGCTGAAAAAGACCCAGCGCCGCGTCAACGCCCTCGAGAAGATATTCCTCCCCGACTACCGCGAGACCCTCAAGTACATCTCCGAGGTCCTCGAAGAGCGCGAGCGCGACGGGTTCGTCATCATGAAGATGACCAAGGACCGGATGGAGAAGCGCGAAGAAGGCGAGTCCTGACGGGAATTACGATCCAATCAACGGACGGAGATATTGAACGCCCTTCCTCACCGCCTCCGCCGCGTCGGCATCGCCGAAGTACTCGAACGAGAGATACCCGTCGTAGCACGCCCTGCGATAGATCGCGAGAAGCCGCGGCACGTCCACGTTCGTGGGAACGCCGTGGGCGTCGAAGTCCCTGATTTTCAGGTGCGAATGGACCGCGTGGCGGGCGGCCTTCGCCAGCGACGTGTAGACGATCTCGCGCTCGGCTTCGGGGACCACGTCGCGGCGGAGGAAATTCGTCGGGTCGGGGTTGAGCTGGAGGCAGTCGCTGCCGAAGCGCATCACCAAGTCGACCAGCTCGTCGGCGGCGCCGAAGACGGAGGAGTGGTTCTCGATGGCGAGCGTGACGTTCGCACGCTCGGCGGCGGGGAGCACCTTCGCGTAGCACTCGACGACGCGGCGGCGGGGCTCTTCGAGGGGCGCGCCCTCGGGGCTATAGCCGGTGAAGGTGCGGATGTTCTTCACGCCCAGGTCGCGCGCCACGGACACCCAGCCGATGAGGTCGTCGCACTCGCGCGCGCGCTCGGCGTCGTCGGCCTGCGCGAAGTCGTTGGAGATCGCGATCGCGCTCAACTCGATGTTCCTCGACGCGAGCTTCTCGCGCAGCTCCCGCTGGAACCGCTTCGACACGCTCGGAAAAGCCGACGTCAGCGGCTCAATCCCGTCGAGCCCAAGCTCCGCCGCAAGGTCTACGAAGCCCAGCAGGTCCAGCGACCGGTCGTTGAATTCCTTCCTGAAGCTCCACGAGCTCGATCCGAGCTTCATTCCGTGATCTTCCCTCCGTCGTCGGGCTTCTCGGCCGCCTTTTTCGGAGCCGGAGTGGAGGACGCAGGCGGCGTCACGGGCGGTTTCGGCTCGGCGTAGTTCTGCGTGAACTCCCCCTTGGTCCCGTTCGGCAGCGTCACGCCGAGGATGAGCTTCATCGGGTACTTCACCCCGGAGAATCCGGGGAAGGTGCTCACGTCGAATTGGCGGTGCTCGTCCGGTCCCAGCGACGGCAGAGTCGTCTTGCACTCGGTCCTGTCGAACTTGATGGTGATCGTGACGTCGTTCCAGATGTCGCCCGACGTGTTCTTGAGGATGAGGCCGTTGATCGCCGCATTGAACGGCGCGTCGGCCTGTATCTGCACCGGCCCGCCCCCGGCTCCGCCAGCGGGCTGATTGTTGCGCTTGGACAGGTTGAAGATGAGCGCCACGACCACGAGGATTCCGAGCGCGGCCCAGAAGATGATCATGCCGGTCTGCGTCTTGTTCGCGCGCTTCACCGGCTGCCCGTCCGCGCCCATCGCGGGAGCGCCGGCGTATTTCGACATCCGGCTGCGTCCCATCAGCGGCTCCGGGGCCGGGGTCTGGGGCGCCTGCATCGGCGGAGGCGTCGCCAGTCCGTAGACCGACGGCTCCGCCGGGGCCGGCGCCGGAGTCGGGCGTGTCGAGGCGTCGGGCACCACCAGCAGCGCTCCGCACTTCGGGCATTTCGTCCGCGAGCCTGCGCGGCTCGCCGGAACGCGGAACTTCGCCCCGCACCCCGAGCACGAGAACTCGATCGTCGCCTTCGCCCCCGGCTGAGGAACCGCCGTCTCGGCGTGGCAGTGATAACATTCCATCGGCTGTCCGGCCAGCGTGTCGTCCACCTTCAGCGGCTTCCCGCAGCGTTCGCAGACGAACTCGATTTCCATGGTGTGCGCCTCATTCATAGTCCGTGGATTCCGGCACCGTAACCGCTTCAAGTATAGGCAGCTTCCGGCATCGAGTCAAGCGAAACGAAACCTTGACATTTCCCCTCCGATCCGGCATCCTGAACGGGAATTCGCCGTCCGCTCCATCGGAAAGGTCACGCCCGTGAAACACAGCGTCTTCACCGTCTGCATGCCGGAATACTCCGTCGAAGAAGCCGTCGACAAGCTTGTCGAGTGGGGTTATGAGGGCGTCGAGTGGCGCCTCACCAACCAGCAGCCCTCCGCCGACGGCAAGCCCGGCTTCTGGGCCTCCAACCGCTGCACCATCACCCTGGACGAGGCTCTCGACAAGGCCGAGGCCGTCGGTAATCGCTGCCGTAAGGCCGGCCTCGAAATCGCGGCGCTCGCCTCCTACGTCAAGTGCGGCCAACTCGCGGATGTGGAGAAGGTCTTCGAGGCCTGCCTGCGCATGGGCGCGCCGCAGGCCCGCGTGCAGGTGCCGGGCTACGACGGCAAGACGCACTACCGCGCCCTCTTCGACCAGGCCCGCAAGGACTACGCCGTCGTCGAAAAGCTCGCCGGGAAGCTCAAGCTCCGCGCCAATATCGAAATCCACATGGGCAACATCTGCCCCAGCGCGTCGGCCGCGTACCGCTTCGTCGAGGGCTTCGATCCCGCGCGCGTCGGCGTCATCCACGACGCCGGCAACATGATCGTCGAGGGCTACGAGAACTGGCGTTTGGGCCTCGAGGTCCTCGGCGAATACCTGGCCGCGGTCCACGTGAAGAATACCGCGTGGGTTCCCGCGCCCGACGGCGCCTTCGGCCAGAAGACCTACAAGTTCGCCTGGGCGGAACTCAAGGAAGGCGAAGTCGACTGGGCCCAGATGATCGCCGCGCTCAAGGCCGTCGGCTATCAGGGCTGGCTCTCGATGGAGGACTTCACCACCGCCCGTCCGACCGAGGCCCGGCTCACGAGCGCCATCGCCTACCTGCGCGAACTCGAGGCCAAAGCCTGACGCCGCCCCTGTAACGCGGCCTCTGCGGCGTTTGAGGCGCGCCAACGGGCGGATTGCCCACCTACAACAGGTTGTATCCGGCTGTGCCAAAACCACAATAATCTCGGCCGCCAAGTCGATAGTTTATACGGCAGATACGGTTTCGACCAATTTGTGTCAGATAACATGTTTCTCATTCGCCGATCAGCCGAATATAAAGGGACATGAAGATGGTTGCTCGGTTTGGAATAACGGGGATGCCCATTCGGGTAATTTCGGCAGGAGATAAAGCATGTCCAGGAGAGCCACGGGCGATGTGCGCGGCGCAAAGGCGTGTCCCAGCTTCGAGGGGCTCGAGACGCGGTTGCTGATGAGCGGGAACGTGGACGCGTTCATCTCCGGGGGGACGCTCTACCTGGTCGGGGACTCCGCGGCCAACGATGTCGTCGTGTCGAAGACGACGAGCGCGCACTCAACCTTCCAGATCAGCTCGGGGATGCACAGCGCGACGACCATCAACGGCGGGACGGACCCGGTGACACTCACGGGGCTCGACTCGATCTATGCGGCGCTGGGCGACGGCGACGACATCCTCGCCATCAGCGACGCCTCGGGCGAGCCGACGCTGCCGACCGGGGACGTCTACGCGAGCCTCTCGCGCGACCTCTTCGTCGACGCCGGGCAGGGGAGTAACACGGTCACGGTGAACACGTTCCTCGTCGGCGGCGACCTGACCGTCGTCAACGGCAACGGGACCCAGACGGTCGGGCTTCAGGACCTCGGCGTGGCCGGGAACATCGCCGTGCTTAATGGGATCGGCCTCACCGACGTCGAACTCTCCCACGTCGCGGCGACGAAGCTGCTCGTCGTCAACTCCGGCGTGCCGCTGGAACGGGGCGTCGGCACCACCAGCATGGAGACGGTGCTCAGCCTGTCGCACACGACCCTCGTCGGGGCCCTCACGGTCATCAGCGGCGTCGGCAACGACGACGTGTTGATCGGTGACTCGGCCGTCGGCGGCCTCGCATTCATCGACAACGGCCCGGGCGGCGCGACCTTCCGCGCCCTCAACTCGGTGTTCCTCGACTCCATCGTCTACATGAGGGGCGACGGCGGCAGCGCCGGGACCTACGGCGTCGGCGAGCCCTCCATCCGAAACCTGGCCGGCAGCTTCACCCTCACGGGTGAAACCACCGTCGCCGGCGACGTGACCGTCCTCAACGGCGCGGGCGTCGACCTGACCAGCATCACCTCATCCGAGATCGGCGGCAACGTCCTCGCGGTCAGCGCCTGGGGCAACGCCGGGTTCACCATCGCCGATGCGACGGTGACGGGCTCGGTGACGATCCTCAACAGCGGCGGCCCGGAATACGGCGTCGCCGGCGTGGGCAGCCTCGAGGGCACGGGCTGGCGCTATTACACCAGCTACACCGGCATCGGCGAATCGCTCCTCGACCCGTCGCGGGGCGTCACCATCGGCGGCGACGTGACGATTGTCAACGGCGCCGGCAGCGACTACGTGACGTTCCGCTCGGCCGACATCGCCGGCAACACCTATGTCAACTCCGGCGCGGACGGGCTCTATCTCCGGACCATCAGCGGCGAGTTCGACGGACGGTTCACGGTCGTGCGCGGCGACGGACAGGGCACGCTCTACAGCGGCGTGGGCAACCTGGGCATCTCCGATACGGGCAGCTACATCACCCTCGGCGCCACGGACTTCGACGGCGACGTCGTCATCCTCAACGGCGCCGGCGGAAACTATCTCACCACGGACGCCGCCGCGACGCTCGGCGGCAACGTCACCCTCGCCGTCGGCGGGGGCGAGTACAGCCTCCACGTCCGTCCGAGCGTCGGCGGCTCCCTGAGCATCTACTGCGCGGCGGCCGATTCCTGCGAGATGGAGATCGGCGTGGCGGCCACGTCTCATACCATCTCCGGCAACCTCTCCGTGTATACCGGCTCGGGCTCCGATGAAGTGAGCCTGCCCGGCCTCACCGTCACCGGCTCGACCTATGTCGACCTCGGCTCGGGCATCGACTACCTCAGCATCGAAGAGGGCGCCTTCACCGGCCCGGTCACGGTCGTCACCGGACCGTCCGCCGTGGCGGGCGATGCCACGGACGACGACAACATCACCATCGAGTTTTTCGAAAACTCGACCGGCACGTCGACCTTCACCGGCCTCCTGACGATGCTGACCGGCGCCGGCAACGACACCGTCACCATCGGTTATGCCTCAGACCCGGAGGCTTACGCGCACTTCGTCGCCGGGTTCGTGATGGACGGCGGCCTCGGGACGAACACCATCGACTACCTCACGCATGGCAACCTCTTCGATGAGGGCGCGCTCCAGACCGTCCTCAACGCCACCGCCAGTTGACCGGCGCGGATTCCTCCGCTTTCCCAAGGGCGTCCCGATCTCCGGGACGCCCCTGGTGTTTAATGGCCTACCAGCTTCCCGTCGCCCCGCCGCCGGAGCCTCCGCTGGAACTGCCTCCGCCGGACCCGCCGAAGGAACCCCAACTGGAGTAGTGCCCGGAGCTCCAGAAGCCCCGACGGGGGCCGCCTCCGTAGTCGGCGACCCAGCCGAGGAGACGGAACGGGAAGAGGAGGATATCGCCCACGGCGGTGATGACGGTCCAGCCCCAGCCGGCGGCGCCGTCGCGCCAGAAGGAGCGGGCGATGAAGAGGATGAAGATGCCGGTCGGGACGAGGAATTTCCAACTCGTCATAAGCGCCCAGGACGGGCCCCAGTACGATCCGCCGTAGTAGGGCTTCTTGTGCGCCGGGTCGAACTCGACGATGAGCGCGTCGACGCCGTTGGAGATGGCCCGGGGATAGTCCCCCTCGCGGCAGGCCGGGAGGATGGCGACGCTCATGACGCCCTGCGCGTCGGCGTCGCGCGAGCGGCGCCAGGCGTCGCCGAGTTCGATGCGGACCTGGCGGTCTTCCCTGGCGACGAGGAGCAGGACGCCGGTGTAGTTTCTTTTCTTGCCGATTTCCCACGCGCGGAAGAGGCCCCAGGCGAAGGCCTCGATGGAGTTGTTGGAGGTGTCCTTGAAATCGCGGATGGAGCCGACGGTGGCGACGGCGAGTTCGAGGTTTTTCTCCTCGCGGGCCTTCGCGATGCGTTCGGCGAGGGATTGCTTCTGCTCGTCGCTGAGGAGCCCCGCGAAGTCGGCGACGCCGTCCGCCGGGCGCGGGGGATAGTCGGGCCGCGTGCATCCCGCCAGGGCCGGCACCAGGGCGAGGAACGCGAGCGCCGAGGCGAGCTTAGTTCTCCTCGACCACGTCGTCGGGGACCTCATTGCGATCGTCCTCGGTTCGGGGGAAATGCTCGGCGAGGGGCCCGCCGACGGAGCGCACGGCCTCGACGAGCCCGTCGGCGAAGCGTCCGGACTTGAAGGCCTCGGCCATGGCGTCGCGCTGTCCGGTCCAGAAGGCCTCGCCCACCTTTTCGTGGATGCCCTGGTCGCCGTAGATGAGGAAGTGCCGGCTTGTGGTGACGAGGAGCAAGAGGACCGCGTTGCGGTGCGTCGTGCGGTCGAGCCCGAGGCGCTTGAAGACCTCCTCGGCCTTGTGCCGGACGCCGCGCCAGGCGAAGCGGGAGATGACGACCTTGATCTGCGCGGAGGTGCGGGATTCCGCCTCGCGCACGGCCTCCTTCACCCGCTCCGATTCCTCGGGGGTGAGAAAGCGCCTGGGGTGTCTCGATCTTCCCATGGGGTATCCTCCGGGCCACCAAGGTAGCGTCCGGCGTCCGTTGGGTCAAGAGGCGAGCTGGCTGTGGCTGTTGCTTATGTTGCTTATGTGGCATCCCGACGCGTCGGGACCCCCGGGTGTGATTGCTGCTTCTGATTCTGCTTATGTAGCCCAGCCGCCCTCGGCTGGGTCTTCTTTCCACAGGCGAGGGTTCCGATTGTGATCGGGATGTTACACACGAAGCAGAAAGACCACACCCG